>JBFFSI010000097.1:0-8734 GCA_041572475.1 Woeseiaceae bacterium
CCGGCCAGGGCCGATGCCCCGGCGATGCTGCCGGCGCGAATGAACGCACGGCGGTTCAGGTAGTTGTCCTTGCTCGTGATCTCCGAAGGGCGGATATCTGCCGGCTTCTTGATGAGCATGCGGGCTCCGAATAGATGCGATACTTAATAGGACCTATTCTAAGGCGAAAATATTTCCGAGACTGTTTCAGGATGCAACGAACGGCCTTGCCCGTGTTTTGCCGGTAGCCACAAGAGGCGCACCACATGTCGACGTCTGAATCCGGATACTCAGAGCTCGTCTGCTCGCCACCGCATCGCGCAGCCATGCCTGATGATGCCCGCGCGATGGCGGAACTCATCAACATCGCTGGCGAGGGGCTGCCGGTCTACTTGTGGGCGAAGATCGCCGAGCCCGGCCAGTCGCCGTGGGAAGTGGGGCGGCAGCGCGCCCAGCGGGACAGCGGCTCGTTTTCCTACCGCAACACCGTGGTCAGGGAAGAGGATGGCAGCGTCGTCGCGGCGCTGATGGGCTACCCGCTGCCGGACGAACCCGAAGCGACCAACTACGACGAGCTTGCGCCGATGTTCGTGCCGCTGCAGCAGCTCGAGAATCTCGCCGCCGGCACCTGGTACGTCAACGTGCTCGCCGCGCTCCCGGAGTGCCGCGGCAAGGGTTACGGATCGGAGTTGCTGGGCATTGCCGAGGAACTTGCGAGACTCACGCAGCGCAAAGGGCTCAGCATCATCGTCGCGGACGCGAATACGGGCGCGCGCCGGCTTTACGAGCGCCAGGGCTACACCGAGCGGGCGACCCGCAAGATGGTGAAGGAGGCCTGGGAGAATCCCGGCGAAAACTGGGTGCTGCTGATCAGGGACCTCTAGGCGCCGGTCAGGCGCGCCGGCAGAGCTGTTGATTCATCGGCGAAGTGCCCCGGATCGTCGGCGCCGGAACGCCAGAAATGGCTTGTATTTACCGCCACTTGCCGCTAGTTTTGCCCGCAAGACGTCGATGGGGACGAGTAGGCGGGCCGTTCGGGCCGCAGCGACCGGGGGAGGGTGCGAGCCCCGGGGCCTGGATCCGCCGAATATCACCCCGGAGTCGCTGCCCGAAAGGACCGCGAAGTGCGGTTCGAGTAGACGCAGCCGGCTGGCCCACGAAACGGGCGACGGGTCTCGTACCTGAGAGGTGACGCCGCGAGGTCGTTACGAAGCCGGGTGGTACCGCGAATTTCTCGCCCCGGGCGCTTTTGCGTCCGGGGCGTTTTCGTTTTGGAGAATTGAGTTTGGCATTCAAAGAAGTACAAGGCCGCTACGACGGTCCGGCCCTCGAGCAGGAGGTGCTGGCGTTCTGGCGCGAGCACGAGACCTTCGAGAAGACGCTGGCGATGTCCGAGGGGCGGCCGCGGTTCAGCTTCAACGAGGGGCCGCCGACCGCGAACGGCAAGCCCGGCATTCATCACGTGCTGGCGCGCGCGTTCAAGGACATGTTCCCGCGCTACAAGACCATGCGCGGCTACCACGCGCCGCGCAAGGCCGGTTGGGACACGCACGGTCTCCCCGTCGAGCACGAGGTCGAGAAGCATCTCAAGAAAGAAGGCCTGATCGAGAGCTACGACAAGGACGAGATCGAGGCCAAGGTCGGCATCGCCGAGTTCACGCGCCTGTGCCGCGAGTCGGTCATGACCTACATCGGCGACTGGGAGAAGATGACCGAGCGCATGGGCTTCTGGGTGCACCTCGACGAGGCTTATTACACGCTCGACAACAAGTACATCGAGACCGTCTGGTACCTGCTGAGGCAGATCTGGGACAAGGACCTGATCTACCGCGGCTACAAGGTCGTGCCCTACGACCCGCGCATCGGCGCCACCCTGTCGTCACACGAGCTCGCGCTCGGCTACAAGGAAACCGAGGATCCGTCGATCACGGTGCGCTTCAAGGTCGAGGGCGAGGACAATACCTACATCCTCGTCTGGACGACGACGCCCTGGACGCTGCCCTCGAACCTGGCGCTCGCCGTCGGCGAAGACATCGACTACAGCTACTGCCGGGCCGGCGACGAGGTCCTGGTCGTGGCCGAGCCCCTGCGCGAGGCGGTGATGCGCGACCTCGAGCACATGGTCATCAAGACCGTGAAGGGCAAAGACCTTGTCGGCACGCGCTACGAGCGCCTGTTCGACTACCTCGAGGTCGACACCGACGCCGCCTTCCAGGTGTACTCGGCCGATTTCGTCAGTACCGAGGACGGCACCGGCATCGTACATACGGCGCCGGCCTATGGTGTCGACGACCTCGCGTTCGGCCAGGAGCATGGCCTGCCCGTCGTGCACGGCGTCGGTCTCGACGGCAATTTCATCGACGCCGTCGAGCCGGTCAGGGGCATGTTTTTCAAGGACGCGGACAAGCCGCTGATCCGCATCCTCAAGGACCGGGGCCTGATATTCCGCTCGGAACGCTGCACGCATAACTACCCGTTCGGCTGGCGCACCGGCGACCCGATCATCTACTACGCGAAAAACGCCTGGTACATCCGCACCTCGCAGTTCCGTGAGCGCATGGTCGAGCTCAATAACACGATTCACTGGGTGCCGGACCACATCCGCGAGGGCCGCTTCGGCAACTGGCTGGAGAACAACATCGACTGGGCGCTGTCGCGCGAGCGCTTTTGGGGTACGCCCCTGCCCGTGTGGGCCGACGACGACGGCAACTACCACATGATCGGCTCGGTCGCCGAGCTCGAAGAATTGTCAGGTCAGCAACTGTCAGAGCTGGACCTGCACCGGCCGGCGATTGACGACATCAGCTTCGAGAAGGACGGCAAGACCTGGCGGCGCGTGCCCGAGGTCATCGACTGCTGGTTCGACTCGGGCGCCATGTCCTACGCGCAGTGGCACTACCCGTTCGAGAACCAGGACATCTTCGAGCAGCACTTCCCGGCGGATTTCATCTGCGAGGCCATCGACCAGACCCGCGGCTGGTTCTACACGCTGCATGCGATCGCGACCCTGGTCTCCGACAGCGTGGCCTACAAGAACTGCATCTGCCTGAACCTGATCGTCGACAAGGACGGCAAGAAGATGTCCAAGTCGCTCGGCAACATCGTCGATCCTTATGATGTCTTCGACTCGGTCGGGGCCGACGCGCTGCGCTGGTATTTCCTGGCGCGGCTGTCGCCGGATGTGCCGAAACGCATCTCGGTCGACATCGTCGCCGACGTCGCCAGTACGTTTATCAACACGTTCTGGAACACCTACGGCTTCTTCGTGCTCTATGCACGGCTCGACGAGGTTGACCTCGGCCGGGAGATCCCGGTAGCCCAGCGGCCCGAGATCGACCGCTGGGCGCTGGCGCTGACACACGACACGATCGTCACGGTGACGGCGGCGCTCGACGACTACGAGACCAAGACCGCGGGCGAGGCCATCGAGTCCTTCGTCGATCAGCTCAGCAACTGGTATGTGCGCCGCAATCGCCGCCGGTTCTGGAAGTCGACCGACATGGACGACAAGCAGTCGGCGTACCTGACGCTCTATGAGTGCCTCAAGGCCGCACACGAACTGATGGCGCCGTTCCTGCCGTTCCTGGCCGAGCACGTGTACCAGAACCTCGTCAAGAGCGTCGATCCGGATGCGCCCGACAGTGTGCACATGATCGGCTGGCCGGAGCCGGATCCTGCCTGGAAGAACGACGAATTAATGCACGACATCGGCGTGGTGCAGAAGGTCGTCGGGCTGGGGCGTGCCGCGCGCGGGCAGTCGGGTGTCCGGACCCGCCAGCCGCTCGCCAGGGTGCTCGTGCGGGCGCCGGACGAGCGCGCGCGCAGTGCACTCGAGGCAAACCAGGGGCAGGTTCTCGAGGAGCTCAACGTCAAGTCGATCGAGTTCATCGCCCAGGACGCGAGTCACGTCAATTACCGCATCAAGCCCAATATGCCGGCCCTCGGCAAGCGGGGTTACGGCAAGCAGATTCCCCTGCTCAAGAAGTGGCTGGATACGGATGCCGATAAGGCGGACATCGCCCGGGCGGTCGCTGCGGGGGAAACCTACGCCGTGCCGATGATCGACGAGCTGCTCGGGCCCGACGACTTCCTCGTCGAGACCGAGGCGGCCGAGGGTTACGCGTGTGCGGAAGAGGCCGGCTACCTGGTGGAACTCGATACGACGCTGAGCGCCGAACTCGTGGATGAAGGCTGGGCGCGCGAGATCGTGCGCTCCGTGCAGGACGCGAGGAAGCAGGCGGGTCTCGAGGTGTCGGACCGGATCGTGCTCGGCATATCGGGTTCAGACGCTATCGGCCGCGCCCTGGCCGCGCACCGGGACTACGTCATGGCGGAAACGTTGGCGTCAGACTGGGCTGTCGGCCAGGACAAGGCCCTGTACTCGGCCGAACGCGAGCTCGGCGACGAGCAGTGGGCCATCGAGTTCCGTAAGGCATAGGTATTTTGCACCACTTGCGTGCAAATCAGGATGTTTGTTATAAGAACCTTACGCAGGTATCTGAAAGATCAAGAGTAGATCACGGACAGGGCGGTTTGAGAGGGCCGCGGACTACAGGAGGTAGTCGCTCGCAAGCGTAACGAAGCCGCCTTCGGAAACAAAAGCGGCCTAACAATAACCAAACGCTGGAGTGGAGATGTCGTACCACGTTGATCGCTTTCTAGCCGCCGTCTCGGTGCTGGCTAGCCATGGCCATATAAAACAAAGACTTATAAAGGCCTACGAAGACCACCTGGTCGACATCAACGAAGCAGAACTGCCCATAACGCTCAAGGAACCCTTCACCGATCTGAAGCAGCAGATGCACCGCGTCTCGCCGCTGAACGGCGAGGGCCCGATCTGCGCATCCGTGCGCAAGATGTCTGTCGACGAGGCCAGCGACTGCGCGGCCATGATCGTTTCGCTCTACGACGAGCTGGCTCGCCGCGCCGAGCACGCCGATGTGGCCCTGTCGAGTGACGGGCAGGAGCGTGCCGGCGTACCGCCGTTCCTGGTCAAGTCGAACTGAGTCGCGGCTGAAGCCGCTCCTGCAGGCGGTTGCTTTAGCTGGCCGCGGTTCCTACAGGATTCCTCGCGCTACCTGGCCGGCTCGATCGGGTAGTAGACGTAGGTCAGCAACTCGCTCTCCGCGACCCTGGTCGGGTCGGATACGTACGACTCCCAGGCGGCTCCGGCGCGCTGGATGCCGAGGGCCGCGAGATAGGCGGCAATCCTTGCGTGCGTGGCGCCGAGACCGCGGTAGGAGCCGACGTGCTTTACCCGGATCACGGGCCCCGCGTAAGTCTCACCGATCCTGACGCCATCGTCCCCGGACGGCGTGGCATCGCTGACGCCCCGGACCGGAATGGCGGCATCGAACAGCAGCTCGCCGCCGCTGAACGACCGGGTGATCGAAATGGGCGCCCCGGCCTCGTAAAGGCCCTGAGAGTCAATGAAGCTCAGCACGCGAAAGTAGGCATTGCCCATGGCTTCGGATATCGCCGACGGCTCCGGGATCGACGTCGTGGGCAGGTAGGCGATGGTCTGCGCCTCCACCACGACGTGTTCGATCTGTAGTTCGCTGAAGTCCGCACGTGGCAGGCTCTCGGCAAGCTCGCGCAGGCTGGCGAGGCCCTGCTCGTGATCCTGCCGAACCGCGTCCTCGAGTAACACGGCGAGGTAGCGCCCGACGAGGTTGTAACCGTAGTCGGTCGCGAAGGTCCAGACCAGCATCGTCTGCCCGTCCCGGCCGGAGAGGGTGAACGTCGATCGGGATTCCCCTTCGCTACCGGCATTGATGATCGTCTCGATACGCTCGAATGGCTGGCTCGCAACGATCAATTCGGAGCCGGTACCGATAATCGAGCCGTCCCAGGTCACGGTTGCTCCCTCGCCGCGGGGCGGTCCCGAGTAGACGACGCGGGCATTGGGGTCGGCTGCGGTTACCGGCGCCCAGAGATTCACGCGGCGGAAATCGTTGATGAGCGCGAAGACCGTTGCGGGACGGGCGTCGATGTCCGTACGAACCTCGACGCGCGACTCGTGAGGCAGCGCCAGCCCGACGATCACGAACAGCGCGATACCAGCACCGATAGCGTAAAGGACTTTCTGCACGTCGCTCCCGAACTCCGTAGTGGAGGCGGATTATTCCACAGTACAATGCGCCGATGAACGCATCCGATGCAAAAGGGTTGCCGATAGGCGTCTTCGATTCCGGGGTCGGGGGCTTGACCGTCCTAAAGGCCCTCCGCGAGGCCTTACCGGGAGAAGACCTGGTTTACCTCGGCGATACGGCGCGACTGCCCTACGGCACCAAGAGCCCCGCTTCGATTGCGCGTTACGCGTCGCAGGCGACGCGTTTGCTGCAGTCCACGGGCATAAAGCTGCTCGTCGTGGCCTGCAACACGGCATCCGCCGTTGCCCTGGGCACGCTGCGCGAGCAAATGGCACCGCTGCCGGTGATTGGCGTGGTCGAGCCGGGGGCGACCGCGGCGGTCGCGGCCAGCCCGGGCGGCAAGCACCTCGTGCTCGCGACCGAGGCCACCGTCCAGCTGGGTGCGTATCGGCAGGCCATCGCCGCCCTGGACCCCGGTGCGAAGGTGGGCGAGCTGGCCTGCGAGATGCTGGTCTCGCTGGCCGAGGAGGGCTGGAACGGCGGCGCGATCGCCGAGGCCATCGTGCGGCGCTACCTCGACGAGGCCGGCGCAGCCGCCAACGAGCTCGACACCGTCATTCTCGGTTGCACGCATTTCCCCTTGCTGAGGCAGACCTTCGCCAAGGTCCTCGACGGCTCCGTCGCGATCGTCGATTCGGCCAGCACGACGGCCGCGGCTGCGAAGGAGCTGCTCGGGAAGCTGGAAATTCTCAATGACCAGCAACGTGAGGGAGAGCTGCGCCTGCTCGCCACGGACGGCGCAACCCGCTTCGCCCGCGTCGGCGGCCAGTTCCTCGGCGAACCGCTGACCTGGGAAGACGTCACTCTCGTCGACCTGTGAGATAATCAGCCCCTTATTCGCGAAGGGGTGAACAGTGAATTCACGGACCAGAATGTCGGCGGCGGCAGTCGCCATGGTGGCGGCGGCACTGGCGGCCTGTGGCCAGGAGCCGGCGCCCGAGCAGGTTGTCGAGTCGCTCGAGGAGGCGAAGCCGCGGCCGGAGATCTATGCTGATTTCACGCTGACGGCCGATCTCAGCTACCTGACCGACAGCCAGCGCGAGATGATCGGCCTGCTGATCGAGGCCTCCAAGGTCATGGACGACCTGTTCTGGAAGCAGGCCTATGGGCCCGGCTACGAAGACTGGCTCGACACGATCGAAGACGCGGATGCCCGGCGCTTCGCAGAGATCAATTACGGACCCTGGGACCGCCTGGAAAACGAGGTGCCGTTTATCGAGGGTGTCGGGCCCAAGCCGGAGGGCGCCAATTTTTACCCGGCGGACATGACGGTCGAAGAATTCGAGGGCGCCTACTTGCCCGACAAGCAGAGCCTGTACACGCTGCTTCGGCGTGACGATGAGGGCCGACTGACGGTCGTGCCCTATCACGTCGCCTACGCGGCCGAGCTCGGGCGAGCTGCCGCCTTGCTCCACGAGGCGGCCGATCTTGCGGAAAGCGCGAGCTTCGCGAATTACCTCAAGCTCAGGGCCAATGCGCTCATCAGCGACCAGTACCAGGTCAGCGACCTGTACTGGATGGACGTCAAGGACAACGAGATCGATGTCGTCATCGGCGCCATCGAAAACTACGAAGACCGATTGTTCGGCTACAAGGCCGCCTACGAGTCCTATGTTCTGATCAAGGACATGGTCTGGAGCGCGCAGCTCGCGAAGTTCGCCACCTTCCTGCCGGAGTTACAGCAGGGTCTTCCCGTTCCCGAGCAGTACAAGCTGGAAACGCCGGGCTCGGACTCCGACCTCAATGCTTATGACGTCGTCTACTACGCCGGACACAGCAACGCCGGCTCGAAAACGATCGCGATCAACCTGCCGAACGACGAAGACGTGCAGCTCGAGAAGGGTACGCGGCGCTTGCAGCTCAAGAACGCAATGCAAGCGAAGTTCGAGAAGATCCTGGTACCGATCGCCGACGAACTGATCGCGGAGTCACAGCGGCAGCATATTTCCTTCGATGCATTTTTCGCGAACACGATGTTCCATGAAGTGGCCCATGGCCTCGGCATCAAGTACACCGTCGACGGCAACGGCACGGTCAGGGATGCGCTGAAGGACGTTGCGGGCAGCATGGAGGAGGGCAAAGCAGACGTTCTCGGGCTGTACATGGTCACGGAGCTGCAGAAGGCCGGTGAACTCGGCGACGTCGACCTTCGCGACTATTACGTGACGTTCATGGCCAGCGTGTTTCGCTCGATCCGTTTCGGGGCCAGCAGCGCGCACGGCAAGGCCAACATGCTGCGGTTCAACTTCTTCGCTGAGAACGGCGCGTTCGTCCGTGATTCCGGCACGGGGCGCTACAGCGTCGATTTCGAACGCATGGAGCAGGCGATGACGGAGCTGTCGCGACTGCTGCTGACACTCCAGGGGGACGGCGATTACGATGGGGCGTCGGAGCTGACGAATTCCATGGGAGTCGTCGGGTCCCGGCTCCAGGAGGACCTCGATCGGCTGACGCGGGCCAGCATTCCCGTGGATATCTCGTTCGAACAGGGCGCCGCCGTGCTCGGCCTCGAGTAGAGGCCGCAGCACGCGCAACGTGCGCCCGGCGGCCCTTTCCGCAGGGCGCTAGCGGGGGTTGCCGATCATGCGCAGGAACTCGGCGCG
>JBFFSI010000098.1:0-8556 GCA_041572475.1 Woeseiaceae bacterium
CCGCCTCAGTGAATCTCGCGAATCTGTTTCTCGATCACGGCGAGTACGGCAAGGCGCTGGCCCGTTACGAGGCCGAGCTGGAGAAAGCGAGAGTGCGAGGCGACACCATTCAGCCATGGCTGCTGCGCGCCACCGCCGCCGCCCACGCAGGGCTCGGCGATACGGAGGCGGCGCTCGCGATGCTCGAGCAGGCGCTGGCCGGCGGCTACGCCAATTTCGACCGGCTGCGCAACAGCCCGCATTTCGCCGCCCTGAGGAACGATCCGCGCTTCGGGGTGCTGCTCGAGAAGTACGAGCAATAGCTGGTCACTATTGGTTTTTTAGGGAGAAATGGTGCCGATAGGGTGACTCGAACACCCGACCCACGCATTACGAATGCGTTGCTCTACCAACTGAGCTATATCGGCACGTTGTAGCGGGCGCGAAGTATAGCCCCAGCGCTCCCGCGATTAAAGAGTTGCGGGGCGTTTCAGGCCTTGTCGCGGACCCGGATCAGCACCTCGACGCTCTCACGCTCGGTGCCCTCCGGCAGTTCCGGGAGGTTCCCGAAGGACACCTGGCCTTCGGGTATGTCCGACAGCTCGCCGGAATCGACGTTGAAGAAATGATGGTGCGGATGCGTCGTGGAGTCATAGAACTTGCGCACCGGGTCGACCATCACCTCTTTGACGAGCCCGCGATCGGCGAACAGGTTGAGCGTGTTGTACACGGTCGCCTTCGAGACGCCGCTTCCTGAGGCCTTCAGCGTGTCGATGATCTGTTCTGCTGACAGGTGCTGGGGCCGCTCGAGCAGGACGCCCGCGATCTCCTCGCGCTGGGGCGTCGGCAAAATGCCGTGCCGGTCAAACAGCGCCAGTACACCCTCGCGTGTCATCGTTCTCCAACCTCATGCCGTTATTCGGCGATTATAGCCCAGTTTTTCGGCGTGCCCAGATGGCCTTGCGGGCCTAATCTGCGGGCTGGACAAGGAGGTCCTTATGCAGAGCCGGGCGCGCGGATTCACGCTGTACGAATTGCTCATCACGCTGCTGATCGTGGCGATCCTGGCCGGGGTCGGCCTGCCCCAATTGGGACAGACAGCCGCCCGGGCGCGTATCAGCGCCGAGATCAATGCCCTCTTCCACGCCGTCCACCTGGCCCGCAAGGAATCCATCATGCGCCGCCAGGTGGTTTCGATCTGTCCCAGCAGTGACGGGGTCCGCTGCAGCCCCGGGCGGGACTGGTCCCAGGGGTGGATCATGTTCAACAACCGCGACCGGGACGAGCCGCCCCGGATCGATGCCGGGGAACCGGTGCTGCAGGTGCACCGGGCCAGCGACAGGGTCCGGATCACCGCCAACCGGCGCGGATTCACGCTTCGCGCCACCCACAAGCGCGCCACGAACGGCACGATCGTGGTCTGTGACCGGGCCGACAGGGTGGCGCCGAAGGCGCTCGTGGTCAGTTACACCGGGCGCCCCCGGGTGGCCTTCGAAACAGCCCTCGGAGAGCCGTATGTTTGTGCGGATTAAGTTAAATCGAGTGGCCTGGATTCGACCGCTCATCGGCCCTATTTACCCACTCGTCGGGTACCCCGGAACGGGGCACGCGGACCCTTTATATTGGGTGCATGAAAAAGCGACAGCAAAGCGGTTTCACGCTCTACGAACTGCTGATCACGTTTCTCGTGATTGGGGTCATCCTGGCGCTGGGCGTGCCAAATCTCGCCGAGTTCACGCGCAACAGCCGCATGACGAGCACGGCCAACGACCTGCATGCCGCCTTCCAGCTGGCGCGCAGCGAGGCTGCTCGCGCCAAGACCAACATCACGATCTGCGCCAGCGCCAACGCGCTCGACGCGGGCGCCAACTGCGGCGGCACCTGGGACCAGGGCTACATCGTGTTCGTCGACGAAAACGGCGACCTGACGCGTGCCGGCGCCACCGAATCGGTGCTGCGCGCTCACGGCCCGGCTGAGACGGGCGTTTTGCTCGCCGTCGCCGATGACGCCACGTATTTCAGCTTCGCGGCGACCGGCCTGGGTCGGGGCGATGTCGGCGGCAATGCGGCCGTAAGTCAGGTCGTGATGTGCGACGAGCGCGGCAATATCGTTGCGGCTGGCGGCAACTCGGCGGCGCGACTGTTCGTCGCCACACCGCTCGGGCGGGCAACGATCCTGCGCGACCAGGGCATGATCGGCAACGCGTTGGCCGACATGGGCAAGGCGTGCCCGTAGGGGCCGGGAGTAGAGGAAAGCTATCCATGCAGAACACCCGAACAACTGGAACCCGGCAACGCGGCTTTTCGCTGGTCGAGGTCTTGATTGCGCTGATCATCATGTCGGTCGGCATGCTCGGCATCGCGGGACTTTACGTGCAGAGCATGCAGGCAGGCCGCACGTCGATGTTCCGCCACCAGGCCGTCACGCTGGCTGGCGACGTCGCCGACCGAATCCGCGCGAATCCGCGGGCCGGCATCGCCTACGCCGGCCAGGGCGCCAACAACAACTGCGTGGCGGCAGGCATCGATTGCAACGAAGCGCAGATGGCGGCCAACGACATTTCCATCTGGGACCAGGAGGCGCAGGACGCCCTCCCGAATGGCGACGTCATCGTCCAGTTCGACGACACCGTCAACCCGCCGCTGTACACGATTTCGATCAACTGGACCGAGCCGGGCGAGGTCCTGAACTACACGATCACGATTCCGGTGCTGGACTTATGATCAAACGCAGACAACAACAGCTCGGCCTGACCCTGGTCGAACTCATGGTCGCCCTGGCGATCGGCTCGTTCCTGATGATCGGCGCCGTGCAGATCTACAACCAGAGCCGGCAGGCGTTCGTCGTCAACGAGTCGATTGCGCGCGTGCAGGAGACGGCAACGTTTGCCATGGACACGATCGAGGCCGACCTGCGCATGGCCAGCAACTGGGGCATGACCAGTCGTGCCCTGTCGATCGATGGACGTTCCATTATCGGCGATCCGAACCCGATGGGCCTGCCCGAGCCCAACGAATGTGGCGACGGCTGGGCGCTGAACATCGGCATGGCCGTCGATGGTGAGAACAACGGTTACAGCCTCGCCTGTGCCGCCGAGCCCGCCGCAGTCGGCAATTCGGACGTCCTCACGGTACGGCGCGCGTCCGTCGATCCGGCCCCCATGCTGCAGGCGGGACGGCTGCAGATACAGACGACCCGGATCCAGGGCGAGATCTTCGCCGACGGCGCTATCCCGGCCGAATTTACGCCGGTGGACTCGTCGACGCACAACCTCTTCGTTAACAGCTACTACGTGGCCAACAACTCGGAGCTGATTCCGGGCGTGCCCACGTTGCGGCGCAAGACGCTCGCCTTCGTCGGCGGCGTGCAGACGATCGAGGACCAGGAAGTGGCTCCCGGCGTCGAGAACCTGCAGGTGCAATTCGGCGTGGACGTTAACGACGACAACACGGTCGACCGCTACGTCAACCCGGGCGACGGGGTCTACGATCCGAACGACGGGGCCTATATCCCCGGCGCGCGGGTCATCACGGCACGTATCTGGCTGGTGGTGCGCGGCGTGACCGCGGAGACCGGTATCCAGCAAGTCCGGTCTTTCGACCCTGGTGACGTGAACCTGGGGACACCGAACGATGCTTATCGGCGCATGCAGGTGTCGAAGACCATCCTGCTGCGCAACGCGCGAACCTGATCGAGAACAGCAATATGAAAACGATACAGATCATGAAAAACCAACAGGGCGCGGCGCTCGTCGTCGGCCTCATCCTGCTCGTCGTAATCACCGTACTGGCCATCTCCGGTATGAACACGGCGACGACCGAACTCGCGATGGCGCGCAACAACCAGAATAGCGAGAACGCTTTCCAGGCCGCCGAGACCGGGCTGGAAGCGGCACTCGGGCAGGGCGCGTTCAATACCGTAGCCGGCGCGACCGTGACCCAGGTAATCAATTCCAACGACTCGGTCACCGCGCAGATCCAGTTCGAGAATTCGACGATCGTGCCCGACCAGGCGTTCAGCCTCGGTGCTGGCGGCGGCGTGTCCGCTTATCACTTTCTTGCGACGGCGCAGTCCGAGTCCCGCCGCGCGCCCGGCTCAACCACCGACCGCGACTCGACCGCGGTCCATACCCAGGCTTTCTATGTCGTCGGCCCGCAGGCGCCGTCGCTGTAAGCGGTAGACGTAACGGAGTACTCCCATGAAACTGAAAATCATAGTTACCGCCCTCGTGCTCAGCCTTGCCCTGCCGGCGGCTGCGCAGTTCAAAACGATTGCCGCAGCATACGAGATCGCGCTCAGCGATATTCGCCTGCCGCAACGCAACGCGGGCACGATAGCGTACAGGAAGTGCGCCGAGTGCTCCTACGAGACCAAGCGCGTCGACGAATCGACCGTCTGGGAGATAAACGGCAAATCGATGTCCCTCGATGATTTCCGCAAGGCGCTTCGGGATGTCGCTGACCCGGATGACGAGACGATCCAGGTGCTGCACCACCTCGAGTCGGATCGCGTCACGAAGGTATGGATCCTGCTCAGGTAGGCAGGCGTCAGCATTAGAGAGGAATGGACATGAAGACGGCAATTCAAAGGACGAAATGGACGAGCGCCGGTCTGCTGCTGGCCCTGACTTGCGGCACGCCCGCCGTGGCCGATGATACGGAGCTGCTGCTGATCAATCCGAGCGCGGATCTGCAGACCACGCCCAACGTGCTGCTGATCATCGACTCGTCGGGCAGTATGGGCAGCAACTCGGAGCAGACCCGGCAGATCTATGACAGCTCGCTGGAGTATGCTGGAGCCTGCGACCCCAACTATCTTTACTGGACACCCTACAAGGATGTCCGGCCGAGCTGTGCGAACGAGAACTACCGGATCCTCAAGTCTTCGTTTCTTTGCGTGTCCGGAGCTTTGCAGATCAATGGCATCGGCATCTACCGCAATACGATGGCACAGTTCCGTGCCGGCGACTCGGGATTACTGGATATCCTGAAGGTCAAATCGGCCGTTGGGTCAACCAGCTCTGATGCGATGCGCTGGCAGCGACTCGACCCGGCCAATTCGACCGATATCGTTGAGTGTGCCAAGGATAGCGGCAGGCACGGCGATGGCACGGATGCCTTCGCGGTATATGCCCAGTCCGGCGGCGACGTCGACCCCTTCACACCCTTCAGTAAACTCGAGGTTGCCTGGGGTTCGTGGCCGACCAGCCAGGGCGTTACCGTTTATGACGGTAAATACCTCAACTACCTCAACAACCCGGTCACCATCCTGGATACGCGTATCAGTATCGTGCAGAACACCGCCGTGGCGATCCTCAACTCGATCGAAGGCATCAACGTCGGCCTGATGCGTTTCAATAACAACCAGGGCGGACCCGTCCTCAAGGCCATGCAGGACCTCGATGCGAACCGCGCCGACATCGTCAACACCGTGAAGGCAATCCCGGCCGGCGGCCGCACGCCGGTCTCGGAGACGCTGTACGAGGCCGCGCTCTACTGGCGCGGACTGCCGGCCTATTACGGCGAGATCGTGAACGAGACACCGACCGATCCGGCTGCGCTGTCCCAGCTCACCCCTGAGGTCTACCAGCAGCCGCTGGGCGAGGTGTGTTCGAAGAACTTCAACGTGCTGCTGACCGACGGTGAGCCCGTCGACGACGCAGAAACACCGTCGCTCGTCGGCAACCTGCCGAACTGGTTCGGCACCCTCGGCTATGCCGGCTGCACCGGCGCGGCCATGGGCGACTGCCTCGACGATATCGCGGCCTACCTGTTCACCGACGACATCTCGGACCAGCCGGGCCAGCAGACGGTCGTCACCCACACGATCGGCTTCGCCATCGACCTGCCGATCCTGAGGGAGGCGGCCGAGCGCGGCGGCGGCGACTACTTCCTCGCATCCGACGTCGAGAGCCTGACGCTGGCGCTGCTCGAGATCGTCAACGACATCAACGACCGCTCGCTGTCGTTCGCGGCGCCGGCCGTTGCCGTCAACACGTTCAATCGTACGCGCAACTTCAACGACCTTTACCTGACCACGGTCGCCGCAGCCGAGCAGGTGCACTGGCCTGGCAACCTGAAGAAGTACAAGATCCTGGACGGGCTGGTCGCCGACCGCAACGACCAGCCTGCGGTCGATCCCAACACGGGCCTGTTCTTCGACAGTGCGACAAGCTACTGGGGCATCACGCCTGATGGCAACGACGTCCGCAGGGGCGGCGCCGTGGCCCAACTGCCGGACCCGGCCGTGCGCCGCTTGTTTACGAACAACACGGCGGACCCGGACCTGACCGCCGGCACCAACCAGCTCTCGCTGGCCAACGAGCTATCGTTCGAACTCGTTGACTTCGGGCTCAGCGGTGCCGAAGGAGAGCCCACCATCGCCGAGCTGATCCGTTTCGCCCGCGGCGAGGATGTCAACGACGTCGACCTGGATCCCAACACGTCGGTCTACCGCTGGATGGGCGATCCGCTGCACTCGCAGCCGGCCGCCGTCGTCTACGGTGGCACGGAAGCCAACCCGGACGTCGTGGTCTACACGGCGAACAACGCCGGCTTCCTGCATGCCGTCAACGGCACCACGGGCGAAGAGCTCTGGTCCTTCATGCCGAAGGAGCACCTGTCCAACCTGCCAATCTGGTTCATCAATCCGGACGCACCGTTCAAGGTCTACGGCGTGGACGGTGACATCGTGCCGGTCATGGCCGACCGCGACAACGACGGCGTGATCGAGCCGGTGGACGGCGACTTCGTCTATATCCTGTTCGGCATGCGCCGCGGCGGCAATGCGTATTACGCGCTCGATGTCACGGACAAAAATAACCCGCGAGTCATGTGGCGTTCGCAGGAAGCCGGTTACGGCCAGAGCTGGTCGCGGCCGGTCGTAACGCGCATGGACATGGACGACCCGGGCCTCAACAACGACAAGGCCGTGGTCGTGATCGGCGGCGGCTACGATACCGTGCACGATACTATCGTGCATCCGGCAACGCCGGATGCCGTCGGCGCAGGCATCTACTTCCTCGACCTCCAGAGCGGCGAGGTGCTGTGGCGAGCAGGTGCCGACGACCAGGCCAACCTGCAGCTGGCGGAAATGACACGGGCGATTCCGTCGCAGGTAACCGTCGTCGATATCACCGGCGACGGGCTTGCCGACCGGATGTATGCGTCAGACATGGGCGGCCAGATCCTGCGCTTCGACATCTTCAATGGCAATTCGCCGGACGGCTTCGGTGTAGACGCCCTCGTCACGGGCGGTGTCTATGCCAGGCTTGGCGCCGAGGGTCTCGCGACGCCATCGGATGCCGAGACGCGCCGGTTCTATACGTCACCCGACGTGTCCATCTTCAATGACAACATCCAGAACCGCCGTTTCATCGCCATCAGCATCGGCAGCGGCTATCGTTCGCATCCGCTGGACAGCACGAATACCGACCGGTTCTACTCGATCCGCGACCCGAACGTCTTCAACCGGCTGAGCCAGGGCGACTACGACGGCTGGAATGCGATCACGGATAACGACCTGGTCGAAATCAGCGGCACGGTCGGCACGACGCTGGGGGCGGACGACGCAGGCTGGCGTTTCACCCTTCCGGCCAACCAGAAGGTCCTGTCGACGTCCGTGACGTTCAACAACGAGGTCTTCTTCGTCGCGTTCTCACCGGACGCGGATGGCGCAGCCGTTTGCTCTGCCGGCCAGGGCAGGAACTTCCTGTACCGCGTATCGGTCATCAATGGCGACCCGATCACGCCGCGCGACAACATCGTGCCGGGCGAGGAAGACCAGGAGCGGGTGACCGACCTTGCACAGGGCGGTATCGCGCCATCGCCGAACTTCCTGTTCCCGAGCCCCGAGCCGGACTGCATGGGCGACGAGTGCGCCCCGCCACCAATCGGCTGCGTGGGTGTCGAGTGCTTCGATCCGGGCTTCGAGAACCGGCCGGTGCGCACGCTCTGGACCCAGGACGGCGTCGAGTGATGACCACGGGAAACAGCATCGCGCGTCACGCCACGTATCGGAAGATGCGTGGCGTGACCTTGCTCGAGCTCATGATCGTGCTCGTCATCATCGCTGTCATCGTCGTCTACGCCTATCCCAATTACCGGGACTTCACCGACCGGGCGAAGCGCAACGAGGCCAAGGCCATCCTGCTGGAGATCGCCCAGAACCAGGAGCGGTTTTACCTGCAGAACAACCGCTACGGCACGCTGGCGGAGCTAGGATATCCGAATCCGCTGGTGACGGATTCCGGCACTTACCAGGTCACCTTGCCGGTACCGCCGGACGCTAACAATTTCACGGCTCGCGCGACTCACCTGCCAGGCGGCAACGAGGCCGGCAAGTGCCTGACTTTCGATATCGATGGTCGCGGCACGCAGACCTCTGGCCCGCTCGCTGACTGCTGGACCCGCACCCGCTAGCGGGATCACGCTGTAGGATCGGCTTCTGTGGGAGCGGCTTTAGCCGCGACTGAAGCGCGGCGCATGGCACCCGCACCCGGCGAGCTTCCTCTCGCTCAATCTCGCTGCGGCATCCCTGCCTTGCTCGAATCGTGAAGACGCGCGCTCTCGCTATCC
>JBFFSI010000099.1:0-8511 GCA_041572475.1 Woeseiaceae bacterium
ATAGAACCGTAGTTGATCGGCAACGGCCGCGAATGCAACGCATCGCCGAAGATCCAGTCCCGCGCCTCCGAGGTATCCCGGTCACCGTCAAGGTCGTCGACGTCGAGGCCTCGGGAAAATGCGATCATCGACGCCGCGGCCTCGGCCGTGGCGACATCGAAATTCTCCTGCAGGGCTGCCGCCGTGATCAGGTCGACATTGAGGGGCGCCAGCGAGGATTCGGTTCGATCGTAATAGACCGTACGGCCGCCGAGGCCATTGGCCTCCTGCGGGTCACCGGAGATGACGCCCGGGATCTTCTGGCCTGCGCCACCGCGATTCACGACGCGGCCGTCGCGGCCTTCGACCTCGCCCGCGTCCGTATCGGCAGCCGGCATTGCGGCCGGGTCGGTCCAGTACGTCAAGGCGTCGAAACGAATACGACCGTCGGCGGCAATCGCCGGCGTGTTCAGCGCATCGACAAGGAAAGCATCCGACGAGGCGGAATTGGCGCCTTCGAGCCGCAGCTTCTTGACGTTGCCCACCCAGTACGGCCGTGCCTGCGCGTCCAGCTGGAACAGCGCGATGTAGACGTTGTCGGTGATTTCTGCGCGGTTGAAGACGTTAACGGGCACCGAGGCCGCAACGAAGGTGGTGCTCACGCTGAGAATTTGCCGGAACACTTCCTGCAGCGTGGCCACGAGCTCATCCGGATTCTCGCTGAGGGTCAGCGGCGTGCCCGTGCCGCCAGCCCGGGCATAGCCAATCGTCGTCGTGTTGACCATGCGCTCGTCGACGATGAAGTACGAAGTCACGTTCTGCTTGTCTTCGAGATTCGGCACGACGCCGTATTCGCCGTTGGCAATGTCCACGTCGTTGAGATACTGGAGAACGTTGGGGAACTCGCGCTGCGGCAGCCCGAAACCGCCAAACTCGGGCGGATCCTCGATGGCCGCGTCGGAGTCGTCGTCCTGGTTCGAGACCTGGAACATGACGTTAACGGTGTACAGCTTGGAACATTCACCGGCGGTCTCGAAAGGACTGATGTAGGTCGACTTGATCTTCGGGCCGGTCTCGATCGTCGTGTCCCAGGCGATCGCCGGATTGTCCACATCGAGATTATCGGTATTGCTCGTAGCGTAATCCGTGTAGCCATTGTGCGCGTTGTAGACGCCCTGTCCTGTCAGGTAGCGGAAGAACTCGAAAAAGAGCTCCTTGCCCTGGTAGGAATGACTCTGGCTACCCTGCGGCGTCGGCATGGACCCGAGAATCTTGTGGAAGCGCGCCTTGGCGTCGTTATTGTCGTCCTGCTCGAACTCCTCGAAGCCCATCGCAATGTAGCCGCCATTGCTGCAGTTGGAGCGGCCATAGCCCGCGCAACTGTTAATGTGGTCGTGGTTCAGCATCAGGCCGACCTTGACACCTTCCAGCGGGTCGAACACCTTGCGCAGCGCGCCCCGCAGCACGTCAAAGAACGTATAGGGCCCGACGGCGCTCATGTAACCTTCCCTGATCAGCGTGTCGCACTCGCCGTTATTGCAGGCGGTCGAGCCGAGGTTCGGCCGGTAGTCCAGCGAGAACATGACCATGGGCTCACTGCCTTCGGGCAGCCCCGCTCCGGGGTTCATGTACACGTCTGTATCGTCGGCACTGGCCGAACCGATCGTGAAGATCAGCGACGCGAGCGCCGCCATGATCGAGAATTTCTTCAGCTTGGTATCCATACCGCGTACTCTCTCTGTGTAATCCCCTGCCTCACTGCTTGGGCACGAGGACCAAAACGCCTTCGGTCACCTGCTGGCGGCCGAGTCCTTCCGCGGCGCGGTCGTAGGTCGTCGTGACCCGGAACGTCGCCCCGGCAAACTTGTCGATGCTCGACTCGACGAGCCGCGGCGGCGGATTGAACTCCGAACCGATGCGCTCGACGCGAGCCGAGATGTAGTTATTGGCGATCGCCTCGGCCAGCAGGGGATCGGGCACGGGCAAACCGTAGCGGTCGCAATCCTGCTGGCCCGGCGTGCAGGCCGTGAATCCGGTCTTGCCGATGACCGGCGTCGACGCCGGGTTGGCGACGATTGCATCCGCGAGCGCCTGGGCGGCCTGCGTCGCCGCGATGCGCGACTCCTCGTTCTGCGCCATGTGCAGCCCGATATTGCTCGAGCGCATCGACGACACGGTGAACAGGGTAATGGCGACCAGGAACATCAGCGCAATGACGAGGATTGCGCCCCCTTGCCGGGCCGGAAATGAAAAATCGTGTCTCTTCATGTCAGAAACTCATCATGCTCAAGCTGCGAATGTTCTGGATCGTGACGTTGGTCGAGAACACGCGCCGGTGGAACGAGTCCCCGGGCGTGTAGTCCGGCGCGTTGCTGATCGAATAGACCTTGTCGTTGGTGTAACGGGTGTCGATCTCGGTCGTCCGCGCCAGGATGAAGATTCGCGCCGAGACGGCGTTCTGGATCTCTGCCAGAGTAGGCGACGGCGTGAACACGTTCGGCTGGCCATCTTCGGTCGTATCGATTCCGTATTCGAGCTGCAGGTCCTCGATCCCTGTGGCAAGGCACTCGGTCTGCATATCCGGATTGCCGCCGCGCAGTACCTTGCGGCACAGCGTCGGTATGCCATCGCCGGCCGTATTGGCAAAATTCCGCACGTAAAAGATGCTGGGCCGGTACTCGTAATCGGCGAAGGGCAGCGCAACCGGGATGCTCGGCGCCACCGGGAACGGCGCCCGGTACAACAGTCCAACCGTGCCGTTGGTGCGGAGATAGATGCTGCCCGGCCTCGGCAGGGCCTCGCGCGCACCGGCAACCCGGCGAATGACCACGATGTCGGTGCCGTCCTGCACCTCGCCAGCGATAAAGCACGAATGCGCCGCCTTGGCGTCAGCATCGGTCGCATTATCGATCGCAGCAATAGACAGCGTGTTGCCGGTCCCGGCCTCGACGGTTCGATACATCCAGTTGAGCTCTCCGGCAGGCCCACAGTCGGCGCCAATCGCCAGCAGCGCATCTGGCGTCACGTTGTCCGGAAGGTGCAGTTCGGCATAGTTGCCAGCCATGCTGATCTCGAAAGCGATCTCACGCAGGGCGTGCCGGGCGTCGTCCTGCATGCGCGAGACGTTTTCGTCCTGGTTGAAGCTGTGGCTGTTGTTGACGAACACCGAGACGACGCCGATCGCCAGCGTGATCGACAACAACATCGCGACCATCAACTCGACGAGGGAGAAACCGGCTTGCTGTGTTCGTGTGGAATTGCGCATCGCTCTGGCCTAGATATTCGGGTCGATGTAGGTCGGGATCTCGATGATGCGGCGAAACTCGAGATTGCCACCGTAGTCGCCGCTGCCAGCACCGCAGGGGTTGTTATTGCCGTTGCTGATGGATGCGGTCCCGCGCCAGACAATGGTCACACGGTAGATGCCCGCGCCGCCGACGGCCGGGCCCTCGATGCACATCGTCGGCATCACCAACCCGCCGGTGCCTGCGCCGCCGCTGGTCTCCATCGTGCCATCCAGCGCCTGCTCCCAGAACCAGAGGTCGTGCTGTGCCTTCTGTGCCGCCGTACACTCGGCGCCGTCACGGCAGTTCGGCGCGGGCTCGCCGCCGAGGCTGCCGTTGCCAATTACGGGAGCCGTCCTGTAGACGTCCAGCGCGTCGCCGTTGGTGCGAATATCCTCGAGCAGGCCGTACGCGATCTGGGCGGCAGTGGTCCTCTGCAGGCCCTCGTAGTTGGCCTGCTTCGAAATGGTCTGCAGGCCAGCAACGGCCAGCATGCCGATGCTGAATACAACCAGCGCCACGAGCATTTCGAGCAACGAAAATCCGCGCTGTGTTCGCCTGTGTGTGTTAATGGTCGTCATCGTCCTCACACCCATCACACGCAGTCCGGGGCACTGCCGTCGGCCATGTACTTTGACACCCGCGGACGGCCTGACAGATCGATGATCAGCACCTTGGCGTACTCGTCACCGCGGTCATCGCACACGGTGAATTGCCCCGCCGTGCCGTTGGCCCCGGCGTTGACGACCCGGCCGCTGGGCCGGTACTGCAAGGACAGACCGAACTCGCCCGAAGCGATGGCCAGGCCATCGATGCCCTGTGACGCGGCGACGACCGCGTCATTGCCATCCACGAAACCGTTGTTGTTCGGGTCGGTAAATGCGATCCAGCCCTGGTCCCAGGGCACGGCTTCGCAGTTGCGCTGGTTAGTGCTCGCGCACACGGTGACCCTCGAGTTCGTCGTCACCGCCGTGCTCCGGGCCATGTGCATCGAGGCGACGAAGTCGTTGATCGCGCCGGTCTGGCGGGCATTGGTCGTAAACTGATCGAGCGCCGGCACGGCCATGGACAGCAGCAGCCCGAGCAGGGCCACAGCGACCATCAATTCGACCAGCGTAAAACCGTGTTGCTTGAGCATTCCCAAGGCTCGCTCTCCTGAAATCTCACTCGCAGTTTCGTCCATCACCACCCATTCCGTCGTTCGTTCGCGTCACAAACCCCGTCGATGCAGCCCCGGAATCGGACGAGCGGTCGGTCGTTGGCGACGAGTGGTTTCGCCCGATTTCGGGTGATCGACTTATGTCAACGCATGCATCGCCTCTGCGGCTCGCGAAAGGCGCTCGGTGTGGCTTGACATAAGCAGCCCTTTGAACACCCTCGGCGAGCCTGGAAGTGGCGATGCCGGTAACTATCACATTCCACTGAATGCTACTGGTGACAGGGGTTTCGCGGTGGGACGCAAGTCGTATTCGGACACTCGGCCGGTCGTCGGGCGAGCATTTCTGTGAACTGCATCAGGGATTATGTTCAATCGTGTTTTGTGACGGCAGTCAACGGATTTCCCGTGACGGGAATCCATACTGTGCGCGTGTTTGGCACGGCCGGGGCACCCCGGTGGACGGAGACACTGCTGATGTGGCTACCCGCACCGCTCTATAAGAACGCACCGTATTACTGGATGCTGATCGGCATCGCGCTGGTTATCGTCGGCACGGTGGGCATGCAGAACGTCGATTTCACCATCGGCCTGTTATGCCTGGCGGCGGGCGCGGCCAGCTGCTTCTGGAGCGTGTATATCGCGCTATACCGCCAGGGCTATCCGGAAGATACCGAGTCACTGCAGCCTCGTGGTCGTCGCCGGGAGTCCATCGTGGATCCCGAGCTCGACCAGACCTGCGAACTCAGTTATCGGCCGGAAGAGCCGCTGAAATAACGTCGCTGTCGCCCTGCTCCAGTTCGCGCATGATCGCTCGCGCGAGCGCCTCGGTGCCCTCACCGGTCGCGGCACTGATCGCGAACACCGGGCCCCGCCATTCCAGGGCCTCGATGAGCCTTTGCCGCGCGCCGTCGCGGTCATCGGCCGACAGCAGGTCGATCTTGTTGATGACGAGCCAGCGCGGCTTGTCGGCCAGCTCGGCGGAAAACTTGCCGAGTTCAGCGATGATTGCCCTCACCGCATCTTCCGGGTCCGAGCCGTCGATCGGCGCGATGTCCACGACATGCAGCAGCAGGCCCGTGCGCTGCAGGTGTTTCAGGAAACGAATGCCCAGGCCAGCGCCTTCCGAAGCGCCTTCGATCAGCCCGGGTATGTCGGCCATGACGAAGCTCTGCAGCCGACCCACCCGCACGACGCCGAGGTTCGGGTGCAGGGTCGTAAACGGGTAGTCGGCAATGCGGGGCCGCGCCTGGGACAGCGCCGATATCAGCGTGGACTTGCCCGCATTGGGCATGCCGAGGAGGCCGACATCCGCCAGCACCTTGAGTTCCAGCTTGAGGTGCCTGCCCTCGCCGGGCGTGCCATTGGTGGTCCTGCGCGGCGCGCGGTTAGTGCTGCTTTTGAAACGCGTATTGCCGAGCCCGCCCCGGCCACCCTCCGCGACCATCTGCCGCTGTTCCGGCTCGGTCAGGTCGCAGATCAGTTCGCCGGTATCGACGTCGTGCACGACCGTGCCGCAGGGCACGTGCACGTCCAGATCGCCGCCCGAGCGGCCCGTCATGTTGCGGCCGGCCCCCGGCTGGCCGCTCTCGGCCCGGTACTTACGCGCCACGCGGAAGTCGGCCAGCGTATTCATCGCCGGATCGGCCACCAGGTAAACGCTGCCACCGTGGCCACCGTCGCCGCCATCGGGCCCGCCTCTCTCGACGTACTTCTCGCGGCGGAAACTCAGGCAGCCGTGCCCGCCGTTGCCGGCCTGGACGCGAACAGTGGCTTCATCGACGAATTTCATGTGTAGATTCTAGCGGCAAACACCAAAAACCCCGCACTCGGCGGGGCTTTTTGATAGTCACTGAGGAGCGGGCCATGCCCGCGATCGCGGCCGTGGGCCGCTCCTACGACTCCGCAACCACGCTCACGAACTGGCGGTTCTTGGGGCCCTTCTTTTCGAACCTCACGTTGCCGTCCTTCTTCGCGAACAGCGTGTGGTCGCGGCCAATGCCGACGTTGGTGCCCGGGTGAAACCGCGTGCCGCGCTGGCGAACGATGATGCTGCCGGCAAGCACCGACTGGCCGCCGAAGATCTTGACGCCAAGTCGTTTACTTTCTGAATCGCGGCCGTTCTTGGAACTACCGCCTGCTTTTTTATGTGCCATGTTCGTCTACCTTCCGCTAATCCGTCGACTTCTTGGCCGCCTTTTTCTTGGCTTTCTTCTTGCTGGCCGTCTTCTTTGCCGCCGCCTTCTTGGCAGGCGCCTTCTTGGCTACCTTCTTGGCCGCCTTTTTCCTGGCGGGTGCCTTCTTCTTGGCCGCTTTCTTCGCCGCCGGCTTCTCGGCGGCTTCAGCCTTCTCCGCGGCCTTCGGCGCCGCCTTCTTCGCGCCTCCGCCCGAGATATCCGTGATCTCCACCTCGGTGAAGAACTGGCGGTGCGAGCCCTGGCGCAGGTAATTCTGGCGACGCTTGAACTTGACCACCGGGACCTTCTTGGTCTTGCCCTGCTTCAGTACCTTGCCACTGACCGTGCCGCCGGACAGGGTCGGGTTGCCGACCTTGACGTCCGCGCCCTCACCGACCATCAGGACCTCGTCGAATTTGATCATGGCGCCTTCGTCGGCCTCGATTTTTTCGAGCCTGAGGACATCACCTTTTGCCGCGCGGTACTGCTTGCCGCCGCTGCGAAAAACCGCATACATCGTGTCTGCTCCGTGCCGTGAGCCGCGTTCTGATCGCAACTCACTGAGAAATAAGTGATTTTCATGTGGCCGCCCAATCCCTGCGCGAGCGGTATTCTGGCGTCAGCCACAAGGGAGGTGGGATTCTATAGATTCCCCTGCCCCGGGTCAACGCCCCAGGCGCTCGGAATTAGTCTTGAATTCAAAGGCTTGCGAATTGGCTGTTCGCGGGCGGCGGCCGTTCCAGAAGTCGCCAATATTGGCCGATTCAGGCATGATTGCTTTCCTATGCACGCGGTTAACCAACCCCTCCACTCGCTGAGCTTCGACGACGTCGTGGCCCTGGCCCGCGACGACATGCGCGCCGTCGATGCGCTGATTCGGGATAGCCTGAAGAGCGACGTCGAACTCGTGTCGCAGGTCTCCGAGTACATCGTGATGTCGGGTGGCAAGCGCCTGCGGCCGATGCTCGTGCTGCTGGCAGCCCGCGCGCTCGGCTAAGAGGGTGAACAGCATGTCCGCGCAGCCGCCATCATCGAGTTCATTCACACAGCGACGCTGCTGCACGACGACGTCGTCGATTCGTCGGACCGGCGTCGGGGCCGGGACTCGGCGAACACCGTGTTCGGCAACCAGGCCAGCGTGCTGGTCGGCGACTTCCTGTACTCGCGTGCCTTCCAGATGATGGTAGAAATCGACAGCATGCACGTCATGCAGATCCTCGCTGACGCCACCAACACGATTGCCGCCGGCGAGGTCATGCAGCTCATGAGCGTGCACGACCCGGATACGACCGAGGAGGCCTACCGGCAGGTGATCTACCGGAAGACGGCGCGCCTGTTCGAGGCCGGCGCGCAGATCGCGGCCGTGCTCGCGCAACGGAGCCAGGCCGACGAAGACGCGATGGCCCGCTATGGCCAGGAGCTCGGCACCGCGTTCCAGCTCGTCGACGACGCGCTCGATTTCAACGCCTCGGCCGGGGAGCTCGGCAAGAACCTCGGCGACGACCTCGCCGAGGGCAAGGCCACGCTGCCGCTGATCCACGCCATGCGCGAAGGCTCGGCGGCGGATAAGGAACTGATTCGCAAGGCGATCCTGGAGGGCGGACTCGAACAGCTCGAAAAGATCACGGCGATCATTGAATCGACCGGGGCGCTCCAGTACACTGCGGCGCGCGCTCAGGAGGCCGCAGACAAGGCGATAGCTGCCCTGTCCGATATTCCCGACTCGGACTGCAAGCAGGCACTCATCGCCATCGCCGACTTTTCCGTCCAACGACGATCCTGACGCAAGTAGGAGCGGCCCATGGCCGCGATAGCGCCCACGGGGCGCTCCAACACGGGGTGTAGCTCAGCCTGGTAGAGCACTGCCTTCGGGAGGCAGGGGCCGGAGGTTCAAATCCTCTCACCCCGACCAAAT
>JBFFSI010000100.1:0-8467 GCA_041572475.1 Woeseiaceae bacterium
ACATGGTCAAGTACACGAGTACGCACGTGTCGCCGTGGGAGGTGATCCCGGCCAATGACAAGAACTACGCGCGGATCAAGGTGCTCGAAACGTTTGCCGACTACCTCGAAAAGGCGCTCGACACGCATTGAGCGGCCGCGTCAGTCGTCGAGCAGCAGCGCCGGATCCACCGCCGTGCCGTTGAGGTAGGTCCCGAAGTGCAGGTGCGCTCCGGTGACCCGGCCCGTGGCGCCAACCTTGCCGATCGGCTCGCCCGTCGCCACTGCCTGCCCGACGTTGACACCAATGTCGCGGAGGTGGCAGTACATCGTGACGAAGCCCTGGCCGTGGTCGATGAACACGGTGTTGCCGTTGAAATAGAAATCACCCGTCCCGGTCACGATGCCGGCCCGGGGCGCCAGGATCGGCGTGCCCGCCGGTGCCGCGATGTCCATGCCCTTGTGGGGCGATCGTGGTTCATTGTTGAAGAAACGCCGCAGGCCGAAGCTCGAGCTGCGCCTGCCCTCGACGGGCGCGGCCAGCCCGATGCCGTCGATGTTAGCCTCACGCCAGGTGTTGAGCGCCGCATCGATGAGCTTGCGTTCCTTGCCGACGCGCTCGAGCACCTCGTCGCTGAGGGTCACGTAGCTCTGCGCGACCTCGAGGTGCTGTTCCGCGTAGGCATGCGCGGCTACTTCAAACGTCAGGGTCGCCCCGTCGGACAGCGTGACCGTCGCCCGGCCGGTTGCTGCATCCAGCGGGACGCCAATGACGGCCTGCCAGCGACCATCCCGCTCCAGGACCAGGGCTCGCCGGCCGCCGTATTCGACCGTGAGCGCCAGGCCCCCGGCGGGACCGAGATCGACAAATGCGATGCCGCCCGGCCAGGCGGTCTCGCCCCGCGCTACGGCTGCAGTGACGATCAGCAACAGCGCGGCCAACCAGCGCTCAGTCATCGGCAGCCTCGGCCGACTTCACGGTGGCCACGAGTTCGCCACGGGCCAGGCGCGCGCGAACGTCCTCGCCCGGGCTGATATCGCCGCCACTCAGCAGCACCTTCCCGGTGGCCGCGTTCTGCACGACGGCATAGCCGCGGTCCAGGGTTGCCAGCGGGCTGACCGAGTGCAGGCCCCGCATCGCCAATGCCAGCCGGTGCCGATGACCGGTCATCGCGGAGCGCATGGCGGCCTGCAGACCCTGCCAGAGCCCGGCCAGCAGGGGCTGCTGCTCCAGGAACTGCTCGCGCAGCGCCGCGGCGAGCCGGCGCTGCAGTTCGCGGAGCCGCTCATGCTGCCGAAGCAGCCGCTGCTGCGGGCTGCTCTGCACGAGCCTGCGAGCGAGCCAGTCGAGCGCCTGGCCGCGGTCTTCGAGGGCCCGCTCGCCGAGGCGGGCAATCCGGGCGGCCAGGCCGTTGACGGCGCGCTGCCAGTCTTCGCGGTTCGGCACGATGATTTCCGCCGCTCCCGATGGCGTTGGCGCCCGCACGTCGGCCACGAAGTCGGTAATCGTGAAGTCGATCTCGTGGCCGACCGCGCTGACAATCGGGATCGGGCAGGCCGCGATCGCGCGGGCCAGCTGCTCGTCGTTGAAAGCCCAGAGGTCCTCGAGCGAGCCGCCGCCACGGCCTATGACCAGCACGTCGCATTCGGCGCGGCGAATCGCAGCCTGCAGCGCGGCGATCAGTTCGGCCGGTGCCGCCTCGCCCTGGACGGCCGCGGGATAGATCACCACGGGTATCGAGGGGAAGCGCCGGCCGAGCACGCTGATGATGTCGCGGATCGCGGCGCCCGACGGCGACGTGATGACGCCGATGCGGGCCGGCAGGTCGGGCAAAGGCTGCTTGCGGTCCTCGTCGAACAGGCCCTCGGCGGCGAGTTTCTTCTTGAGTACCTCGAACTGGCGCTTCAGCGCGCCTTCGCCGGCGGGCTCCACGGCCTCGACGATGAGCTGGTAGTCGCCGCGGGGCTCGTAAAGGCTGACGCGGCCGAAGGCCAGCACCTGGTCGCCGTCCTTGAGCCCGAGCGTGGGGCCGCGCTGCCGTTGGCGAAAATACGCCGCGCGGATCTGCGCCGAGCTGTCTTTCAGCGTGAAATACACGTGGCCGGAGGCGGGGCGGGCGATATTGGATATCTCGCCCTGGACCCAGAGGCGGGCGATGCCTTGCTCGAGGAGCTTCTTGACCCGGCGGTTCAGCTCGCTGACCGTGATGGCCGCGGCCATCCCGTTGGCTTGGCCCGCATTTTCCATGCTCGCGAGTATAACCAAGCCTGCACAGCTTTTGCCGACAATTTCATGAGCGTAGAATTGACCGATTAACCCGAGAACAAGAGGATCCAGCCACTCCCATGCGAATCGCCAAGGAAGCCCTGACCTTCGACGACGTCCTGCTGCAACCGGGCTACTCGTCGGTGCTCCCCCACGAGGTCGACCTGACCACGCAGCTGACGCGGGACATCCAGCTCAATATCCCGTTGCTGTCGGCGGCGATGGACACGGTCACCGAGGCTCGCCTCGCGATCGCGCTGGCCCAGGAGGGCGGCATCGGCATCATCCACAAGAACATGCCCATCGAGCAGCAGGCGCGGGAGGTTGCCCAGGTCAAGAAATTCGAGAGCGGCATCGTGCGCAACCCGATCACGGTCTCCCCGTCGATGACGATACGGGAGGTCCTCGAGCTGACCCACGCGCTGGGCATCTCGGGCGTCCCGGTGGTCGACGGCAGGCAGACAGTCGGCATCGTTACGGGCCGCGACCTGCGGTTCGAGACGCGCATGGAGGCGCCGGTCGCGGAGGTCATGACGCCCCAGGAGCGGCTCGTCACGGTGCAGGAAGGCGCCAGTGACGACGAGGTGAAGTCGCTGCTGCACCGGCACCGCATCGAAAAGGTCCTCGTGGTCGACGACAATTTCGAACTAAAAGGCATGATAACGGCCAAAGACTTTCAGAAGGCCAAGGATTACCCGCAGGCCTGTAAAGATAACAGGGGAGCGCTGCGCGTCGGCGCGGCCGTCGGGACGGGTTCCGATACCGATGACCGCGTCGATGCGCTCGTCGAGGCCGGCGTCGATGTGATCATCGTGGACACGGCACACGGCCATTCCCAGGGGGTCCTCGATCGCGTCAGCCGCATCAAGGCCGCCCATACGGATGTCCAGGTCATCGGCGGCAACATCGTCACCGCCGAGGCGGCCACGGCCCTGGTCGAGGCCGGTGCCGATGGCGTCAAGGTTGGTGTCGGGCCGGGTTCGATCTGCACGACCCGCGTGGTGGCCGGCGTCGGCGTGCCGCAGATCTCCGCCGTCGCCGAGGTCGCCGAGGCGCTGGCGAAGTCCGGTGTCCCGCTCATTGCCGACGGCGGCATTCGCTACTCGGGCGATATCGCCAAGGCGCTGGTAGCCGGCGCGTACTCGGTCATGATCGGCGGCCTGTTTGCCGGTACCGAGGAGTCGCCCGGCGAGGTCGAGCTCTACCAGGGACGCTCCTACAAGTCGTACCGCGGCATGGGCTCCCTCGGCGCGATGGGCGGTTCCCACGGTTCCTCGGACCGCTATTTCCAGGATGCGACGGAAGAGCTCGAGAAACTCGTGCCGGAAGGCGTGGAAGGCCGTGTCGCCTACAAGGGCAGCCTCGTGGCCATCGTGCACCAGCTGATTGGTGGGGTCAGGGCCGCGATGGGCTACACCGGCAGCGCCTCGGTCGCCGAGATGCGCGCCAAGCCGAAATTCGTGCGCATCACGGGCGCCGGCATGAAGGAGAGCCACGTGCACGACGTGACGATCACCAAGGAACCCCCTAACTACCGCACCAACTGACGGAAATCATCGATGAGCCAGGCCGCTGCCCGGGAAGCCGGACACTGCGACATTCACGCCCACAAGCTGCTGATCCTCGATTTCGGCGGCCAGTACACCCAGTTGATCGCACGCCGCGTCCGCGAGTGCGGCGTTTATTCGGAGATCCTGCCGTGGGATGCGGCCGAGGACGAGGTCCGCGGTTTCGGCGCGAGCGGCGTCATACTGTCCGGCGGTCCCGAGTCGGTGAACCTCGACGACCCGCCGCGGGTCTCGCCGGCCGTGTTCGACCTCGGCGTGCCGGTGCTCGGTATCTGTTACGGCATGCAGACAATGGCGGCCGAGCTCGGCGGTAAGGTCGAGGCCTCGGCACACCGCGAATTCGGCTACGCCGAGATCACCCCCGGCAATTCCGACCTGTTCGGCGGCTTCAGCGACGCGGACGACGGCACGCCGATGCTGAAGGTCTGGATGAGTCACGGCGACCGCGTCGAGGCGGCGCCGCCCGGTTTCGAGGTCACCGCGAGCAGCCCGAACTCGCCGATGGCCGCGATGGAAGACAAGGAGCGTCGCTTCTACGGCGTGCAGTTCCACCCGGAGGTCACCCACACCCTGCACGGCGATGCGATGATGCGGCGCTTCGTGCGCGAGATCTGTGGCTGCCCGGGCGACTGGACGCCCGGCAACATCGTCGCCGATGCGATCGCGAGTGTCCGCGAGCGGGTCGGCGACGGGCAGGTGCTGCTGGGCCTGTCGGGCGGCGTCGATTCCTCGGTCGTTGCAGCGCTGCTGCACGAGGCGATAGGGGATCAGCTGACCTGCGTCTTCGTCGATCACGGCCTCTTGCGCCACGACGAGGGCGACCAGGTCATGGAGACCTTCGCCGGGCACAAGCACATCAAGGTCGTTCGCGTGAACGCGGCCGACCGCTTCTTCGCCGCGCTCGAGGGCGAAGCGGACCCCGAGGAGAAGCGCAAGATCATCGGCGCCAAGTTCATCGAGGTCTTCGACGAGGAAGCGCACAAGCTCGAAGGCATCGAATGGCTCGCCCAGGGCACGATCTACCCGGACGTGATCGAGTCGGCCGGCAGCAAGACCGGCAAGGCGCACGTCATCAAGTCGCACCACAACGTCGGAGGCCTGCCGGAGGACATGCGTATGCAGCTCGTCGAGCCGCTGCGCGAGCTGTTCAAGGACGAGGTCCGCAAGATCGGGCTGGAACTGGGCCTGCCGCACGAGATGGTCTACCGCCACCCGTTCCCGGGTCCCGGCCTCGGCGTGCGCGTGCTGGGCGAGGTGAAACGCGAGTTCGTGGAGAAGCTGCAGCTCGCCGACGACATCTTTATCGACGAACTGCGCAAGCAGGATCTCTATGACCGGGTCAGCCAGGCGTTCGCTGTCTTCCTGCCCGTCAAGTCGGTGGGCGTCATGGGTGACGGCCGGCGCTACGAGTACGTCATCGCGCTGCGCGCGGTCGAGACCATCGATTTCATGACGGCCCGCTGGGCGCGCTTACCGTACGAGTTTCTCGAGCACGTCTCGCTCAGGATCATCAACGAGGTCGACGGTATCTCGCGCGTGACCTACGACATCTCCGGCAAACCACCCTCGACCATCGAGTGGGAGTGATGAGTGAAGACCATCGGCCTGCTGGGTGGAATGAGCTGGGAATCGACCGCGCTCTATTACTCGATCATCAATGAGACCGTAAAGCAGCGCCTTGGCGGGCTGCATTCGGCAAAACTCTGTCTGGTCAGCGTCGACTTTGCGGAAATCGAGAGTTTGCAACACCGGGATCGGTGGGACGAGGCGGCGGCGGCCCTGGTTGCGGCCGCGCAGTCCGTCGAGCGGGGCGGGGCCGACTGCCTCGTGATCTGCACCAACACGATGCACAAGGTCGCCGGGGACGTCGAGGCGGGTATCGGCATTCCGCTGCTGCACATCGCCGACGCGACCGGCTGGCGGCTGCAAAATGACGGTGTCGGTTCGGTCGCCCTGCTGGGCACGCGTTTCACAACGGAAGAGCCGTTCTACCGCGACAGGCTCGCCGATGGTTTCGGCCTGGAGGTGCTGACGCCGGATCGCGGCGGGCGCGAAGCGATGCACCGGGTTATTTACGAGGAACTTTGCCTGGGTGTCGCGGATCCCTCGTCGCGGGATACCGTGCTCGGCATCATCGACGAGCTGCGGGCGGCCGGTGCCGAAGCGGTGATCCTGGGCTGCACCGAGATCACGATGCTGATCAAGCCCGAGCACACGGCCATGCCGCTCTACGACACGACCCGCATCCACGCGGAAGCCGCCGTTGACTGGGCTCTGGCAGCCTGATCGAGGAGAGGATGACTGCCCCCGACGAAATCTTCATGCAGGCGGCCCTCGACGAGGCCCGGGCGGCGGGCGCGGCCGGCGAGATACCGGTCGGGGCGGTGGTTGTCGTGGCTCGTGACATCGTTGCCGCGGGCCAGAACCGCTCGATCCGCGATAGCGACCCCAGCGGTCATGCCGAGATCGTTGCGCTGCGCGCGGCGGGCGCGGCGCGCTCCAATTTACGCCTGGCCGACGCAACGCTGTACGTGACGCTGGAGCCCTGCGCGATGTGCGTGGGTGGCATCGTCCAGGCCCGCCTGGCCCGTGTCGTTTTCGGTGCCTACGACCCGAAGGCCGGGGCCCTGGGGAGCGCTATCGACCTCAGCGACAGCCGTGCGTTCAATCACCGCTTCGAGATCCTCGGCGGCGTCCTGGCCGACGACTGCGGCGAGCTGCTACGCGAATTCTTCGAGCAGAAGCGCCTGTAGGAGCGGCTTCAGCCGCGACAGGGGTCTTGCAGGAGCGGCTTCTGTGGGAGCGGCTTCAGCTGCGACAGGCCCACTCAGGCCTGGGTCTCTTCCTCGGCCGTCTCTCCCGGCTCCGGCAGGCCGTGTTGCGATGGATCGTATTCCTCGATGCGCGGCTCCTCGTTCTCGGTCAGCCACTTGAGGATGTTGTAGTAGGCGCGGATGTTGTTGACGTACAGCACCGGTTCCCAACCGCGGGCGTAACCGTAAGGGACCCGCGAGTACCACTTCCGCTGCGCTTTCAGGGGCAGCGCCTTGCTCACGTCGACCCAGCTGTTCCGATTCCCGCCCTGCCACTCGGCAATCTGCTGGGCGTCCTTCAGGTGATAAAAACCGACGTTGTAAGCGGCCAGCGCCATCCAGGTGCGGTCCGGTTCCTCGACCTCGTCGGCGATGCGCTCGGTCTGGCGCGCGAAGTACTGTGCCCCGCCGAAAATGCTGTTGCGCGGATCGACGCGGTCGTCGAGTCCGAGGTACTGGGCGGTGTCCTCGGTCAGCATCATGATGCCGCGCACGCCCGTAGGGGACACCGCGTTCGAACGCCAGTGCGATTCCTGGTAGCCGATGGCGGCAAGCAGGCGCCAGTCGACCCCCCACTCGGCGCCGGCCTGTTCGAACATTTCCCGGTAGCGCGGCAGGCGGCTCTCGTAGTGGCGGATGAAGTTGCGCGTGCCGACGTAGTCGAACTCGTCGGTGTGCCCGTAATAGCGATCCGTCACGCGAGCCAGCAGACCCGACCGGTCGATATCGATCAGGAAGTCATCCGCAGCCTCCAGGAGGCTGTTGCCTTCACGCTTGGGGAACGCCCAGGCGATAGGGTCGCCGACCTCGAGGTCCAGGGCGACACGCAGGTCGGGGTAGAAATGCCGCTGGATGTTGAATTCGGTGCTGTCCGCGACCGTAAAGTCGACCTCTCCCTCGGCCACCTTCGCCAGCAGGTCGGCGACCTCCACGTCGGCATTCTCGGTCCACTCGAGCTCGGGGTAGATTTCCCTCAGCGTCTCCAGCATGTCCACGTGGCTGGTTCCGGCCACGACCTCGACCGGCCGCCCGATGACATCGTCCACGGTGCGGGGTTTCCCGGTCCCGAGCTTGTAGATCAGGTGCATGTCCACGAACTGGTAGGGATGACCGAAGTTGACGAAATCGCGGCGCGAGTCGGTGACCGACAAGCCTGCGGCAGCGAGATGCGCCTTGCCCGACATGAGGTAGGGCACGACCTCCGAGACGCTCTGCACGGATTCGATAATCAATTCGACGCCCAACTCGTCGGCGAAGGCCCTGACAAGATCGTATTCGGGGCCGGAGCTGCCGTCCGGGCTGACGACATAGGCCGTCGGGCTGTCGCGCGTGACGACCCGCAGCTCGCCGGTTTCGAGAACCTGGTCGAGGAGCGGTGGCGCCGACGAACAGGTGCCGAGCAGCGCGGCCAGGGCAATGTAGAGCACTAGTCGCAAGAACGTCCCCCGCACTCATTACCTCTTCTTAGTACCGATTTTACCCGAAAGAGTTGGTGAGGACTGCTGGCGCGGGCAGCGCTATTTTCGTACAATCCGCCACCCTCGGAGAGGTGCCTTCGTTACCGAACGGGCCTGACTCGACTAAACCGGCGCAGCCGGCGAGTCAAATCAGGTGTGCTGGCGCCGCCAGGCGCCTGGATGAAAGAATTTAGCGAGTGGAGAGGTGCCTTCGTTACCGAACGGGCCTGACTCGACTAAACCGGCGCAGCCGGTTTGGACGCACGAGTGTAACGAGTGCGCCCGCAGGGCGAGCCGTCGTAGACGGCGAGTCAACTCAGGTGTGCTGGCGCCGCCAGGCGCCTGGATGAAAGAATTTCGCGAGTGGAGCGGGGCCTTCGTTACC
>JBFFSI010000101.1:0-8407 GCA_041572475.1 Woeseiaceae bacterium
CCGGGTGCGTGGCGAGGTAATAATTGAGGCCGTCTGCAAAGGCGTCGCACAACGCCTTCAGCCAGTCGGGAGCCGCCGCATAGGCCGCCTTCGCTTCGTCGACGGTCATGTACAGACGTGCGCGCACGTCACTGTAGATCGCCGCCTCGCCCTCGACCTCGGCCAGCCTCCCTGTCGCCCAAACATAATTGCGCTCGATGCGCGGGAAGTCGTCCTCCGCCTGGGCGTACAGCATGCCGAACACGGCATCGGCATCGGTCTCGCCGTAGACGTGTGGCACGCCGAAATCGTCGCGGATGATCGCCACGCGCGCGGCGCGCGTGGCGAGACGCTCGAGCTCCGGATCGCCGGCCGCCGGCTCCTTTGGAGTGCAGGCGGCGAGTGCCAGTAAGAGCGCCAGCAGCGCGCTGCAGGCGAACAGGTTCCTTGACGACACCCGGGCCGCCCAATGGCGGACGATTTCCGGTATCGTTTGCCCTGCCTGCTGCCTCGCTGCGCCAAAACCAATAATCCAGCCAATAGAGTGAGCGCGACGTGAAGATATTCCTACTTGCATCAATGCTTCTCCTGACAGGATCCTCCCCCATGGCACAAACCCCCTCTTCGACGGGACGCACCGAGGCGGACGCAGAACGCCGGGTCGAGTCCATTCTCAACGAGATGACCGCAGAAGAGAAGATAGACCTGCTCGCGGGCGTCGACTTCTTCTACCTGCGTGGCGTGCCGCGCCTCGGCGTGCCACGGATGCGCATGATCGACGGCCCGATGGGCGTCCGCAACGACGGTCCTGCGACAGCCTTTGCCGGGGGCATCGCCCTCGCCGCTACCTGGAACACCGACCTGGCCGAGGAAATCGGCGTCGAGTTCGGCCGCGACGCGCGAGCCAAGGGCGCGCACTTTCTGCTGGCGCCCGGCGTCAACATCTATCGCGCCCCGCTTATCGGCAGGAACTTCGAGTACCTGGGTGAAGACCCGTTTCTCGCCGCACGAATGGCCGTCGCTTACATCAACGGCGTGCAGAGCCAGGGGGTGAGCGCCACCGTCAAGCATTTCGCAGCCAATAATTCCGAGTTCGACCGCAACCACACCGACTCGATCGTCGACGAGCGCACGCTGCGTGAGATTTATCTACCGGCCTTCGAGGCCGCCGTCACCGAAGGCAAGGTCGGCGCCATCATGGACGGCTACAACCTGACCAACGGGCACTACATGTCCCAGCATGCCTATCTCAACAACGACGTAGCCAAGGGCGAGTGGGGCTTCGACGGCGTGATCATGTCCGACTGGATTTCCACCTACGACACGATCGGCATGGCGAATGGCGGCCTCGACATCGAGATGCCCTATCCCACTCACTTCAACCGCGAAACGCTGCTCCCTGCCGTCGAGTCGGGTGCATTGAGCATGGCGACGATCGACGACAAGGTGCGTCGCATACTCCGCGTCGCCGAGCGCTTCGGCTGGCTCGACCGCGAACAACGCGACCTGTCCGTCCCGCGCTACAACGTCGCAGGCCGACAAGCGGCGCTGCAGGGGGCGCGTGAGGGCACGGTGCTTCTGAAAAATGCTGATGACCTCTTGCCGCTCGACCGCGGCAAAGTGGACACGGTACTCGTCGTCGGGCCCAACGTGCATCCGGCCGTCGTCGGCGCTGGCGGCAGTTCGAAGACGGAGCCCTTCACGTCGGTCAGTATCCTGGAAGGACTCGTCGACATCGCGGGCGCCGGCACCGAGGTGCTGCATGCCCAGGGCATTCCGTCATTGAAGGAAATGGTGCAGGACACGCAGTTGTCGACGGACGCATCGGGCGAGACCCCGGGCGTGCGCGCCGAGTATTTTGCGAGCAACGACCTCTCCGGTGACGCCGTCATCACGCGCGTGGAGCCCGGCGTCGAGATCGGCATCGGGCCAGAGGGGCCCTTCTATCCGCCGGACACGGCCTCGGAACGCTGGACCGGCTATTACATGGCGGCCGCAGACGGCAGGTTCGACATCGCCGTCGCATCCTCCGGCGACCGCGGCGGTTACTACCGGGTGATGATCGACGACGAGCCCGTACTGGACAGCTGGACGATCAACAAGGCCATTGTCGACTACGTGACGCTCGAGCTTTCCGCCGGCGCGCACAAGGTCGTGCTGGAGCACCGCGGGCGCCAGAAGTGGCCCGGCGAGCGGCTGCAGCTCGCCATTTCCCGGCACGGCGACCGGGTAACGGCCGACGCGAAGGCGATGGCCGCGATGGCCGACGTCGTCGTGATCGCGGCCGGCTTCAACGACTCCACCGAGTCCGAGGGCGCCGACCGTACGTTTCGCCTGCCACCCGGCCAGGACGAGCTGATAACCGCGATGACCGGGGCCAACAAGAACACCGTCGTCGTCATGATTTCGGGCGGCGCCGTGGATATGAACGCCTGGATCGACGACATACGCGCGCTGCTGCAGGCCTGGTACCCGGGACAGGAAGGCGGCACCGCGATCGCCGAGATCCTGTTCGGCGACATCAACCCGTCCGGCCATCTGCCGGCGACGTTCGAGCGGTACTGGCAGGACAACCCGGCCTATCCGTCGTACTACCCGGTCCCCGGCACGCTGAAGATCGAATACAAGGAGGGCGTCTTCGTCGGCTACCGCGGCTTCGAGGAGAACGGCGTCCGGCCGCTGTTCCCGTTCGGGCACGGGCTGTCCTACACGAGCTTCGAGTACGGCGGCCTGAAGATCTCGCCTGGCGCCTCCAGCGACGGTGCCGTCGAGGTGTCGTTCGACGTGACCAACACGGGCCGGCGGGCCGGTGCCGACGTTGCACAGGTCTACGTCGCCGACAGCCACAGCGATATCGCGCGCCCGCCCAAGGAGTTGAAGGGATTCGCCAAGGTCCACCTGCAGCCCGGCGAGACGCAGCGCGTAAGCATGGACCTGGACCGGCGTTCGTTCGCTTACTACGACATCGAGGCAGGGGGCTGGACGGCAACACCTGGCTCTTTCGACGTGCTCATCGGGAGTTCCAGCGCCATGATCGAGCTACGTGGCAAGGTAACGCTCACGCAATGATTTAATTGCCGGCGGCCACTCCGATGGCAGGCATTCCGATGCGTTTGGAGTCGCGCCTATAATATTTTCAAGGTCAGTATCGTCAATGTAACCATCGGAGACCGTCATCGTTACCACGGATCAAGCAGCAGGCAAGGGAGCGCCCTACGAGGCACCCCGCTGGGCGCAAACCATGCGCCGGCTTACCGACTACCTCGTGTGCGACTTCCTGGGCGGTCCGCGGCCGTGGAAGTTTGCCTGGGTGATCAACTTCCAGAAGGCGGGGACCTTCTTTTTCCTGCTGGCCCTCATCGCCTGGTACGGCAACACTTCAACGGCGGCATGGGTGTACACGGCGATGCACGGCGCCTACGGCCTCGTATGGATACTCAAGGACGTCGCGTTCCCGGATCCTGGCTGGCAGCGGCGCATAACCATCGGCGGCGGAGTCAACGCATTCCTCGGCGTGCTGGGCTGGTACTGGGTGTTCGGCTGGTTACTCGTGTCCGGCGTATCGCAGCCCGGGTATCCCTTGCCGGATGTCGCGTGGTATTGCCTGTGCATCAGCCTGTGCATCGTCGGCTCCGCCATCATGATCGCGGCAGATGCGCAGAAGTACTTCACGCTGCGCCTTCAGCCGGGCCTCATCACCGATGGCATGCACCGCTACGTGCGCCATCCCAACTACCTGGGCGAGATGATGATCTACGGCAGCTTCGCGCTGATGGTCTGGCACTGGCTGCCCTTCGTTGTGCTCGCCTGGGTCTGGCTGGGCATCTTTGCCGTCAACATGATCATGAAAGAAGCCAGCATGTCTCGGTATCCCGAATGGGAGGCCTACAAGGAGCGCAGCTGGTGGTTGGTGCCATACGTGCTCTAGGCGGGCGCCGAGAGCTCTTCCGGTAAACGCGGGCGCTTCCTTCGTGTTGTTCAAGCTTCGTCTGAGTCGCCATGCCATGGGCGAGCTGCTCCGGCTCGCCCTGCCGATGGTGGTGTCACAGGGCACGTTCGCGGTCATGATCTTCACCGACCGCTACTTCATGTCGCAGATCGATCCCGTTCATATGGCGGCCGCGCTCGGTGGTGGCGTCGCGTCTTTTTTCTCGTTCTGTTTCTTCACCGGGCTGCTAACCTATTCCAACGCAATGGCCGCTCAGTACCTGGGTGCCGGCGAGCCCGGGAAATGCCCGAAAGTCGTCACCCAGGGCATGATCATGACGGCGATGAGCGCCCCGTTCCTGACGCTGATCACCTTTCTTGTCACCGGTATTTTCGAAGGCATGGGCCACGACCCGGAACAGGTCCGCCTCGAGCGCACCTATTACCTCATACTCATGGCCGGGGTACTGGTGACACTGGCCAAGGCCTGTATTTCTTCTTACTTCGCCGGGATCGGCCATACCCGCGTCGTCATGATCTGCGATGTCTTCGGCCTGATCATCAACGTGCCGCTCTGCTACGTGATGGTCTTCGGCAAACTCGGGTTCCCGGCGCTGGGCATCGTCGGCGCCGGCATCTCCACCGTCGTCGCGACCGTCCTCGCCTTCGGCCTTTTCGTCGCATTCTATTTTCGCAAGGAACACCGGGACAGCTTCAGCGTACTGCAGTCTTTCTCGCTCGACCTGAAGATCCTGCGGCGCTTCTGGCGGCTCGGCTTTCCGTCGGGCCTGGAGCTGTTCCTGAACGTGGCGGCATTCAACCTGTTTCTGCTCATGTTCCAGTCCTACGGTGTTCCGGAGGGGGCCGCCGCCGCCATTGTCTTCAACTGGGACATCCTCTCCTTCGTCCCGATGATTGGCCTGCACGTCGGCGTTATCAGCCTGATAGGCCGATTCGTCGGCGCGCGCGATATGGCGCGCGCGGACGAGGTGATGACCGCCGCATTCGTCACCGCCCTCGCGTACTCGGCGATGCTCGCGACGGTCTATATCACCTTTCGCTATCCGCTCGTCGAGGTGTTTGCGCCGCCCAGCGGCGACTTCAGTGCCATCCGGCAACTGTCGGCCTTCATGATGATAGGTCTGTCCAGCTACGTCATGGCGGACGCCATCATCCTGGTGTCCGGCGGCGTCCTGCGCGGCGCCGGGGACACCCGCTGGCTGATGGTCGCCTCGGTGACCCTGCACTGGGCGATGCTCGTCGCCCAGTTCTTCATCATCCGGGTCTTGCAGCTGAGCCCGAAAGTGTCATGGCTAGCCTTCGTCGCGATGATTCTCGCCATCGCCGCGGTTTATGCGCTGCGCTTGAGGAGCGGCCACTGGCGCGACCCGGCGGTCCTTGAAAGGGTGATGGCCGAATAGGAGCCGCTAGCGGCAAGGGGGCGGCGCAATATCGGGCCGCAGCCGGCAGAGTCTCTACTGGGTGCTGACCCCCGCTGCGGCGTGACAGGCCTGGCACTGCTTGCCAATCTGCTGCGCGGCCGCCCGCGCCGCATCGAGATCTTCCGCTGCCTCAACGGCCCTGGCCGCCTCGCGCATGCCTGTCAGGAACGGCTGCAGTTCTTCCGGGAGACCCTCTACCGAATCGTGGCGTGACAGCCAGTAGGCCGGCGGCATCGCCATCTCGAGGTCCCCGTCGTCGAGCGCGAAATTGAGATCGTCGAGGTATTCTGCGTGCTGGTGCATGTGTTTGATAAAGACGGCATCGCGCCAAGCCTCGGCTTGCGCGGGCGGCGCCTCCACATCAGCAGCAGGCGCGGCGTCTTCCGCCTGGATGGCTTGCTCGTCAACGCCCTCGTCCGCTGCAGTTGGCTCTTTCTCGGCGCAACCCGCCAGGCCGGCAGCGAACCCCAAAATAACGATCAACTGTAATTTCATACCGCCTCCTGAGCCGGTTACCGGCGTGAGAGATATGGGTGCGGAATTGGCCTGTTTCTACTATCTCGTGGCTTCGGCCCGCGCGCCTAGCCTGCACTTATTATCCTGCGAAACAAAAGCTTGCGCCAGCCGGATCCCGGCTCCCGGCCCAAGCCTGAGTCTCAAATCTCCACCGCGCGGAGGCGACACTCCGGCATCGAGGCGGTCGCCTCGGAGCTCGGCCTGATGCAGAATGCGCCCTCAGATCCTCGCTGAACCACCAGGAATACTCGGCGAGACCGAGCGACCCTCACCGACGGCAGCGAGGCAGGGAGTAAACATGGCCGATTCGCCTTTCATCATCGACGTCACTCGAGAGAACTTCCAGCAGGTCATGGAGGCCTCGTTCGAGGCTCCGGTGCTACTGGACTTCTGGGCCGGCTGGTGCCAGCCGTGCCAGGTACTGATGCCGGTGCTGGCCAGGCTCGCAGAGGAGTACCAGGGCGAGTTCCTGCTCGGCAAACTGGATACCGAGGAGCAGCAGGAGATCGCCGCCCACTTCGGCATCCGCAGCATTCCGACCGTCAAGCTGTTCCGCGACGGCCAGCCCGTCGACGAGTTCATGGGCGCTTTGCCGGAACAGGCCGTCCGGGCATTCCTGGACCGCCACCTGCCTCGCGAAAAGGATACCCGGGTCACGACGGCACTTGAACAACTTGCCGCCGGCGATACCGACGGCGCCATCGCAATGCTGAAGGAGGCCCTGCAGGCCGACCCGGGCAACCTGCGGGTTTCACTGGTGCTGGCCGAGGCGCAGGCAGCGGCAGGCGACATCGCCGCCGCCGAGGCAACACTGGACGGCCTGCCGGCAAGCGAGCTCGACAAGCCGGAGGTCGCCTCGCTGCGCAGCCGCCTGTACTTCGCGGGCCAGGTTGCCCAGGCTCCCGCCGCAGCCGAACTCGAGGTTGCACTCGAAGCCGACCCCGCGGACCACCAGGCGAGGTTTCACCTGGCGCTGCGCAGGGTCGTTGAGCAGGACTACGAGACAGCCATGGAGCTGCTGCTACAGCTCATGCAGCAGGATCGCAGCTTCGGCGACGATGCCGGGCGCCGCGGACTCCTCAAAGTCTTCGAGCTACTCGGCGACGATCCACGGGTAAGCCAGTACCGCAGGCGCATGGCGAGCCTGCTGTACTGACTTGTAATACCGCGGATCGCACCGTCATGGACCGGGTGTAACAGGTTGTTTCCTTCAAGCCCGGCCACCTTATTTGCCGCCGCGATCGGAGTTACCCTAAGCAGGTGAGTAACCTGTCCGGGGAACCGGAGAAAGCCTGTCCATGTCACGCAACCTGAACAACGCCGACACCGCCATCGTCGCACGCAAGGCCGACGGCAACCCCGAGGGCAAGGGCCTCAACGGGCTGTTGCTCGACTTGCGTCGGAGCGAGCCCAGGGGCGTCGTCGCGAAACCGCATCGGCAGGTCCTGGCGGAATTGTTCACCTCGATGTTGATCCTGTCGGCCACGTTCAAGTACCGCCCGGCGGTCGGTGCGGCCAACTATCTCTACTGGCTCGACGGCGAATGGTCTCTCAGTCTCATAGGGCCCGGCGAATGGTCTGCCGAGCGCCGAGAGGCCTTCGTAGGCACATGCAGGCTGCAACGCGACATGACCTGGACCATCGACCCGTCCCGCCGGGTTGCTGAAGCCGGGCACGTCGTCTGCGAGGCGCTTGGCCGTTACTACGATGCCTTTGCCCGCATGCTGGATACCCACCTTCCCCTTGAAGACATCTTGCCGTTTTGCGCCGGCAAGCTACCTTACTACCAGCGGCTGTATGCCAACGCGTTGAGTCGCTCCCTGTCCGCTGCCGTGACAGTAGGCAACCAGGCGGCGACCAGCAGCCGTGAATGGCGCGCGCTGCTGCCCGGGCAGGGTAGCCCGCTGCTCGCTTTCGGCAGCTGAGCGCCATTATCTATTAATCGAACCGGACCCGACAGACATGGCAGAAAATACGAATTCACAGTCGATCGTCGCGATTGTCATCGCCGTCGTGATCGGCACACTGGTTTCCCTCGCCGGCAGCGACGGCGGCGACCGTATCGGCGCGCTGCCCGTCTTCGCGCTCTGCGGAACGCTGGCATTTGCTATCAACTGGCTGGCCTTCATTCCCGCAGCATTGGCGCGGACGGAACACTTTTACGATCTCACCGGCGGCATCACCTACATCACCGTGACAGCTTTCGCCGTCGCTGTTGCGAGCGAACTCGACCTGCGCGCGACCCTGGTCGCGGCGATGGTCATGGTGTGGGCGCTCCGGCTGTCGACGTTCCTGTTCCTGCGCATCTCGAAGGCCGGCAAGGACGATCGGTTCGACCAGATCAAGCAGCGGCCGGTCCGCTTCCTGATGGCCTGGACGCTGCAGGGCCTCTGGGCGCTATTGACCGCAGCGGCGGCGCTGGCCGTCATCACGGGCGGCGAACGCGAGCCGCTGGGCGCGATCGGCATCGCCGGTATCGTTGTCTGGGCCGCGGGCATGCTCATCGAGATCATCGCGGACCGGCAGAAGTCGGCGTTCAAGGC
>JBFFSI010000102.1:0-8337 GCA_041572475.1 Woeseiaceae bacterium
GACGATGAAGTCGGGATGCTGGTGAGACGCGACAATGGCGGCAACGCGGGGCTCCGGATGGTATTCCTGCGTATCCACTGTCATGCCACGCGTCGAGACGATCTTCAAAGGCTCGAGCGTGTCGCCGTCCATGATCACGTACTGCGGCGGCCAGTACGAACCGGCTATCGCGTACTTGTCTTCATACCCTTTGTATTTCGAGGTTTCGACAGACCTTGCTTCCAGGCCCACCTTCAGCTCGGCGACGATCTGCGGTGGATCCATCCACAGGTCGATCATGTCGACTTTCGCGTCGCGGCCAATCGTGTACACGTAGCGGCCGGAAGCGGAGAGCCGTGAGATGTGCACCGCGTAGCCGGTCGGCAGGATGCTGAAGATTTCCTTGGTGTCGCCGTCGATGATGGCGACCTGGCCGCTGTCTCGCAGCGTGACCGAGAAGAAATTGTCGATGTTGCGGTCGTGCTGCGGCCGTTCGGGCCGATCGGCCGGTTCGATCAGCACCTTCCAGGTTGCCTTCATGTCCGCGAGCCCGAACTCGGGCGGTGAGGGCGGCTCCTGTTGCAGGAACTGCGCCATGATGTCGATTTGCTCGGCACTCAGCTCGCCCGATGAGCCCCAGTTCGGCATGCCGGCGGGCGAACCATAAGTTATCAGCGCCTTGAGGTATTCGGTGCCGCGTTCCCGCGTAATGTCCGGCGTGAGCGGCTTGCCCGTCGCGCCTTTGCGCAGCACGCCGTGGCAGCCGGCGCAGCGCTCGAAGTAGAGCTGGGTGGCAAGCGCGTATTGCTCATCCGTGAGTTGAGGTCCCTCGGCGGACAGGAGTTGCCGGGCCTCGTCGGCCGGTATCGGCGACGGCGTGCCCTGGTAGCGCATTTCGCCTTCGGTAGCGCCCGTATGGCGCTGCCCCTCTGCGCGATCTTCACGCCCTAGCTTGACGCGCAACGCCGCGACTTCCTCCGGAGAGACCGCCGCAAGCGAATTACCCCAGGAGCCGAACACGTACGTCAGTGCCGCGGCAAGGTCGTCATCACTCAGGTGCCCCATGCTGGGCATGACGGCGTTGTATTCCTGGCCGTTGACCGTAATCGGGCCAGACAGACCGAACAGGGCAGCCGTCAGGACATCCTCGCGGTTGCCCTGCAGGTAATCAGATTCGGCAAGCGGCGGGAATGCGCCTGCCAGCCCGCTCCCGTCAGGCTGGTGACAGGCGGCGCAGTTACTTTCGTAGACTGCTTTGCCAGAGGCCATGATGTCGTCAACGGTCCCGGCCGCGGTCTCGGCCGAATGGACCGCAGTAGCGTCATCTTTCAGACCGACGGAGGGGGAGCACGCCGCGGCGAGCAGCACGCATACGATCAGGGAACCGAACGTCCATTTGCTGTGTAGAAGGGTCATTGTGTCTTGCTCCCGATTTGATGTCTGTTCATTGCATTACCAGTTCATGTCGAGACCCAGGGAGAAGCCGAGGCCAGGACGGGATAGATACGGAACGACCGGATCGTCCGGTGACAGTCCGCGAACGTCGGTCCACGACCAGTAGGTCTGGTCCGTCAGGTTGAGAACGCCCCCGCGCAGGGTCACGTTCGATCCGGGATGCCAGGCGACATACAGGTCGAAGGTCGCATGGCCGGGCGGCTGGAACAGTTCGCCCGACGACTCGTCGCGCCGGGACCAACCGTCGGTAAACGTGCCGCGCAGCGACAGGTTCCAGTGCTTGCCGGGGGACGCCCAGCCCAGTCCGACGACGGCCTGGGGCGGTCCAACCGAATTCAGCGGCTGGCCGTTATCGCGGTTCTCGCTGCGTGCGGCGAACAGCGCTGCGTCGAACGACAGCCCGTCAATGATGCCGGCCAGGTCGAGCGAGGCGCCAGCCTCGATGCCCTCGATAACCGCCTCCCCGAGATTCTGTGACTGGAACAGGATCCGGCCGCTGTCCGGGTCGGTGCCGATCCGGACCCTGGATTCGATGAAGTCTTCGTATTTCGTATGGAAGGCAGACAGGTGTGCCGAACCGCTCAATCCCCGCCAACGCACGCCGACGTCGATTCCATCCGATCGTTCAGAGCGCAGCTCCGGGTTCGGCACGGCCCGGATATTGAACAACGGCAGCTCGAGGCTGAGGTTGGCATCTTCGTAAGGTGGTGCGCGGAAACCCTGCGAGTACTGCAGGAAAAGTTCGGTCGACTCGGAGACGTGAAAAATAATGCCCATTTTGGGTGAGAGCTCGGACTCACTGATGTCAACCGGACTTGCAAACGGGTAATCCTCGGCATACATCGAATCCACCCGCGGACTCATGTCGTAGCCATCCCATCGGAGCGCCGCGATCAGTGACCACCGTCCGTTGGTCATCGAATCCTCGACGTAGGCTCCCCAATCGTTCGTCGTGCTGATGGGGAAGTCGCGCAGCGGGAAAGCCTCGCCCAGCAATACGTTCGATACCTGTCCATCCACGAGACCGGTCTCCAGGCCGTCGCGAAACTCCTCGGTCTTGCGTTTGCGGTACTCGAGCCCGAAGCCGACCCGGTGGCTGAATGTGCCGGTAGAGAACTGCTTCTGCAGGTTGCTTTCTATGCCGTGAGTCTGCTGCTCGAACGAGAAGTAGCGATCGATCGCTACGGGTCTCGTGGCAAGGCCGCGTTCATCGTAGGTCTGTTGCTCGATGTTCGAGCTCTGGGTGTATACCCGTATTACACCCTCGTCGACGAGGCGCGATTCGCGGCTGAAAAGGTACTCCAGGCTGGCGATCCGAGTGCGGGAGTCATCGTCTCCGCGCAGGGCGGTATTGCTGCGAAATCGTCCGGTACCGAGCATTGACTCCAACTCGGAGCGTACATTGCTGTCGCGCATGTACAGGCTCGCCTGCAAGGTATCGCCCAGGGAGTCACCGAGTGCGACTTTCAGCAGGCCGGCACGACTTCGCAAGTCGCGCAGATCGATGTTCTCGTCGACCGCGCGGGCGTCGAGCTGCTCGCCGGTGCGCGCGGACACACCGGCGAGGACCGAGAAACCATCGGCAGTGATTCCCTGAATGGCCGTAGCCTGGACACTGGCGTCATCACCGCGCCAGGAACTGAGGAGCTGGCCGGCCTGGCCCGATTGCCCGGTACGCAGCGTCGGGTCGACCGTCCGCATGGCGACGACTCCGCCAATCGCCGAACTGCCGTAAAGCGCCGACGCGGGACCATGCAACACCTCGACCTGGTCTACGAAGCCAGCGCTGACGAGGTCGCGCGTCGCATTGGAAAAGCTGCCGACATCGAACTGATCGCTGACCGGGACCCCGTCGACGAGTACGGCCACCCGGTTGCCGCTGATGCCGCGTATGTTGATGCTCTCCGAGCCGAACCGGGTGCCGGCCGCCTCGAAGTCGATCCCCGGGGCGTAGCGAAACACGTCGGCCACCGAGCTCGCCAGTTCGATGCGCATGTTATCACTCGAGAACGTGCTGACCGTTGCGGCGACATCGCGGCGGGCGCGGGCATGCTTGTGCGCCACGACCACGATTTCCTCCACGTCCGGTTGCCGGGTCCGATCATCCTGGTGGCGTGCAGGATCTCCGGCGAAAGCGGCCTCGTGTGGCATACAGAGCGCCACTACGCACAATATGGGATGCACGCCGAAGATACCGGGAATGCCGCTTGTTCTCATCTATCTACCCCTTTTGACGACGACCGGTCAGAGCGTCGCACGCTCCCGAACCTGACCAGCATGCTAGGTTCTGCGGGCCCGCTCGGCCTTGACTCAGATCAAGGACGCCGCCGGAGCGACAACTAAACTGCGTAACAGAGACGAATCGCAGGCGACGGCACAGCCCGTCGAGGCAATGACGAGAGAGCACGCCATGAGCACGATCAACGAGTTATCCGGGGTGCTAGACTCGCTACCCATGGACGATTCTTCCGCACTTTACGAATCACTGCGAAATCACTACCTGTTCGCCGGCATCGATGCGGCTGATTTCGATCAGCTCGCGAGGCATATCGTTGCTACGTCCCTCGAGAAGGGGGAGGTCCTGTTTCATCGCGGCGACGCCGCCGAGTACTTCTATTTCATCGACACAGGGCTGATCGAACTGAGCCTGATTGCGCCGACCGGCGACAAGAAGACACTGGAGGTCATCGGGCCGGGGCGCACCTTCGGCGAGGCCGTCGCGTTCATGCAGGGACGCAAGTACCCGGTGAGCGCCGAGGCGCTCCAGGATTCGGAGCTATGCCGGATCCCGAACAACATCTACGTCGAGCTGATCCGGTCGAATTCTGACGCTTCGATGCGCCTGCTCGCAGACATCTCGAGGCACCTGCATGATCTCGTCAGGGAAATCGGGCACCTGACGATCCAGAACGCGCGCGCGCGCCTCACCAGTTACCTGGCGGACCACCTGGTCGAGCCACCGGTTGACGATCAGGCGATGGCCCGGCTCGACCTTCCGCGACACGTCATCGCATCGCGGCTGTCCATCCAGCCGGAGACTTTGTCGCGCCTGCTGCGCAACCTGACGGACGAAGGGATCGTGTCGGTCGATGACCGGGTGGTGTTCATACACAGCGTCTCGCGCCTGCGACCCTACGACTGACCGGCACAAGCCGGGCCCAAACGCCCGCCAAAACTCGCCTTGATGTAGATCAAGGCAATTTCATCCTCCGCGCCACACGATAAGAAGTGCCGTCGGCGTGCTTGCCGTTACAGGTGGTCGAGCTATGAACGTTGTCTATTTCACGATTGTCGCGATCATTCTGTACTTCGCTGCCGACTGGCTGCTGGAGCGGGTAGAGACTGCAGCAGGACGGAGGCTTGAGCATCGATCCCTGGTCTTCTTCGCCATTCTGCTGACGCTGGCGCTGTCGAGCTTCTCTCTCATCCAGTACTACACGGGGGGCGCCTGAGTTCAATCGGGCGCCCGAACCGGTTTCAGCAAGGTCAACGGGAGGGCCGGGGCCGAGCGCTTTTGAAAAGGGGAATCACGATGGCTGACAACGACATTCCAGGCGGTACGCCTTCGACCGAGAACGAACCAATTCCGCTCATGCAGCGTGTCCTCGACAACCCGTTCCTGCTGCTGTTCCTTGGGGTGGCCATACCGGCCGTCTTCTACATTATCTGGGGAATCATCGAAATCACCCAGATACCGATCGCGGACTGACGAGGGGGGGCTCGAGCATGGCAATCACACCACCGACCCAGCGTATCTGGTGGAAAGAACCGATCGCGAAGACCGAGCTGGTCTGGATCTTCATCGCATTTGCCTGGGGTCTCGTGATGTTCTTCATGATGATCTACTGGCACAACGCCGGTGAACAGAACCTCTCGAACGAGGCCTACAAGATCAAGCCGGAACGATTCGCCGAGAAGGCGCAGGCCATGATCGACGAGTACACGGTGCGCGAGGAGAATTACCTGCCGGTGGTGCACCCGCCACCCGGTAGCGATGTCTATCTCATCGCTCGCCTCTACCAGTGGTCGCCAATCCTGGAGCTGGAGAAAGACCAGACCTACCGCCTGCACCTGTCGTCGCTGGACTACATGCACGGCTTCTCGCTGCAACCGGTCAACATCAACGTGCAGGTCCACCCGGGCTACGACATGGTGATGACCATCCGGCCCGACAAGGCAGGCGAGTACGGCGTCGTGTGTAACGAATACTGCGGTCTCGGCCATCACCTGATGGTCGGCAAGATCTACGTCGTCGATTAGGGGGGGGCGTACCATGGCAAAGACAACTCAATTCCGCACCTGCCCGACTACCGGCCTCAAGGTCGACCTGGCGGCAGAAAAATTGATCAAGGCCAACGCGGTCGTCGCGGTGGTGTTCCTCGCCATCGGCGGCTTTTTTGGCCTGCTGGTTGCACTCACACGCTGGCCGGCCGTCCGCATCCTCGATGCCGACTGGTTCTACCTGGCCCTGACGGCACACGGCTTCGACGTGCTGCTGGTGTGGATCATCTTCTTCGAGATGGCCGTGCTGTATTTCGCCTCCGCGGTCCTGCTCGGTTCCCGGCTCGCGGCACCGAAATGGGCCTGGACGGCCTTCGGGCTGATGCTGGCCGGCGCCCTGATCACGAACGTGGTCGTGCTGCAGGGCCAGTCCAGCGTCATGTTCACCTCGTACGTGCCCTTGAAGGCCGAGCCCGGCTTTTACCTCGGCATCATCCTGTTTGCCGTGGGCGCGCTTATTGGCTGTTTCGTGTTCTTCGGCACCCTCGTCGTGGCCCGGCAGGAGCGCACCTACGAGGGCTCGGTCCCGCTGGTGACCTTCGGCGCGATCACGGCGGCCATCATCGCCGTGTTCACGATCGCCTCCGGCGCCATCATCCTGATCCCGACGCTGCTGTGGTCTGTCGGCATCGTCAGCCACATCGACCCGCTGGTCTACAAGACCGTCTGGTGGGCGATGGGCCACTCGTCGCAGCAGATCAACGTGTCGGCGCACGTCGCGGTCTGGTACGCGATCGCGGCGATGGTGATCGGCGCACGGCCGTTGTCGGAAAAGGTCAGCCGCATGGCGTTCCTGATGTACATCCTGTTCCTGCAGCTCGCCAGCGCGCACCACATGCTCGTGGAGCCCGGCTTCAGCTCGGAGTGGAAGATCTTCAACACCAGCTACGCGATGTACCTCGCGGTGCTCGGCAGCATGATCCATGGCATGACGGTGCCCGGCTCTATCGAGGCCGCGCAGCGCGCCCGGGGCTTTAGCCAGGGCTTGTTCGGCTGGCTGCGCAAGGCGCCCTGGGGCAACCCGGCCTTCGCCGGCATGTTCATGTCACTGGTGTTCTTCGGCTTCATCGGCGGTATCTCCGGTGTGGTAATGGGCGCCGAGCAGATCAACCTGATCATGCACAACACGCTGTATGTGCCCGGCCACTTCCACGGCACCGTCGTCGCCGGCACGACGCTGGCGTTCATGGCCATCACCTACCTGCTGGTGCCGCTGATCTTCCGGCGTGAGCTGATGTTCATGAAGCTCGCAAAGTGGCAGCCGTACCTGTTCGGCATCGGGGTCGCCGGCATCTCGCTGTTCATGATGGGCGCGGGCACGCTCGGCGTGTCACGGCGCCACTGGGACATGACCTTTGCCAATGCCCAGCTGCCGTTCGACTACCCGTCGGCCGCATTCCTGATGATGGGGCTCAACGGGATCTTTGCGGTGCTCGCGACGCTCGGCGGCATCCTGTTCGTCGTGGTCGTCGTCAGCTCGGTGTTCTTCGGCCGCAAGCTGGGCGAGGACGAAAGGCCGGCTTACCCGGAACTGCCGCCCACCGCGGCCGCGGTTGCGCAGCATGGCAGCTCTGAGTCGCTGAAGATCCCCGGCACGGCCATGCTGGTAGGTGTATTCTTCGTCGTCTTCGTGCTGTACTACTTCGTCAACTGGAAGTACCTGTCCGAAGTCTGGCCGCTGAGCTAGTTCGCAGTTCGCAGGCGGCGGCGCGAGCCGCCGCCCTGCCTTCCAGAGGGAGCCCGGAGCCGATGAATACCGCAACGCTCAAACTGATCTACCAGACCGCCAAGGTGCGGCTGGGCTTCCTGATCACGGTCTGCGCCGTCACCGGCGTGGTCGTCATCCCGGGGCACGGCGTTGCGCCCTGGCAGCTGCTGGTGCTGGGGCTCGCCACCCTCGTGGCGTCCTCGGCCGCCGGTGCGTTCAACCAGCTGTTCGAGCACGACCTCGATGCCAACATGCAGCGCACCCGCTCGCGGCCCTTCGTCACCGGGCGCTTCGAAGCGGATGCGCGCTGGTACGGCGGCATACTCGGGGCCCTGCTGCTGGCTCTCGTGGCCGCCGCCGTCGCTACCAACTGGCTGGCCGCATTCTTCGTGTTCCTCGGCGCGTTCACCTACGGCGTGGTCTACACGGTCTGGCTCAAGCGCCGCACCTGGCTGAACATCGTCATCGGCGGCCTGTCCGGCAGCTTCGCCGTGTTGGCCGGCTCGGCCGCCGCGGGTGCCACGCTCTCGCCGGTCGCGTTCATTCTTGCCGCTGTCCTGTTCCTGTGGACGCCGCCGCACTTCTGGGCGCTGGCGTTTGCGTGCAAGGACGACTACCGGGCGGCTGGCGTGCCGATGCTGCCGGTGGTCGTCGGCGATGCCGTCTCAACCCTGGCGATCCTCGCGCACGCAGTGGCGCTCGTGGCGTTGTCCATCGTGCCGCTGTGGTTCGGCATGGGCTGGCTGTATGGCGCCGGCGCCGCGCTCGGCGGGTCGTTCTTCGTCTACACGTGCGCGCGACTGGCGCTCAGGAAGGATCGCGCGACGGCCTGGCGGGCGTTTGCCGGGTCCATCGTGCAGCTCGGCGTGCTCATGCTTGCCGCCATTCTCGACCGGCTGTTACTCGGCTGAGAC
>JBFFSI010000103.1:0-8177 GCA_041572475.1 Woeseiaceae bacterium
AAGCCGTCGTAGCGGTACTCGAGACGCACCACCTTGTCGGCGTAGCGGTTGTAGGCGATGACCGCCGGGATGGCCGCAAACAGCCCCATCGCGGTCGCGATCAACGCCTCGGCAATCGGCGGCGCCACGACGGCCAGCGTGGCCGACTGGACATTGGCGAGGCCGAGGAAGGCGTTCATGATGCCCCATACCGTCCCGAAGAGGCCGACGTAGGGACTGGTCGAGCCGATCGTCGCCAGCATCGCAAGACCCTGCTCGAGGCGATCCATCTCCCGCATCTGGGCGACGCGCATCGCGCGCTGGCACTCGTCAACGACCTTTTCCGGGCTCACCCCGCCCTGCTGGATGCTGCGGTTGAATTCCCGGAACCCGGACTCGAAGATGCTCGCCATACCGATGCTGCCGCCACGTTCCCGGCTCGTACTCTGGTATAGCGTGTTCAGGTCACCGCCCGACCAGAAGCTGGTCTCGAAATCGTCGGACGCATCCTTGGTCCGGCGGATCAGCCGCCGCTTCGTGAAAATGATGCTCCAGGAAACGAGCGAGGCCAGGATCAGCAAGATCATGACGAGCTGCACGGGCAGGCTCGCGTCAAGCAGGAGGCCGATGATGGACATGTCAGAGGTCATAGTCAGGTTTCCTCAAAAATCGAAGCCGGGACCCTCGTCGGCCGCAAGGTGTCAGCGTTCAGGTACGCCGCCCGCACACTGCCCCTTAGCAGCAACTCGCCGTCCAGGCTCTCTCGATAGATGTTTTGTTCGATGTCGAAGGTCGCGCGCGTCAGCCCCGCGAGCCTCGCCGTCACGACGACCTCGTCGTTAAAGCGGGCCGGCACGAGAAACTCGGCGTGCGTCTCCGTCACCACGAATATGCGCCGCTCGTTTTGCATCAGAGCGACCTGGTCGATGCCGAGGGAGCGCAGCCACTCGGTGCGCGCGCGCTCCATGAAGCGGAAATAGTTCGCGTAATACACGACACCCTGCGCGTCGGTATCCTCGTAATACACGCGCAGGAGCCACTCGAAGGGTCTGCTGGAAACGCTCACGCTGCGCTCAGTCCTCGTCGAACAGCGGCAGGTCCGCAGACCGCGGTGACACCGGAGCCTCGAGGCCGAAATGCAGGTAGGCGTTTTTCGTCGCCACACGGCCGCGGGCGGTTCGCATCATGAATCCCTGCTGGATCAAATAGGGTTCGATGACGTCCTCGATCGTGCCCCGCTCTTCCCCGAGCGCGGCAGCAAGGCTCTCGATACCCACCGGACCACCGTCGAATTTCTCGATGATCGTCCGCAGCAGGCGGCGATCCATGGCGTCGAAACCGCTCGGGTCGACCTGCAGCATGTCCATGGCGCTGCGGGCAATCGGCCCGGTCACGATGCCGTCACCCTCGACTTCGGCGAAGTCGCGGACCCTCCGCAGCAGGCGGTTGGCTATGCGGGGCGTGCCGCGCGCACGCCGCGCGATCTCGTCTGCCCCCTCGGACCTGATGGGCAGGTTGAGGATGCCGGCGGAACGTTTCGCGATCGCCTCCAGGTCCTCGGTCGAATAGAACTCGAGGCGCTGCACGATACCGAAGCGGTCCCGGAGCGGCGACGTCAGGAGCCCCGCCCGTGTGGTCGCACCCACCAGCGTGAAAGGCGGCACCTCCAGCTTGATCGAACGCGCCGCCGGCCCCTCGCCGATCATGATGTCCAGCTGGAAATCTTCCATTGCCGGGTAGAGAACCTCTTCCACGACAGGGCTGAGCCGGTGAATCTCGTCGACGAACAGCACGTCGTTCGGCTCCAGGTTCGTCAGGATTGCCGCGAGGTCGCCTGGCCGTTCGAGAACGGGCCCGGCCGTCTGGCGCAGGTTCACGCCCATCTCGTTGGCGACGATATGCGCTAGCGTCGTCTTGCCGAGCCCGGGCGGGCCGAAGATCAGCACGTGATCGAGCGCTTCCCCTCGGCGGCGTGCCGCCTCGATGAAGATCCCCATCTGCTGCTTGACGCCCGGCTGGCCGACGTATTCGGTCAGCGTCTTGGGCCGGATGGCACGATCGAACGCCCGATCATCGGCGCGCGATTCTGCGCTCGTCAGCCTGTCGTGCTCGATCCCGGACACCGGCCTAGCCCCCAACCTGCTTCAGCGCCAGGCGGATGATGTCCTCGGCGGACTTGCCTTCGACATCGAGCTGGCCGATGAGCTTGTTGACTTCTGCGGCCTTGTATCCGAGCGCCATCAGCGCGTCCACGGCCTCGCTTCTCGGGCTCGACTCCATGGCCACGGTACTGACGCCCGGCTGGACCGGCGCCTTGTCGATCTTGTCACGCATTTCGATGATGAGCCGCTCGGCCGTCTTCTTGCCGACGCCGGGTATCTTGACGAGCATTGCCGTGTCCTCGTAATGCACGCAGCGCTGGAAGTCGGCGGCGCTCATCGTCGACAGAATCGCGAGCCCTATCTTTGCGCCCACGCCGGATATTTTCAGCAGCAGGCGAAACAGGCTGCGTTCCTCCAGCGAGCGGAAACCGAAGAGGATCTGCGCATCCTCGCGGACCAGCAAGTGCGTATGCAGCAGCACGTCCTCGCCGACGCCAGGCAACTCGAGGAACGTCGACATCGGCGTCTCGACCTCGTAGCCCACGCCGTGACACTCGACGATCACCTGCGGTGCATGCTTGGCCGTCAGCTTGCCGCTCAGTGAACCGATCATCGCAGGCCCGCCACCGCTGAACCGCCACCCAGTCGCGACTGCAGGTGGCGCTGGTGCCCATGGCACAGTGCCGCCGCGAGCGCATCGGCGGCATCGGCCGCCGGCATGCCGTCCAGCTGCAGCAGCGATACGACCATGTGCTGGACCTGTTCCTTGCTTGCAGAACCCGTGCCGACGACGGCCTGCTTAATCTCGCGCGGCGCGTACTCGTGAACGTCGAGCTCGAAGCCGAAGGTGGCGCACAGCGCCGCCGAGCGCGCATGCCCGAGTTTCAGGGCGCTGCCCGCATTCTTCGCCATGAAGACACTTTCGATAACGATCACGTCGGGCCTGTACTGCTCGACCACCTCCCGGACTGACACGAAGATCTTGCGGAGCCGATCGGGGAATGTCCCTTCGTGACTTCTGATCGTGCCGCTGGCGACATAGCTCGGGCGATCGCCGTCAAAATCCAGGACGCCGAAGCCCGTGAACCGGGAACCCGGATCGATACCGAGGATTCTGCAGGTCTCAGTCAATCGTAGCCTCAGAGCTGCGCCAGCACTTCGTCGGAAATGTCGGCGTTACTGTAGACTTCCTGTACGTCGTCGAGGTCCTCGAGGGCCTCGAGCAATTTGACCATCGAGGCCGCCTCCTTGGACTCGAGCGTTGAATTCGTCGAGGCGCGCATCGTGACCTGCGCCGTCTCGGGTTTGAGGCCGGCAGCGACGATCGTATCGCGGACGGTCTCGAATTCGGCGGGATCGGTCAACACCTCGATCGAGTCATCGCTGTCGACAACAACGTCCTCCGCGCCGGCCTCGATGGCCGCCTCCATGACCGCGTCCTCGTCACTCCCGGGAGGAAACAGCAGCTGGCCCACCTGGTTAAACAGGTAGTTGACGGAGCCCTCGGCCCCGAGATTCCCGCCGTACTTGGAAAACGCGTGCCGCACGTCGGCCACGGTCCGGTTCCTGTTGTCCGTCAGGCAATCCACCATGACCGCAGTCCCGCCGGGCCCGTAACCCTCGTAGCGCATTTCCTGGTAGTCCTCGCCGTCGAGTTCGCCGGCGCCGCGCTTGATCGCCCGCTCGATATTGTCCTTCGGCATGCTCTGCGCCCTGGCCTTGTCGACCGCCAGGCGTAATCGTGGGTTCGCATCGATGTCGCTGCCCCCGATGCGAGCGGCAACGGCGATCTCCCGGATCAGCTTGGTGAAGAGCTTGCCGCGTTTTTTATCCTGAGCGCCCTTGCGGTGCTGGATATTCGCCCATTTACTGTGTCCTGCCATGATTCCCTGCTTGGCCCAAGCCGGATCCGGTCACGCCCGGATCGAAATCTGCGCGTATGATAACGGTTATTGCAGAGACAGGCACCCGATCGCAAGAACACAAAATGTCGCGTTCCCTTCCCGAAAACACCGCTAACGGCGCCGAACGTGCGGATATTGTCGTGCAGGTCGACCGGTGGCTTGCCGAGCTGGGCGACGATGCCGGGCTCGGGCCTTCTCTGGACGAGGGCCGGGCAATCGCCGACATCGTCGAGTCGTTGGGCATGTCGCCAGACCTGTGTGCAGCGGTTCGTGTCTACCCGCTCCTTCGCGATGAAATTATCAGCGCTAAAGATATAGATAATAGTAACTTATCGTCTATTTATAAAGTTATTTCAGATATTGCACAGCTGGGCCGTTTTACGCTGCCCACGGGCTGGAGCCCCGGTGAAGCGCTGGCCGTCAAGCAGTCCGAGGCGCTGCGCAAGATGCTGCTGGCGGTAGTCTCGGACGTCCGCCTGGTGCTGGTCCGGATCGCCGAGCAACTGTACCGCTTGCGCGAAGCCAGGAACTGGCCGGCCGAGGAACGCCGCGCAATCGCGGTCGAGACGCAGGAGATCTATGCGGCGCTGGCCAGCCGACTCGGGGTCTGGCAGCTCAAGTGGGAACTCGAGGACCTCGCCTTTCGTTACCTGGACCCCGACGCTTACCAGTCGATTGCAGACGCCCTGAAAGAGAAACGTGGCGAGCGCGAGGCATTCATCGACAGCGTCAAAGCCATTCTGCGTGAGGAACTCGCAAGACAGGGCATCGAGGCAGAGATTTCCGGCCGCCCGAAACACATCTACAGCATCTGGCGCAAGATGCAGCGCAAGGACCGGGGCATCGAATCGCTGTTCGATATTCGGGCCGTGCGCATCCTCGTCAACGACGTCAAGGACTGCTACGCGGCCCTGGGAGCCGTACACAACCTCTGGTCCTACCTGCCCGGCGAGTTCGATGACTATATCGCCAATCCCAAGGACAACGATTACCGCTCACTGCATACCGCCGTGATCGGCCCCGGGGGCATGACCGTAGAAATCCAGATCCGTACGCACGGGATGCATCGGCAGGCCGAACTCGGCGTCGCGGCCCACTGGCGCTACAAGGAGGGCGGCGGCTCGCCCGAGGCCTTCGATAGGAAGATCCGGTTCCTGCGCCAGCTCCTCGAACCCGGCGAAGACACCGACGACCTGCTCGCGCAGATTCGCGACGACGTGTTCGAGGACCGCGTGTACGCCGTCAGCCCGAAGGGCGACGTTGTCGAACTGCCGGCCGGCGCCACACCTCTCGATTTCGCCTACCAGGTTCACACCCAGGTCGGCCATCGCTGCCGCGGCGCAAAGGTGAACGGGCGTATCGTGCCACTGACCTACAAAGTCGCAAACGGCGACAAGATCGAGATCATCACTGGTAGCCAGGCCGGTCCGAGCCGCGACTGGCTGAGCACGAGGCTCGGCTATCTCGCCGGGGCGCGCAGCCGGGCCAAGGTCCGCAGCTGGTTTCGCCTGCAGGACCGGGACCAGCACCAGCGCCAGGGCCGCGAGGTTCTCGATCGCGAGATCAATCGACTGGCCGTCCGCGACGTGGCCACGGACGATATCGTGAGGCAGCTGAAATACAAGAACCTCGATGCGCTCTGCATAGCCCTCGGCGCCGGCGACCTGACGGCTGCCGCCATTGCCACAGCCCTGCAGCAACTGCGCGGCCGCACACCACCGGATATCGAAACGCTGCGCCGCGCGCCCAGGAAGAAGGCACGCGAGACCGACGGCGTCGCGATCAGCGGCGTCGGCGACCTGATGTGCAAGTTTGCGCGCTGCTGCCGCCCGGTGCCGCCGGAGCCGATCGTGGGCTACATCACCCAGGGTCGGGGCGTCAGCATCCACCGCCAGGACTGCGGTAATCTTCTCGGCCTGAATCAGCGCCACCCGGAACGCATCATCGAGGTCGGCTGGGGTGGCTCGGAGACGGCGACCTACCCGGTCGACCTGCGCATCACCGCTTTCGACCGCACCGGTCTGATTCGTGACATCAGTACCGTGCTGGCCGATGAAGGGGCCAGCGTCACGGACCTGTCCAGCCATACGAACCGGGAGTCGATGCAAACCACCATGAATATCAGCATCGAGATTCGCGACCTGCCAACGCTGAGCACCGCGATTGCCCGGCTCGAACAACTGCCGAACGTAATCTCGGTCAAACGCAAAGCCGACTAGTCGGCCGTCCGGCTGCCTCCCGTCTTGCGCTTGGCGATGTCCGTCGCCAGCGCCATCATCGATGTGAGGTCGGTCAGGTTTGCCGGTACGACAAAGGTATTCCCGGCTTTCGCCAGGTTGCCGAATTCGTCGATGTACTGCTCGGCGACCCTGAGCTGCATGGCCTCCGCGCCACCCTTCGAGGTAACGGCCTCGGCAACACGGCGCAGCCCTTCCGCCGTTGCCGTCGCCACGGCCATGATGGCCTCGGCCTCACCCTGGGCCTCGTTGATCTGCTGCATCTTCTTCGCTTCGGACTCCTTGATGACCCGCTGTTTTTCGCCCTCGGCCTGGTTGATCTTGGCGTCGCGTTCACCCTCGGAGGTCAGGATTACCGCGCGCTTCTCACGCTCGGCCCGCATCTGTTTCTCCATCGCGCCGAGCACGTCGTGCGGCGGATTGATGTTCTTGATCTCGTAACGCAAAACCTTGACGCCCCAGGGATCGGATGCCTTGTCGAGCTCGGAGACGACGTTGGCGTTGATCGTGCTGCGCTCCTCGAAAGTCCGGTCGAGGTCGATCTTGCCGATCTCCGAACGCAGCGTAGTCTGGGCGAGCTGTGCGATGGCAAACATGTAATTGCCGATACCGTAGGACGCCCGCGTCGGGTCCAGCACCTGCAGGTAAAGAACGCCATCCACGCCGACCTGCACGTTGTCGCGCGTGATACAGATCTGCTCGGCGATATCGACGGCCTGTTCCTTCAGCGTGTGCTTGTAGGCGACGCGGTCGAGGAACGGAAAAAGAATGTGAAAGCCAGCATCGAGTTTCCTGTTGAATTTGCCGAGACGCTCGACGACGTAGGCGCTCTGCTGCGGCACTATGACGGCGGTCTTTACGAGTATCAGGATGCCGAGGGCGACGACACCGCCGACCGCGATCAGGGTTGTGTACGAAGGATCCATCATGCCTCTCCTGCTGCCTGGTCAGTACTTACGTGCAAGGTCAGCCCCTCGACCTTGACGACCGTTGCGCGGCTGCCGCCGGGAATGGATTCAGATCCGACGTTGCGGACGGTCCACTTGCTACCGCGGTATTCAGTGCGCCCGTCGGACCCCGGCTCCAGGTCGTCGAGAATTCGGACCGAATCGCCGGCGATCGAGTCCCGGTAGACTTCTCCACCCGCGCGTATCTTCTGATATAGCGTACGGCGGAACGTGAAAAAGAAAAACAACGAAAGGACTGCAAACGCGAGCCATTGGCCCCATGCAGGATCCGAGATACCGAACAAAGCCGCAAAACCGACGATGGCTGCCGACAAGCCGAGAAAGACCAGGTAGAACTGCGCGTCGACCGCGAACAGCTCCGCACACAGCAGAACGGCGCCAAGTATCATCCAACTCCACCAGGTCATAGCACGACTCCTCTGTAAGTGTGCCGACACTATAGCGCTTGTCCGTTCCCTGCGGGAGCCGTCAAGAGCCTTATCCCGAGCGCCAAGCGAGCCAAATTCCGTTACTATCTGCGGCCGTTGCCGACAAAAATCAAGGGAGAGCGGCATGCAGGCCATCGTCGATCAGATCAATGGATTCGTCTGGAGCGCACCGCTCGTCTATTTGTGCCTGGGCGCCGGACTCCTGTTCTCCCTGATGACGCGTTTCGTGCAGGTGCGCATGCTTCGTGAAATGTTGCGTCTGCTTTTTGTGAGCAAGGCGTCGGACGCCGGCATTTCATCCTTCCAGGCGCTTGCCGTGTCCCTGTCCGGCCGGGTCGGTACGGGCAACATCGCGGGTGTAGCGGCCGCGATCGGGTTCGGCGGCCCGGGCGCCATATTCTGGATGTGGGTCGTCGCCTTCCTGGGTTCGGCGACGGCGTATGTCGAGTCGGCGCTGGGCCAGATCTATAAGGAAAAGGACGAAGGCGAGTACCGCGGCGGGCCAGCCTTTTATTTTGAAAAGGCCATGGGCCAGAAGTGGTACGCGTGGCTGTTCGCC
>JBFFSI010000104.1:0-8145 GCA_041572475.1 Woeseiaceae bacterium
ACCTCGAGGTCGCGCAGAGCTACGTGACCCTCAGCGACGAGGTGCTCGAGCGCGTCGGCAAGGAGCGCAAGCTCATCGATGCGGCGCTGTCAAACTGGCGCGAGGCCGACGTCGACAGCGTCCAGCTCGCCGCGCCCCTGGCCGGCAGGCGCAGCTCGAGTTTCGGCCTGCGGCGCTTCTTCAACAACGAACCGCGATCGCCCCACAAGGGGATGGACATCGCGGCACCGGCGGGCACGCCGATCCTGGCGCCCCGGGGCGGCATCGTGACCGGGACGGGTGACTTCTACTTCAACGGCAACACGGTGTTCATCGACCACGGCCAGGGCTTCGTCACCATGTACTGCCACCTCAGAGAGATCGGCGTCGAGGACGGGCAGGAAGTCATCGCCGGCGAGCCGATCGGCCAGGTCGGCGCGACCGGGCGGGTCACCGGGCCGCACCTGCACTTCGGCACCTATCTCAACGGCACGGCGGTGGATCCGGCGCTGCTGCTCGACGACTGACACGGCCGCTCAATGCGTGTCGAGCGCCTTTTCGAGGTAGTCGGCAAACGTTTCGAGCACCTTGATCCGCGCGTAGTTCTTGTCATTGGCCGGGATCACCTCCCACGGCGACACGTGCGTACTCGTGTACTTGACCATGTCGTGGGCGGCCGCTTCGTACTCGTACCACCTCGCGCGGTTTCGCCAGTCTTCCGCCGTCAGTTTCCAGCGCTTGAAGGACGTGCGCTTGCGGAGTTTGAAGCGTGAGCGCTGCTCGTCGGGCGTGATGTGCAGCCAGAACTTGACCAGCACCGTGCCATGCTCCACGAGCTGGTCCTCGAACTCGTTGATCTCCGCGTAAGCGCGGCGCCACTCCGACTCGCTCGCAAAACCCTCGACACGTTCCACCAACACGCGGCCGTACCAGCTGCGATCGAAGATCGTCATGTGACCGGCCCGCTGCAGGCGCTGCCAGAAGCGCCACAGGTAATGCCTCGAATGCTCCTCGTCGGTGGGCGCGCCGTACTGCAGCACGCGATAGTGGCGGGCATCGAGCGTCGGGATCAGGCGGCGAATGGCGCCACCCTTGCCGGCGGCGTCCGGCCCCTCGAACACGATGACGCTACTGCGGTCCTGCTGATGGGCCTCCCTTTGCAGCAGGTGAATCCGCCGCTGCTGTTTCGCCAGCCCGGCCTTGTAATCGGGCTTGGTGAGCTTCCGGGTCATGTCCAGGGTGCTGAACAGCGTGACGTGTTCTGCCGGCGGCTCCGGAATCGGATCGTTCGCGTCAATGGCTTCCGCGTCGACGAGCAGCTCGGGCGTCGGCCGGTGGCCCGCCTCGGCCAGACGTGACGTCAGCGCGTCGAGCAGTATCTGGGACACGCTCAGGATGCGGAAATTCTCGTCGGCACCCTCGATCACGTGCCAGGGCGCGAAGTCCGTATTGGTCTCGGTAATCGTCCGCTCCGCCGTCTCGATGAAGCGGTCGTACATCTGCCAGTGCTCCCAGTCCTTGTCGCTGACCCGCCACGCGGTCTCCGGGTCGGAGGCCAGCGATTCGAGCCGCTTTTCCTGGGCATCCCGGCTCAGGTGCATCCAGAACTTGAGCAGCAGCATGCCATCGTCGGCCAGCGTTCGCTCAAAAGCCTGGATGCGCTTGAGTTCGGCGAAATATTCGAGATCCGAGATACGCCCGTAGACGCGATCGATGAACGGACGCGAATAGCGCGCGCGCAGATTGAACGCGATCCTGCCGTCCCGGGGCAGGTCACGCCAGAACCGCCAGAACCTCGGCTGCATGCGTTCCACGTCGGTCGGCGGCCCATAGGCATTCGTCGTGATCAGCCGGGTGTCCATCCAGCCGTGCAGCAGGTTCACGGTCGAGCCCTTGCCCGCACCATCGACGCCGGCAAAATCGATCAGGACGCCGAAATCCGCCGTGCGGCTCAGCAGCACCTGGGCTTCGAGCAGCTGTCTGCGGATCTCGGGGGATCGCGCCCTGAGTTCTTTCTTGGTTACCTTCTGTCCGAGTTCGGCCGCCCTGAACATCACCTGTTCTTGTTCTCTGAGTCCCTTACAGGCGCACAGTCTAAGCTACTGCGCCTCCTCGGTCATCTGCCGGCCCATGTAATTCCAGCTCCACAGGAACAGGACGAGGAAGACGAGGTCGGCCCATGCCCATGGCACCCACATGCCGGGCACCCCCGTCGTCAGCATGTAATAGAAGACCAGGCCGCTATAGCCGGCTTTCAGCACGACGCCATACAGCATCATAAAGCGGTTGGCGACCGGGTCCATCGCGACCCGGTAAAACATGGCTGCGAACACGAGCAGCAGGATGGCCGGGAACTGCACGTACCCGAAGTGATTGGGCGGGACGACCTCGAATATCTCGAAGGCCAGCCCGGGCGCAAACAGGAAAAGCAGCCCAAGTACCCCGTCATAAATAGCGGCGATGACGAACAGCGCCTTAACCATAGTGGTGTTCATACTGGTGATCCTCCCCGCGGCATGCCTGCCTGCGCAGTGCCGCTTGTCTCTGGCGGAAGGCGTCGTGGCGGGCCGTGGTGAACTCCTGTTCATACAGGTTCGTCACCAACCAGCGGAAGTCGCTCTCGAGCTCACCCGGCGTCATGTGTTGGGGTTCGTAATTGACATCAAACAGCGTGCACAGCTCCCACGCGGTCTCGTCGAGCAGCCGCCCTTCCCGCTTCAGGCGGCCGAACAGCGGCGTACCGGGAAATGCCGTCAGTATCGTGATCTGGACGTCGTACAGGTCGGTGTCACGGACGAATTGCAGGACATTGCGGAAGCAGTCACGGCTGTCGTTGTCCATGCCGAGTACGAAGCAGCCATTGACCGTGATGCCATAGCCCTGGATCTTGTCGATCGCGCGCCGGTACACGTCGAAGCGGCGCGCCTTCCAGTCGGACTTCAGCTCGATGCCTGCCAGCGCCCCGCGGCTCGTGCTCTCGAAGCCGATCAGCACCTGTGCACAGCCCGCGTCACGCATCAACGCGAGCAGCTCGTCATCCTCGGCGACGGAGACGTCCGTCTCGGTAAACCACCGCAACTTCTCCTGCTGCAGCGCCCGCATCAGCGCCTTGGCGTGACGCTTGTTGACGAACGTATTGTCATCGGCAAACTCGATAAAGGGTTCGGGCTGAAACTCCTTGATGTGCCGGATCTCGCGGATCACGTTGTCCACCGGTTTGAGCCGGTAGAACGGCGACAGCCTGACCGACGCCGCGCAAAACTCGCAGTCATACGGACAACCCCGCGCAGTCTGCACGGTCATGCGGTTGTAGCGCGAATGATCCAGCAGGTCGAAACGCGGCAACGGGCTATCGGCGAGGTTGAACGGCGCCTGCGAGCCGTCATAGACGCGCTGCAGCTTCCCGTTGAGCAGGTCGTCAATCATCGCGGGCCACGCCGGCTCTCCTTCACCGATGACGATCGCATCCGCGTGAGCAAGGGCCTCCTCGGGCAGCGCCGTCACGTGCAGCCCTCCCATCAGTACGACCGTGCCTGCCGCCCGGTACCGGTCCGCAAGTTCGTAAGCCTCCCTGATCTGCGCCGTGAACGACGAGATCGCGACCGCGTCGAACTCGCCGGGCAAGCCGTCGACGCCCGCGAGATCCGGGACATCGAGGTACTCCAACTCGACACTCGCCGGCGTCATGCCGGCCAGCGTCAGCAAGCCGAGGCTCGGCAGCAAGGCAATCACCCGGCTGCGGTCGACGAAGCCCGGGAGCGTAAACCCGAGTCGCGTCAGTTCTTCATTGTGGGCGCGCGTGGCGCTCATGGCGATGAGACCAAGCTTCATGACTGCACCATTCCTTCCAGCAGGAGCACGATGGGCACGAGGACGAGAATCACCGGCAGCGGGAACGCATGCCGAAACGGCTTTCTCCAGGCCGTCAGGAAGCACACGGCCGGCATCGTGAATCCGCCGGCGGCCAGGCTGGCCGAGGCGATCTGCGGTGATCCGGGTACGACGCTGCTGCTGATCAGCGTCAGGGCGAAAAGCACATTGACCATGCCCAGCGCGAAAAACGCCACGTGGCCAAGCCGGAGCATGCGGCGACGAAACGATGCGTAGCCGCCGGCGAAGGTTTCGTTGTGGAATCCGAGGCCGATGATGGCACCGGAAACGAGCCCGAAGAGCATGCCGACCCAGCCGGCCCAGAAGTTCCACTCAGCCATCGCTTACCGCCTGCTCGCGACGCCAGCCTGAGTGTGCGCGCGGCAACCAGACCGCCGCAATTGGTGCTTCTACCTAATCGCTCTCTGCGAATTCGGTCAGCCGCAGCGGCTCTCGAAGAACTCGCAAAGGACCGGCCGGAAATGATCCATTTCGACGAGGAAGGAGTCGTGGCCGCGGATGCACGGCAGTTCGACGAGCTGCGTGTCGATGCCGGCGCCCTTCAGCCCTTCGGCCAGCTCCCGCTGCTGGTGCAGAGGAAACAGGATGTCGGTCTCGACGCCGATGACCAGCGCCTGCTCCAGGCGCAGCTTGGAGAAACCCGACCTGAGCGACCCGCCGTGCTCGGCGAGGTCGAACAGGTCCGAGGCTCGCGACAGGTACAGGTAACAGTTGGCGTCGAAGCCGCCGCTGAACTTTTGCGCGTGATACTCGAGGTACAGCTCGACCGAGAAATCGATCTTGAACTGGGTGCCCGTCTGGTCCTCGTCCTGCGCCCGCTCACGGCCGAAGCGCTGGTCCCACTCGACAGGCGAGCGGTAGGTGATCATGCCCAGCTTGCGCGCAAGCCGCTGCCCGGAAGCCGGCGGATCCTTCGGATCGTAGTTGCCCTTGTTCCACTTTGGATCGCAACGAATCATCTCGCGTTGTAGCGAGCGAACCGCGATCGAAAACGGCAGTGCACGCGTCGCCGACGAGATCGACACGAAATTGCGAACGGCCTCGGGGTGCCGGACGCAGAAGCCCAGGCCACTCATGCCGCCCATCGAGCACCCGACGACGGTATCCAGCTGCTCGATGCCGAGGTGCCGGACGACGCCATACGCAGCTTCGGCGATGTCTTCGAGCGTCAAAATGGGAAAGCTCAGCCGGTATAACTCGCCGGTCTCCGGGTTGACCGACGCCGGCCCGGTCGATCCGAAACAGCTGCCCAGCGAATTGACGCAGATGACGAAATACTGGTTGGTATCCAGGGGCAACCCCGGCCCGATCATGTCTTCCCACCAGCCGGTGGACGGATCGTCGGCCGACGAGGCGGCGTGCGCCGACGGCGACAGGCCGCTGAAGATCAGGATACCGTTGTCCTTGTCCGCATTGAGTTCGCCCCAGGTCTCGTAGGCGAGCGTCGGTGACTCGAGATGGCCCGCCCGGTGCATGACGAAGCGGCCTTCGAGCGTGACGGTTTTTGTCGCGGCACCCATTGGGGTTTTATACCACGCTAGCGTTTGACGCGTTTCATCAGGCGGCCGCGCTTGCGTTCCTGGCGCGGCGTCAGCTTGTTGCGCTTGCCCTTGTACGGGTTTTCACCCGACTTGAAGGCCAGCCGTACCGGCGTGCCCTTGAGCTTGAACGCCTTGCGAAACCGATTGATCAGGTAACGCCGGTAGGCCTCGGGGACGCGCTCGGTCTGGTTGCCGTGAATGACGATAACGGGCGGGTTGCGGCCACCCTGGTGTGCATAACGCAGCCGGATGCGTCGGCCCCGCACCATCGGCGGCGGGTGCGCCGCAACGGCGGCCTCGAGTTCCCGGGTCAGTTCCGCCGTGGACAGGTCCGTGATCGCGGCTTTGAATGCCCGCTCTACCGCCGGCAACAGGTCGCCGACGGCCGTGCCGTGCAGCGCCGAGATCGACAGGCGCTCCGCGAAGTCGAGAAACGGCAGGCGCCGGTCCAGTTCATCGCGTACGCGTTTGCGCTCGGACGCGCTGAGACCGTCCCACTTGTTGATGACGACGACCAGCGAGCGACCCCTCTCGAGAACGAGACCCAGGAGGCTGACGTCCTGCTCGGTGATACCCTCATGGGCATCGAGTACCGCAATGACGACCTCGGCCTGCTCTATTGCCTGCAGCGCCTTCACGATGCTGAACTTCTCGATGGCCTCGTGCACGCGTGCCTTGCGCCGAATGCCGGCCGTATCGATGAGTTCGTACTTGCGATCGTTGCGCACGAACGGCACGGCGACGCTGTCGCGGGTCGTACCCGGCTGGTCGAAAACAACGAGCCGGTTCTCGCCGATGATGCGATTGATCAGCGTCGACTTGCCGACATTGGGCCGGCCGATGACGGCAATCCGCAGCGCGTGCTCGTCATCGTCGTATGTCGGCAGGGCCGCATCCTCCGGCTGCACGTCGAGACCGTCGAGCACTTCATCCATCAGCGCGCCGACGCGATGTCCGTGCACCGCCGAAATCGCTCGCGGCTCGCCCAGCCCGAGGCCGTGGAACTCGACGCTCGCGATCGCGGCGTCCTGACCCTCGGCCTTGTTCACGACAAGAACCGACCGTTTCGCATTCTTGCGGGCCAGTTCCGCAACGTGCTCATCGGCTGCCGTCAGTCCCTCGCGCGCATCGACCATGACGAACGCCACGTCTGCTTCCGCGAGGGCGCGCGCGGTCTGCTCCACCATGCGCTCGTCGATGCCCTCTTCACCGCCGGCGACGCCACCGGTGTCGACGACGAGGTACGGTACCGGCCCCAGCTTACCGAAGCCGTACTTGCGATCGCGTGTGAGCCCGGGATAGTCGGCGACGAGCGCGTCGCGCGTTTGCGTCAGGCGATTGAACAGCGTCGACTTACCGACATTGGGCCGGCCGATCAATGCGATGACAGGAAGCATGGGTCAGGCCCGGCGCGATCAGTCGTCTTCCTCGGCAATCTCGGGCGCGTTGCCACGGCGCCTCGATTCGTCGACGGCGTAAGCCGCCAGCGTGCCCGAATCGCTCTGCACGTAGAGACGATTCGCGACCACGACCGGTTCTGCGGAGATCGCCGCGCTGCCGAGCCGCAGGCGTGCGACCGGCTCGCCCGAGAAATTGCTGAAGAAGTGCAGGTAACCTTCCAGGTCTCCGGCCACCACGGCCGTACTGAAGGGTGTTGGCAGGGTCGGCTCACGGCGCAACAGCGAGCCCTGGCGCCAGGACTCGTCGCCCGTGCGGCGTGTCAGCGCGATGATCTCGCCCGTATCGGTCACGGTGTAGAGATTGTTCCAGTCGGCCGACACGCCCTCGAACGTCGATATGTCGCGCGCCCACAAAACCTGGCCGGACTCGGCAGCAAGCGACACCAGGTTCCCCTGGTAGCCGGCCGCGTAGACATCCTGGCCGACGACGCTGATCAGGCCGTCGATATCGGCGAGGCGATCGAGGTCCGAGCGGCCGCTCGGCGGCGAAATCAGCTGCTCCCAGAGAACGTCGCCGCTGTCGAGGCTCGCGGCGACGAGCCGGCCGTTGTCGAAGCCGGCGATGACAGTCGTGCCGACGAAAACCGGCGACGCGGAACCCCGCATCGTCAGTCTCGGCGTCGACTGCTCGACAGTCCAGCGCTCGCCGCCGTCGAAGGCCGACAGGCCGCGCAGCCGGTTATCGATCGTCAAGACGACCACCGTGTCATCCTTGACGGCGGGGCTGGCCAGGGTCTCGCCGGTAATATCGGCGCGCCACCGCTCTACGCCCGAGGATGCATCGAGAGCGATCAGCAGGCCATCGGCGGAGCCGACCACCACCAGGTTTTCGCCAACGCCGGGACCGGCCGAGAGCACGAGTTCGAGCTCCGTCCGCCACAGCTGCTTGCCGGTCTCCGGGTCCAGCGCCAGGACATTGCCATCGCGGCTGGCGGCGTAAATACGGTTGCCATCGCCGGCCGGGCGCAGTGCGACGCGCAGGAACTCCGCGCCGGCGCCCAGCTTGACCTGCCAGAGCCGCTTGACCGCGAGCGTAGTCTCGATGTCCGTCAGCTCGAGCGGCTCGAGCTCCTTGTCGTCATCGTCTCCGAATATGCCGCAGGCGGACAGGGCCAGCGCCACCGCCACCAGGCCGGCTGTTCGCAAGCGATCAATCACTCGGACTCTCCGGCCTCTTCGTCGGGGTCAGGCTCGGCGACGGGCTCCGAATCCGGCTCGGCGACCGGCTCCGCATCGGGTTCGACGACCGGCTCCACATCGGGTTCGACGACCGG
>JBFFSI010000105.1:0-7981 GCA_041572475.1 Woeseiaceae bacterium
AATTGCGGCGCCGGCTTGCCGATGAACGGCGACGGCAGCTCGTTGGGATTGCGTCCCAGCCCGATGACGAAGACCGGGATCAGTATGGCAAAAACGATCAACGGGAGCAGGTATCGCGACATCAGCTGGCTCCGTTCGCCCGGTAGCGGCGATCCGTAACGGCAATCAGTCCGCCGAGCGCCATGACGAGCGCGCCGAGCCAGATAAAGCGGATCATCGGCTTGTACTGAATGCGCACGCTCCAGGCGTCGTTGCCGAGCTGGTCACCGAGCGCAATGAACAGGTCCTTGTTCCAGTTCACGTGTATCCCCGCCTCGGTCATCCAGTTCTTTTGTACGAGGTACTGGCGCTTCTGCGGCCGCACCTCGCCCACGAAGTCTCCATCCCGGCGGATCTCGACGACGCCCTCTATAGCCGAGAAATTCGGTCCGCGCACGTCCCGCAGTTCCCGCAACTCGAACTGGTGGCCCGCCACGTCGAGAGTCTGGCCCGGCCGCATCGACTGGTCGGTCTCCACGTTAAACGCCGACACGAGCGTCACGCCCAGGATGAACAAGCCGACCCCGAGGTGCGACACCGACATTCCGAGCATCGCCGGCGTGATACCGGCTGCGCCCTTTTCCCGACGCAATGACCGAATCGGCTCGATGAGTGCTGCGACCACGATCCAGAGCGCGGCGATCGTACCGACGCTGACCAGCATGCCGAAACGGCCGTACAGGACGCCCGGAATGACGATACCTGCTACCAGCGCAACGAGCGCCGCGAGGCGCAGGCGTTTGCCGACGACGCCTGCGGGCTGTTGCCGCCACGCCGTGTGCATGCCGACGCCGACGAGGAAGGCCAGCGGGATCATCGGAATCATGAACGCGACGTTGAACCATGGCGGTCCGATTGAAATCTTGCCTGCATCCATGACCTCGAACACCAGCGGTGCGAGCGTGCCGATGAAGACGAGTGCGGCCGCGACGACGAGCAGGACGTTGTTCAGCAGCAGGAAGGTCTCGCGCGAGAACGGCCTGAAGCCGGCATCCGAGTCGAGCGCCGGCGCACGCCACGCGTACAGCACCAGCGCGCTGAGAATCACGACGCCAAGGAAGCCCAGGATGAAGACACCGCGGGTTGGATCCGTGGCGAAGGCGTGCACCGAGACGATGATGCCCGATCGCACGAGGAATGTGCCCAGCAGGCTCAGTGAGAACGCAGTAATCGCGAGCAACAGCGTCCAGCTCTTGAACAGCCCGCGTTTCTCGGAAACGGCCAGCGAATGAATCAGCGCCGTGCCGACGAGCCAGGGCATGAACGAGGCGTTCTCGACCGGGTCCCAGAACCACCAGCCGCCCCAGCCGAGCTCGTAATAGGCCCACCAGCTACCGAGGGCGATGCCCAGCGTCAGGAAGATCCACGCCACCGTCGTCCACGGGCGCGTCCAGCGCGCCCAGGTTCGGTCGAGGTTGCCGCTGATCATGGCCGCCACCGCGAACGCGAACGCGACCGAAAAGCCGACATAGCCGACGTAGAGCATTGGTGGATGAATCGCCATGCCCGGGTCCTGCAGCAGCGGGTTCAGGTCGCCGCCATCCGGAGGCGCCGGGCTCAGCCGTTCGAACGGGTTGGATGTCAGCAGCGTGAACAGCAGGAAGCCGATCGACAGGAGGCCGAGTACGCCTATCACACGGGCAACGAAAGAATCGGGCATGCTCTTGCTGAAGAAGGACACGGCTACCGTCCAGGCGGACAGCAGCAGGACCCAGAGCAGCACCGAGCCCTCGTGACCGCCCCAGACCGCCGAGACCTTGTACATCGTCGGCAAATCGAGCTGGGAATGGTTCGCGACATAGAGCACCGAGAAATCGCTGGCCAGGAACGACCACGTGAGACACGCGTAAGCAATCAGCACGAAAACCAGCTGGCCGACGGCGGTCGGTCTGGCCAGGCTCATCAGTGCGACATCGTTGCGCTGGGCGCCGATCATCGGCAGCACGCCCTGCAGGATCGCGAGGGCCAGCGCCAGGATCAGCGCAAAGTGACCAATCTCCGGGATCATGTCGCCGACGCCATAGGCTCGCACTTGGCGCGACTATCCGCGAGGTGGTCGGTCTGGTCCTGGACGTGCTTCGCCAGAGAATCTGCCACTTCCGGGGCCATGTAGTTCTCGTCGTGCTTGGCGAGAATAGTATCGGCGATGAATACCCCATTATCGCCGAGCCGGCCATGCGCGACGACACCCTGGCCCTCGCGGAACAGGTCGGGCAGAACACCCTCGTAGCTGACCGGAAGCTCGCAGGCCATGTCGGTCACTCGAAACCTTATCTCGAGAGACCCTTCCTCGCGTTGGATGCTGTCATTCACGACGAGGCCGCCGATACGGAAGTTCCGGTCCTGCGGATACTCGCCCGCGACGACATCGGAAATCTCGATAAAGAACATCATGCTGTCCCGCATCGCCTGCAGCGTCAGTACGGTCGCGATGATGACGCCGACAGCGGCCAGGCCGACAGCCAGCATGCGTTGTTGCCTGGGCTTCATTGATCGTCTCCAAGCGCCTTGATGCGCACTTCGATGTCCCTGTAGACACGCCGCTGCCGCAAACGTGCCCTCCAGTCCAATATGATCAGCACGACCGCCGCCAGCATGAAGCAACTCCATACGTACGCGCCGTATTCACCCATTGCGAAAATTTCCATCAACTACGCCCCTCCGCGGCCAGTACCATGTCCTTGACCCATCGCTTCCGCCTCTCCCTGTAGAGCACCTCCGTGCGGATGCGCCGCAGGAGAAACGCCCCGAACAGCAGGGTGAAGCCCCCGATATTGATCAGCAACGGAATCAGCATCTCCGGGTCCATGGCGCCCTTGGCCACCGTCTGGCCCTGGTGCAGCGAACTCCACCATTCCACCGAGAAATGAATGATCGGCACGTTGACGGCACCGACGAGAGCCAGCACGGCACTCGCTTTGTCGGCTTTGACGGTATCGTCGATTGCCGCCCGCAGCGCCATGTAGCCGAAGTAGACGAACAGCATGATCAGCTCGGAGGTGAGGCGCGGGTCACCCCACTCCCACCACGTGCCCCACATCGGCCGGCCCCAGATCGAGCCGGTGGCGAGCGCCAGGAAGGTAAACCACGCCCCGAGCGGTGCCGCCGCGGCCGCGACGGCATGTGACAGCTTGATCCGCCATATCAGGCCGATGCCGGCGCTGATCGCCATGATCATGTACGTCATCATCGACAAGTACGCCGACGGGACGTGAATGTATATGATCCGGAAAGCGTCCTTTTGCTGGTAATCCTCCGGAGCCAGGAACAGGCCGGAGTAGGTGCCGTAGGCAATCAACAGAAGCCCGGGAACGGCCAGCCAGGGCACGATCTTCGGGGCAATCCGGTAGAAATGTGGCGGTGAAGCCAACTGGTGTATGAATTTCCACATGGGTCGGGGATTTTACTCGTTACTGATTCGTAATGCGGCAGCCGTCGCAAACGGCGCGATAGAGAGAATTAACACAGCATAAGCCGCAAGAAAATAGAGACCACCCGCAACACCGTCGCCAGATGCCACGAGTGACACCGTCCGGGCACCGAATATAAGCACGGGCATAGAGAGGGGCAATATCAAAAGGCTCAGGAGGGCGGTGGCGCGGTGCAGGCCCACTGTCAGCGCGGCGCCGACCGAGCCGAGGAGCGACATGCTGATCGTCCCGAGCAGCAGCGTGATCATCATGATGCCGATCACGTCGGCCGGCATCCTGAACGTGATGGCGACGATCGGCGAAACCAGCACCAGCGGCAATCCGCTGGTCATCCAGTGCACGATGGTCTTGCCGAGCGCGATGGCCGGCAGCGGCACCGGGCTGACCAGCATCTGGTCGAGGCTGCCGTCCTCGAAATCCGTCACGAACAGGCTGTTCAGTGACAACAGCATTGCCAGCAGGGCCGCGGTCCAGAGGACGCCGGGGCCGCTGAACTGCAGCTGCTCGTTGGTCGGCCCGACCGCCAGTGGGAACAGGGTTGCAACCATCGCGAAGAAGAACAACGGGTTCAGCACGTCGCCCGGCCGCTTCCAGGCCAGCAACAGGTCGCGGCGAGCAACCGCCAGCATCGCAGCCAAGAGCCCGGGCTGATTATCGACGTCGTTCATCAGAGTTGCACCCTCTGTACCGTTCCCTGGATGTCGATGTCCTGGTGGGCGGCCATGATACACATGCCACCTCGATCGAGATGTTCGTTAACCAGCTTCATCACGAGCTTGCGGCCATCGCGGTCGAGATTGGTCACCGGCTCATCCATGAACCACAGCGTCGCCTGCGCCAGCAGCATACGCGCAAGGGCCACGCGCCGCTGCTGGCCGGCGGACAGCGAGCGCACGGGCAGCCGCTTCAGGCGCTGTATCCCGAGCCGCTCGAGGACGTGCTCGAAGTCGGCCGAGGACTGCGCGCGCAGCTTCCCTTCGAAGCCGAGGTTCTCGACCAGCGTGAGATCGAGCTTCAGCCCTGTCCGGTGGGCCATCCAGACCATCTCACCGTGGAACGCCTGCCGATGCTCCCTGACCGACTGGCCGTTCCAGAGAACTTCGCCGGATTCGAACTCGATGAGGCCGGCAAGCGCGCGCATCAGGCTCGTCTTGCCGCTGCCGTTCGTGCCCTCGAGCAGCAGCAATTCGCCCGGATTTAGCGCAAATCCCAGCTTGCTGAACAGGCAGCGTTCACCCCGAAAAAGCGTGAGGTTTCGCGCAGATAACTTGGCAGTCAAGGCCTCACACCTCGTAGCCAATCAGAGACAGGTTGTCCAGCGAATCGAAAAAACATTCTTTATCAATCACTTATTCTTCTAATTTAAATCTTATTCTCGCTTACTGCCGCGTCTTCCTGAAGATCAAGAAAACATGCCGAAGCTGTTTGCATGCCGGCAACGCCGCTCGTAGACTGAACGGCCCGGCCAACGATTCATAGAACAAGACGGTCGGGGCTCAAAGGATAACGGATTTTACGCGACAACACTGTCTGCAGAACAACTTATGGACTTAGGCACAGCGGGCCTCAACGAACAACCCTTCCGGACTCACGGCAGACCGCTGTCGGTCGTGCCCTACGAATCACACGATGAAGCCCTCGCGGCGCTCGCAGCAACCTGCGAGGCGCACAATGGACTGATGCTGTTGCAGGGCCCACCGCTCTCGGGCAAGACCACCCTTATTCGCCTGTTCGTCGAGACGTTGCCCGCAGAGCGCTCGGTCGCGATCGTCGACGGCAACGGCCTCAACACGACCGGGCTGCTCGAGTCGATGCTGCGGCAATACGGTTACCTCATCGAGCACAGTTCGAACAACGAACTCATCGCCATGCTGCGCGTGTTTGCGCTGCACCAGTGCGCCGCCCACGAAACGCCCGTCCTGATCATCGAGAACACGCACTCCCTGAACCCGAGCGCGATGCGCGTCCTGTGCGAACTCGCGGACCTCGACGTTCGCGGCTCGTCCGCGCTGAAGATCATCCTCAGCAGCGACCGGTCACTGCGGAACCTGATCGACTCGCCATCGATGGAGGGCCTGGCCAAGCGCGTGAGCACCGACCTGCACCTGCGGCCCTTGAGCGCAGAGGAAGCGACACGGTACCTTCATGGCAAGTTGCGAGCCGCCGGCAGCACGGTCCCCGAAGGCATCTTCCCGCAAGCCGTGTGCGCCGAGCTGTGGGCGGCATCCGGCGGCTGGCCGGGCGTCATCGATCGCCTCGCCCTGCTCTGCCTCGCCAGGGCCAGCGCCTCGCCGGTAGCCCCGGGGCAGATCGATCGGCCGCTGGTGGCGGAAGGAACCTGGCACGACTCGCCGGCCGACGAACCTGACCCGGTGGCGGCAACGGTGGTGGAACCGCCCAGGCTGATCGTCACACGTGACGGGGAGACGCTGCGCGAGCTCGTATTCACCCAGCCCAGGCTGCTCGTCGGCCGGTCGGAACACAACGACGTCGAGCTTCCGAGCAAGTTCATCAGCCGGCATCACGCCCTGCTGGTCCGGCACGGCAGCGCGACCTTCCTCATGGACCTGAATAGCACCAACGGCACCTATGTCAATTCGAGACGGGTCTCCAATCACTTGTTGATACACGAGGACGTCATTACGCTGGGTCACCATCGGATCAAGTTCCACGATCCGCACGCGACGAGTCGCGCCGCGCTGGACGGCATCGATTTCGCGGACACTGCGATCATGAAGACTCTCGAGGACATGCGGCGGCTGCTGGCGCAGGAAAACACCGAAATCCTGCCGGCGATCACGGAGAAACAGCCCACCTCGGGGCTCTAGGCGAAGTACTTTTCCTTGAAGTGCTTGCGGCACAGCGATACGTATCGATCGTTGCCGCCGATCTCGATCTGCGACCCTTGCGTCACCGCTTTGCCGTCCTGATCGAGGCGCACGACCATTGTCGCTTTGGTGCCGCAATGGCAGATCGCCTTGAGTTCCTTGAGATTGTCTGACCATGCCAGCAGGTACTTGCTGCCGTCGAAGGGTTCGCCCTGGAAGTCCGTCCGTAACCCGTAAGCGAGTACCGGGATATTGAGCTGGTCGGTAACCTCGCCGAGCTGAAAAACCTGGTCCCGCGTCAGGAACTGGGCCTCGTCGACGAGCACGCAATGAATCGGTTCGCTCTCGATTCGGCTGGTGACAAGCTGGAACAGGTCATCCGCCTGCCGAAATGTGTGTGCCTCGGCCTCGATGCCTATACGCGAGGTTACCTTGCCGGCGCCGAAGCGGTCATCCAGCTCGGGCGCGAGCACCAGCGTCTTCATGCCCCGTTCGCGATAGTTGTAGCTGGACTGCAGCAACGCGGTGGACTTGCCCGCATTCATTGACGAGTAATAGAAATAGAGCTTGGCCATGGCGCCGATGTTAATTCGCCCGCACCGGTAATGCGAGCCACGACGCGGCAAGCCGTGCACCGCGCTCTAGACGTGCTTGAGATGCCTCAGGATGCGGCGCAAATTCCTGCGCCTGGGGCGGGCGCAACCGGCGCACTGCGAGCGCAACTTGTGGCGATGAGACACGATTTGCGGCACCGGCGTGACCCGGCCCTGCCGCAGGCAGGAGCTGCAGATGACGAGGTCGGACATGAGCCCTAACAGGCGATAGTCAACGTTGTCGGTTTCGCGAGCGGTAGCCATGGTGCGTCTCCGTGGGACCGGTTTTCTTGTCCCAGATCGCACTACTAAAGTCTAATAACTCACCGAGTTTTAAAGGAAACTGTGAGGCAGTTAACAGTTACCGTGGGACGCAGTCGCTGCTAGCGGATCACTACGCCTGCGTTCTGTGCCGCCTCGTAGACGCACTGCATCTCCCGATAGTCGAGGTTCTCCGGCTGGAGCAGCACGGTGCTGTTTCTGCCGTTAATGACGTCGTCGATCGGCAGGTTCTTCTCCAGGATCTCGGTGCGTGCCATGTCGAGCACGCAGTCTGCCATCCGCTCTACGGTCTGCGTCGCGACCTGGACGGATTCGTCGCGCGACAGGCCGGTACGGCGCAGGTTCTGCAGCATGTCCTGGCCGAATTCGCCACGAATCTCCCGGCTCAGCTCCGGCTTCAGGCCCTGGAGAAACGCGTCCAGTGCAGCGAGATCTTCAGGCGCCGGCTCCGGTGATGTGTCCGCCAACCTGATGAACTCCATGGGCGTACCGGCCGAATCGAAGCCACTGAGGCGCTCACCGTCGAACACGAGCGAGTCCGACGTCCAGGATTCCTCGTCATACTCGATGGAGACTCGATTGTCCCTGACGCGCAGCGTAAAACCGCTGTCACTCTCCGACACCTGCCCGCAGCGCTCGGTGACGGACTGCACGGTGGTCGAGCCCCGGTAGGCCCGGGCCGTGATCCGCTTGCTCACGTGCATCTCGCCAAGCGTCTTGCTGGCGCCGCAGCGCCGGTCGTCCGCTTCTTCGATCTCGAAGGTCCAGTGGCCCAGAAGATCATCCGCCTCCTGCGCACACAACGGCG
>JBFFSI010000106.1:0-7351 GCA_041572475.1 Woeseiaceae bacterium
CGATCGTGGCGCCCGATCTCCTGTTCGAGCCCGCGTCCTACAGCGCCGGCTATGCGCTGGGCCCGGAATATCTGGAGGCTCGCAGCGAGATGAGCGCGCGCCTTGATGAGGAACTGGCCCGGCTGTCGCCGGAAGCGCGCGATGATGTGGAAAAGAACCTGGCGGTGATCCGCAGCGCGATCGCGGAGATCAATACGGCCCTCGATGACGAACCGACGAATCGGCTGTTGCAGCAGTTGTTGCTCAACGCGTACCAGGACGAGTTCGCACTGATGCGCCAGGTTGGCGGGCTGACGAACCGCGTGATGTCGAGACAGGATATTTAAGGCACGAGCAAGCTCGTGCGAGAAGAGGTGAGTAAAGTGACGTACAGGAAACTGGCGATTGTATTGGGACTGCTGCTGGCTTCGGCGGCGGCGGCAGAAAGTGTCGATGAAACCATCGATGCTGCATCCGACGGGCGTGTCGATATTTCCAATACGGCAGGCACGATCGAGGTATACGGCTGGTCCAACGACCGTGTCGAGGTGACGGGAGAACTCGGCGAAAACGTCGAGGAGCTGATCCTGGAACGGGACGGTGACCACGTGATCGTAAAGGTCAAGGTGCCGCGCAAATCGAGCAAGAACATTTCGAGCGACATCGTCGTACGGCTTCCCGAAGCCAGCTCGATCTACGTATCCGCCGTTAGCGCGGACATCCTGGTCGAGGGCGTCGGCGGCGAGCAGTCTCTGCATACTGTGAGTGGTGATGTCGATACCGAGGTCGCAGGGTCAGACGTCGAGGTGGCCTCGGTGAGCGGCGACGTCGAAGTCGCAGGCGCCGGCAAGGAGACCGTGACCCAGGCGGGGTCGGTATCCGGCGACCTGGTTCTTCATGGCTTGAGCGGCGAAATTAGCGCCTCGGCCGTCAGCGGTGACGTGACCGTGAACGAGGGTTCTTACGACCGGGTTGCCATCGAAACGGTTAATGGCGACCTGACATTCCTCGCGGAGCTTCGGCCGGGCGGCCGGCTTGATGTGGAAGGCGTCAATGGCGAGGTCGAGATCGAGTTCTCCGGAAAAGTTTCCGCGAAATTCGAGGTCGAGTCGTTCACCGGCAGGATCGAGAGTTGCTTCGGCCCGGATCCGGTGCGCACGAGCAAGTACGCGCCGGGCTGGGAGCTGTCATTCACCGAGGGCGATGGCGACGGCAACGTTAGCGTCTCTACCCTGAACGGCGATATCCGTATCTGCAACTAGGCTCGAACCACCAGTCGCTCGCCCGAATGGGCGAGCGATTTGGTAATCTAGACGGCACTCCCAGTTGGAAGCCCATCCAGGTGCCGTCCAGTGAAAAAAGTCCTTTATCTAATCATCGGAGTCGTGGCGATCCTCGTGGTCGCCTCGGTTTCGTTTTATGTGCTGTTCGACCCGAACGATTTCCGCGACCGGATTTCCGCCGAAGTTCAGCGCGCGACCGGCCGCGAGTTCGTCATCGAGGGCGATCTCGAGCTCAGCCTGTTTCCTTGGCTGGCCATCGAGGTCGGCAAGACCCGCCTGGGCAATGCGCCGGGTTTCGGTAACGAGCCCTTTGCGCGCTTCGACTCGGCGCGCCTGAGCGTGCGCCTGCTGCCGCTCCTGCTGCGGCGCGAAGTGGCGGTCGGTGTCGCCGAACTGGACGGCATGCACCTCAATCTTGCCGTTGACCGAAACGGGCGCGGCAACTGGGAAGACCTCCTCGAGGACTCGGGGGCCGCGCCCGCTGGCCAACCGCCGGCCGGCGCAACCGGTAGTGACCTCGAGATCAACAGTGTCGGCATCGAAAACGCCACTTTCATCTACGCCGACGCCCAGGTCGGTGAGACGATTGCACTGACCGACCTCAACCTGATGCTGGGGAGCATCGGCAAAGGGGGCCCCATCGCGGCGACGGGCAGCTTCGACTTCGAGCTGCAGCCGGCGGACCTGCGCGGCAGCGTCGATGTCACGGCGGACATCGTGCTCGACACCGTCGCGCGCACGATCGGTCTGGGCGGCGTCGAGATCACGGTCGCGGGTGTCGATATCGACGCCGAGGTCGAACCATTTCCCTTTGACGGTGAACTCATGCCGGTCGCGGCCTTCGAGACCGAGGCGTTTTCGCTCAAGAGCCTGATGCGCTCGCTCGGCATCGAGCCGCCGGAGACGGCCGACCCGGACGCGCTGGGCAAGCTCACGCTGGGCGGGACGGCGCGCATGACCCCATCGGCTATCGGCATCGACGACCTGGCGCTTGCCGTCGACGACTCCTCATTCACCGGCAAGGTCTCGGTTGCGCGGGACGCGGCCGGCACGATCAGTGTGGACCTTGCGGGCGACTCGATCGATCTCACGCGCTATATGGCGCCGGCGACCGATGCGGCCGCCGCTGGTGCCGATGGCGAGGCGATCCCGGTGGAGATTCCCGCCGACCTGGTGCGGGCATTCAACCTTCGTGGCGAGCTGACGCTGGAAGAGGCCACGCTGTCCGGGCTCGTCTTCACGGGCGTCGAGCTCGCAGTGAACGCCCGCGATGGCAACCTGCGCATGCACCCGATCTCGGCGCAGCTTTTCGGTGGCACCTACGCTGGCGACGTCCGCATCGACGCGACGGGCGACACGCCGGTGCTGTCGGTCAACGAGCAGGTCCGCGGCGTCAACCTCGGCTCACTCGTGGCAGCGATGTTCGAGCAGGAGAACATCAGTGGTGCGATCAACGGTACGTTCACATTGACCGGCAGGGGCACCGATCTCGCAGACGTGCAACAGAGCCTGCGCGGTGACATGGCCTTCGAGCTGGTCGACGGTGCCTGGGAAGGCACCGACGTCTGGTATGAGCTGCGTAAAGCGAGAGCGCTGTTCACGAAGGAGCCTGCGCCCGAGGCGCCGTCGCCACCCCGGACGCCGTTCAGCACGGTCAAGCTGGCCGGCCCCGTCCGGGACGGCGTATTCACGAGCGAGGAACTGTTCGCGGAATTGCCTTTCATGCAGCTGACCGGCGGTGGCTCGGTCGACCTGCCGGCGGCGGAGGTCGATTTTCGACTCTCGGCGAGGGTGCTTAAGAAGCCGGAATTTGCCAGCGAGATGACCACGGAAGAGCTCGAGGATTTTACCGAGGCCGTCATCCCGCTGCGCGTCGAGGGCCCGCTTGCCACACCGTCGATAACACCTGACATCGAGGCGATGCTGAAGAAAGAAGTCGAAAAGAAAGTCCGCGACAAGCTCGAGGACAAGCTGAAAGATCTTCTGAAGCGCTGAGCTGCCCGATGCCCGGATTCGCCGAGCGCGTACTCGCGTGGTACGACCTGCACGGGCGCAAGGACCTGCCCTGGCAGCAGGTCGGCGCCTATGGCATCTGGGTTTCGGAGATCATGCTGCAGCAGACCCAGGTGCAGACGGTGATTCCCTATTACGAGCGCTTCATGGCGCGCTTCCCCGACGCCACGTCCCTCGCGAATGCGCATATCGACGAGGTGCTGCAGCGCTGGTCGGGCCTCGGCTACTATGCCCGCGCGCGCAACCTGCACAAGGCCGCGGGCATCATCCGCGATGAGCATGGCGGCGAGTTTCCGGATAGTTTCGACGACGTGGCGGCGCTGCCCGGCGTCGGGCGATCGACCGCGGGCGCCATCCTCTCGCTGGCATTCGGCCAACGGCATCCGATTCTCGACGGCAATGTGAAGCGCGTGCTTGGCCGTCATGATGCTGTTGCAGGCTGGCCCGGCAGGACGGCGACAGCAAGGACGCTCTGGACCCTGGCAGAGGCACGCACGCCCCGGGAACGCGCGGCCGAGTATACGCAGGCCATCATGGATCTCGGGGCGGTGCTTTGCACGCGCAGCAACCCGCGCTGCGATGATTGCCCGGTTGCCAGCGACTGCAAAGCGCGGCTCACCGGTACGGTTGCGGACTACCCTGGCCGCAAGCCGAAGAAGGCGCGCCCTCTGAGGCAGACCACGATGATCCTGGCCGTCGACGGTGACTCGCTCTACGTGGAGCGCAGGCCGCCGAGCGGCATCTGGGGAGGCTTGTGGAGCCTGCCGGAGGTCGGGGACGGGGCGGTCGACGACTGGTGCAGGCAGACTTTCGGCAACGGCGGTACCGACGTGGAGCACTGGTCGGCGCTGCGGCACAGCTTCAGTCATTACGATCTCGATATTCATCCCGTGCTCGTGCGTGTCGGGTCAGGCTCGCGTAAAGTAGCGGACGAACAGGCGGCGACCTGGTACCGGCTGGGCAGCGAGCCGCCCGGCGGCATCGCGGCACCGGTGCAAAAGCTCATCGACGAACTGAGAAAGGCAGTCCATGTCACGAACGGTTAATTGTGTTCTCCTCGGCAAAGAAGCCGAAGGCCTCGACTACGCGCCGTATCCCGGTGAACTGGGCCAGCGGATCTACGACAACGTGTCCAAAGAAGCCTGGCAGAAATGGCTGGGGCACCAGACCATGCTCATCAACGAGTACCGGCTGACGCCGATCGAACCCGGTGCGCGCCGGTTCCTCGAGACGGAGATGGAGAAGTTCTTTTTCGGCGGCGGGTCGGCCGCGCCCGAGGAGTACGTTCCGCCCAGCGATTAGCGGGCCCGCCGGCCAATTGAGAAAAGAGGGGCCGCGAGGGCATCTTTTCTATTGACCGGATGCGGGTAGTGGGCCGGAAATCACCGGGTTCGACAAAACTCCGGGATCAGTTTCCGGATTTGCCAATGTGCTGATCCAGCCAGGCCAGTGTTTCTCGAATGACAACCGAGTTCGGTGCGAAATGGCCGGTCGGCTCGACTACGTGTTTCTTGGACTCGGAGCCCAACAGATCAAAATAAGGCTTCGCTTCGTCTTGATATCGAAAAGTCTCGTCGAAATAGCCGTTGAACTGAAGCACGGGTTGGTGGACGCGGGGCAGGTAGTGCGCCACGTCGATGTCGTAGGACCCTCCCACCCAATATCCTGCCTGGTTAAGTACCCCCACCTTAAGGCGTGGCTCTACCGCAAGCAGGATAGGGCCGACGGCACCGCCCCAGCTGTACCCGTAATAACTCAGCGTTCCGGTATCCAGGTCCGGACGTGTCTCCAGGTAATCGATCGTCCGCCGCATTTCCCGGACGTGCCGTATGAATTGATCTCGGCGTGCAATAGCGCTTGCCCCGGATGCTGGCGTCCGATCACGATAGAACGTTCCCTCGAGAACGGGGAGAGCAACCGCCCAGCCGTTCCTCAGCATGAAGTCGAGGGGCATGCGATAGTTGTCCAGAGAGTCGAGCAGGTGCGCCAGCGAGCTTGGCCAGAAGAGGACTGCCGGATGGCGACCCGCGTCACTATCGGGCAAATACAGGAGAAGGTCGATGCGCTCGCCGTCCCCCCGGTCGAAGCTGATTCGCTGCCGGCTCCACTGCCCGATTGATTCCGTGCCGTCGACGCTGGCGTCCAACGGTTCGTCACCCTGGTCATAGTTGCTGAGAAATGCCCCAAAGACCTCGTCCGATGCCGGGGCGGTGACCACCGGTTTTGCGCCAGGATTAACGGCTTGCCGCAGCTTGTCTCGCGCGTCGCGCTCGTCCCGGGAATTAAGCAGACGGACGCCGTTCGTCGGTGAACGGTCGAAGGGTGGCAGCGAGCTCGGCGCGGAGATTCTTCCCTGGACCATGTACTGAGACTCGTCCCAGGCACCGCCGAGAATCGCGCGATTGTCGCCAACCGCGTTTAGGCACCATTCCCTGACGTTACCCAGCATGTCCCAAGTGCCGGTCCAGCCGATGCCGGGGTACTGTCCGACGGCCGCGACACCCGAGGAGTCGATATTGCTGGCCGGCACCTGCCAGGTCAGCGCAGCCACTGCGTGGGCCCGGCGCCAGTGGTGCACCGTCGGTACTTCGGCCCGGGCGAAGCGGGCATAGGCCATTGCCTCGTACCAGCTGATACCGCCCACTGGATACTCGCCCTGTCCTTCGGGATACGAGCCGGCGATCCAGGTGGCGGGCCCGGGACGACCGGTGGTGTCTGTGAACAACTGCATAGCCGCCTGCCACGGAATGGTCTCGCCGTTACGAACGACTTCGTGCTCCCAGTAGTCACGGCGCTTGTAAGCGCCGGCATTGACGAATTCCCGGTACTCCCGGTTGGTCACCTCGTAGCGGCCGATGCGGAAATCAGCCAGATTTACCGGCTGCCCCTCGACGAAGATCTGCCGGCCCGGAACCCGCACGTCGTACGCCTGCGTGTCCCCATCGACCGGATCGAGCACGATGTCTACCGCGGGAACGACGTAGCGGGTGCCAGTGGAATCCTCAGCCGCTGCCACGTGATTCGTCATGCCATCAATCGGCATCCTGCCGATGATGCGCAGCACACTGTCAAAGCCGTCCTTCTCCAGGCGTATGAGCGAGAAGCCGCGCGGCACTGCCGCATCATAAATGGGGGTTTGGCCCAACACCTGCCATTCGGCGTCCGAATCGTTGTAGGCCCGGCGATAGACCGTGGCACCAGCCGGCGTCGACGGAATGCTTATTTGAAAAGAAAACTGCGCCCAGTATTCATCCAGGATCCCGGTATCGGGAAGGCGTTCGTCGATCGCCATCGCCGTGGCATAGGCCTGCTCCCACTGATCGCCGGCGATCTGCTGTTCCAGTTGCGGCAACGCGATGTTTTCTACCCAGCGCTCATCCGCCCCCGAAACCCAGTGCAGGCCGGCCCCCGCCGCGATCGCCAGGACCAATCCACCCGCCAGCAAGATCTCGCGGAGTCGGCCCGAAGTTGCAGTTACGGGTACTTTTCTTGCTGCTTCATCGCGCTGAACGCCCTGCGGCGTCAGTTCGTATGCCCAGGCGAGGATCAGTGCGGGGAAGACGCCGATCGCCAGCAGGAAGAACACCAGCTTTGGGGCCCAGTCGGGCAATGACAGGATCGACGACAGAACGTCCGCAATCTGCAGCAACAGCCATGACGCAACCAAGTAAGCAATCAGAACCCGGAAGACCTTCCGGCGTTTCAGTTCCTGTAACAGTTGCGGCAAATCGGCCCCCCAATGATTCGGCAATGCCAGCGCTGGCCAAGGATAATACGTAGTGGCCGGCAGTGCACCGAGCCGGCTTGCTTAAATGAGCAAGCTCCGCAACTGAAACGCTGCATCGGAGTGCGGCCCGATCAGTCCCTGACGCAGTAATGCACGCTGAACAGGTGATCGGCGTCGGTCCACACCCTGGCTATTTGCAGGCCTGCGTGCTCGGCCATGGCTGCGAAACCGTCGAGTGTGTACTTGTGCGAGTACTCGGTGACGATGGCCTCGTCTTTCTCGATCAGGATCTCCTCGTCGCCGATGGTGATCTCCTGGGTCTCCGATGACACGAGGCGCAGCTCGACGC
>JBFFSI010000107.1:0-7085 GCA_041572475.1 Woeseiaceae bacterium
GTCGAGGATCTTGTCGACGTAGCGTGGCTCGCCGTAGGGCGCAAGCCCCATCAATTTGTATTCGCCCGAATTGACCTTGAAGCCCGTAAAGTAGGTGAACGCCGAGTAAAGCAGCCCGAGGGAATGGGGAAAGTCTATTTCCCACAGCGCTTCCAGTTCATTGCCGGCAGCGGACCAGGCCGACGTCGTCGTCCACTCGCCGACGCCATCGAGGCACAGGACAGCCGCGCTGTCGAACGGACTCGGATAGAAGGCCGACGCCGCATGAGACTTGTGATGCTCGGAGAAGAGCAGATCTGGCAAATCATTCTTCTTGCATCCGCCGATTGCCGACAGCTCTCTCTTCAGGGTCTCTTTCAACATCAGCTTCTCTTTGAGCCAGACCGGCATCGCCGCGACGAAAGATCGAAAACCTCGCGGCGCATAGCTGACATACGTCTCGAGCAGGCGCTCGAATTTCAGAAAAGGTTTGTCGTAAAAGACGATGGCATCGAGGTCGGTCAACTCGCAGCCTGCTTCCTGCAGGCAATACCGAATCGCATCGCCGGGAAAGGCGGCATCGTGCTTCTTGCGGGAAAAACGCTCCTGTTGCGCGGCGGCCGATATGCGGCCGTCGCACAGCACTGCGGCCGCACTGTCGTGGTAGTAGGCCGAAATTCCGAGGATGCGTTTGTCCGTGCTCACTTAGTTAATGGCGCCTTATCTTCAAATATTCGAAACCATGATGGGTCACGGTATCAAACTGTTCTTCTTATCGCGGACTACGGCGCCGGGCTCGCGCGATGGGGGTTCACCCCGTCCGCCGCCGCCGGCCGTCTCGAGGACCATGGTCTCGCCGGCCGGGATGATTTCCCGGCCCATGCCTTTGAGCTTGCCGCCGCCCTTCAGGTAGACACGGGCCGGTGCGCCAGGTTCGCCGCCGTCGCGGCCGCGCGGCGGATGGTCCACCCGGTCGAACATCTTGGAAACGACGAAGGCCTCGCCGTGCAGGTGGCCGAATTCCATGATCTGGCCGAGCCCGCCGCGATACCGCCCCGCACCACCGGAACCCGGGCGATACTCCTTCTGCCACATGACGAGCGGTGCGGTGTTCTCGGTAATCTCGACGGGCGTGCTGCGGACACCGGACGGGAACGCGGTCGCGGACAGGCCGTCCTTCCGTGGCCGTGCGCCGGTGCCGCCAGCATAGAACGCATTCATCACGAAGGGCTCGCTGCTGCTGCCGGGCATGAAGCCGCGGCCGCCCAGGAACACGGGGCCGAACAGGCACGCGGCCCCCTCGACCGGGACCTGGCCCTCGAGCGGCTCCTCCAGGCAGCCGAGCACCACGTCGGGCAGCATCTGGCCGATCGCGTGCCGGGCCGAGACGGCCGCGGGCCGCGGCGCATTGAGGATGCTGCCCTCGGGCGCCGTCACGCGAATGACCGCGAGCGAGCCCGCGTTGTTCGGGACGTCGTTGCCGATCACGCAGCGCGCGCCGAACGAGGCGTAAGCCTGCGTGTAGGTCAGCGGCACGTTGATGCCGTGCGCACAGGTCGCCGATGTGCCCGTGAAGTCGATGTCGATGCCGTCGGCGCCGATCGTCACGGCGCAGACGAGATCGACCGGCTCGTCGTAGCCGTCGATGCGCATGCGGTTTTTCCAGGTGCCCCGCGGCAGGGCGCGGATCTCGGCCAGCATCGCGTCCCGCGAGTGATCGATGACCATCCCGGCAACCTCGTCCAGGGTCTCGAGCCCGAACTCGTCGAGCATGACGACGAGCGAGCCGGCGCCCGAGCGATTGCATGCCGTCAGGGAGTAGAGGTCGCCCTCGGCCGCAACCGGGTCGCGGACGTTGGCCCGCAGGATCTCGAGCAGGGTCTCGTTGGGCTCGCCCTTTTTGAACAGGTAGCCGATGGGCAGGTTGATGCCTTCCTCGAACACCTGGGTGCCGTCGGGCCCGAAGCCCAGGCCGCCGACGTCCGCGATGTGCGAGGTGGCCGCGAACAGGGCGACGGCGCGGCCCTTGTAGAACGCCGGCGTCACGACCGTGAAGTCGTTGAGATGGCCCGTGCCGTGCCAGGGATCGTTGGTCACGAGAACATCACCGTCCTCGAGGACATCCAGCGGGTACTTGTCGAGGAAAAAGCCGACGCTGGCCGCCATCGCGTTGACGTGGCCGGGTGTGCCGGTCACCGCCTGGGCCAGCATGCGGCCCCGGGTGTCGAAGACGCCCGACGACAGGTCGCCGGCCTCGCGCACGGTTGTCGAGAAAGCGGTGCGGATCAGCGTCTGCGCCTGCTCCTCGACGACGGCCAGCAGCCGGTCCCAGGTGAGCTGGCCGCGCAGCCGGTCGATCGCGTTACGGTCGGTCATCCCTCCACTCCCTTGCGGCTCAGCAGGATGTAGCCGCGCGCGTCGATCGTGGCGTCGAAGCTCGAGGTGACGACCGTGGTGGTCTGGTCCTCGGTGATCAAGGCGGGGCCCGGGATGAGCGTGCCGGGCTCCAGCTGCTCGCGCAGGAACACCGGCGCCTCGACGCGCTCGGCCAGCGCCGGGTCGAAGAACGACTGGCTGCCCGCAGCGGCGGGCGCAGCCAGCCCGGGTGGCGGGACCGCTGGTGAGGGCGCCTGCAAGCCCGGCGCCGCTATCGTCAGCGTCCAGCTCAGCGCCTCGATCTCGACGCCGCGGATCGTGCGCCCGTAAAGCTTCGTGTAGGCCGCCTCGAACGCGTCGCGGAAGATGGCCGCGTGCGCCGCGCCGTACTCCTCCACCGGCAGGTCCACGGCGATCTCGTGGCCCTGGCCGACGTAGCGCATGTACGCCTGTCGTGTCTCGACCAGCTCCGTGGCCTGGCTGCCCTGGCGGACGACATCGAGTGCCTCGGCCTGCATCTCGCCCATGAGGCGGTTGACGAGCTCGTGGTCCAGCGCCGCCAGTTTCTGTTGCCGGCTGCGCACGACCTCGTAAGCCACCGTGGCCAGCAGGAAGCCGATAGCCGAACCGACACCGGCGCCCGTCGGGACCAGGACCCGGTTGACGCCGAGCTTCTCGCCCAGTCTTGCGGCATGCAGGGGGCCCGCGCCGCCGAACGCGATCATGTCGCGCTGGCCCAGGTCGAGGCCGAACTCGGCCGCGTGCGCGCGCGCCGCCGCGGCCATGTTCTCATCGACGACCTCGCTGATGCCGAACGCCCCGCCGTCGAGGTCGGTGTCGAGCACCTCGCTGATCGCTTGCGCGATCGCCATCCGCGCCGCGTCGGTATCGAGCACGAGCGAGCCACCCGCGAACTTCGGCGCATGGATGCGCCCCAGTTGCACATTGGCGTCGGTGACCGTCGGGCGCTCGCCGCCGAGCCCGTACGCGGCCGGGCCGGGCTCGGAGCCCGCGCTCTCGGGCCCCACCTGGATGCGTCCGAGCTTGTCGATGCTGGCGATGGAGCCGCCGCCCGCGCCGATCTCGACCATCTCGATGACCGGGATCCGCACCGGCAAGCCGCTGCCCTTCTTGAAGCGGTAAACGCGATCGACCTCGAAGCTGCGTGACATCAGCGGTTCGAAGTCGTCGAGCAGGCACAGCTTGGCGGTCGTGCCGCCCATGTCGAAGGACAGCAGGCGGTCGAAGCCGGCCTCGCGCGCGACGTACTGCGACAGGATCGCGCCGCCCGCCGGCCCCGACTCCACGAGCCGGATCGGGAACTTCGCCGCCGTCTCGAGAGTCGTCAGCCCGCCGCCGGAGGTCATCACCAGGAACGGGCAGTCGAAACCGCGCTGCCGGAGTTCACCGGCGAGCCGTTCCAGGTAGCGGGCCATCAGCGGCCGCACGTAGGCATTGGCGCAGGCCGTGGACAGGCGCTCGAACTCGCGGATCTCGGGGCATACCTCGGAGGCGAGCGTGATCGACAGGTCCGGTCGCTCCGCCCGCAGGAGCTCCGCGGTTCGCAGTTCGTGTGCCGGGTTGACGAAGCCGTGCAGGTAGCCGATTGCGACACTCTCGACCTCGTGCTCATCCAGGATCGGCAGTGCGTCCCTGACCGTCGCCTCGTCGAGCGGGATCAGCACCTTGCCGTCGCGATCCAGGCGTTCGGCGACCGGCAGGCGCAGGTAGCGCGGTACGAGCGGGGCCGGGCGGTCGATGTTGATGTCGTATTGCTCGAAGCGATCCTCGTGGGCCATCTCCAGCGCATCGCGGTGGCCCTTCGTCGTCAGCAGCGCCGTCGTCGCGCCGCTGCGTTCGATCAGTGCGTTGGTCGCCAGCGTCGTGCCGTGGATGATCAGGCCGACGTCGCCGGCGCTCGCCGAAGCCTGCCGCATCACCTGCCCGATGCCCTCGAGCACGGCGTCGCCCGGGTGCGCGCAGGTCGTCAGCAGTTTCGTCGTGACGCGCTCGCCGCTCGCGAGTTCGAGCACGACGTCGGTGAACGTGCCACCGATATCGATGGCGAGGCGGGCGCTTTTCCTGGAATCAGTCATGGTCTCTCGGTGCGTCGCGTCAATTCTAATCGAGAGGCACGCGTGGCACACTGCCCGGGGGAATATCACGGCGCAAGGGGGATTACGTGGCTGACGTCGTTCAGGACATCGTCGACATCGTCGGCAAGGACCGGGTGCTGACGGGCGCCGCGGTCGCGGGCCGGGCGACGAGTTTCTGGAACGAGGCCCCCATGCGAGCGCGGGCGCTGGTGCTGCCGCGCAACACCGAGGAGGTCGCCGCCGTGCTGCGCGCGTGTCACGCGGCTGCCCAGCCCGTAATCACCCACGGCGGACTCACCAACTGCGTCGCAGCGGCCGAGCCGACGTCCGGCGACGTCGTGCTGTCGCTCGAGAAGATGAACCGCATCGGCGAGATCGACGCCGTCGGCGGCACGGTGACCGTCGAGGCCGGCGCCATCCTGCAGACGCTGCAGGAAGCCGTCGCCAAGGAAGGGCTGCGTTTCCCGCTCGATCTCGGCGCGCGCGGCAGCTGCACGATCGGCGGCAACATCGCGACCAACGCCGGCGGCATCAACGTGTTGCGTTACGGCATGATGCGCAACCTCGTGCTCGGCCTCGAGGCCGTGCTGGCCGACGGCACCGTGGTCTCGTCGATGAACCGCATGCTGAAAAACAACGCGGGGTACGACGTGAAGCAGCTCTTCATCGGCACCGAGGGCACGCTCGGCATCGTGACACGCGCCGTATTGCGGGTATTCCCGCAACCGGCCAGCCGCAACACGGCGCTCGTCGCGCTGCAGGATTTCGACAAGGTCACCGCACTGCTGGGATACCTGCGTACGCAGCTCGCCGACACCCTCAGCGCTTTCGAGATCATGTGGGGCGACTACTACGCGGCCGTCACGGGTGAAAACGGCCATCGCGCGCCGCTCGCCAGGGACTATCCCTTTTACGTGGTCTTCGAGGTCGAGGGCAGCGATGCGGTGAGCGACGATGCGCGCTTCGAGACCGTCCTCGGGCGCGCCCTCGAGGACGGCCTCATCAGCGACGCGGTCATTGCGAAGTCCGCGGCCGAGGCGCGGGCGATCTGGGCGATCCGGGAGGATTTCGAGGACGTGCTCGAGCAGCCACCGGTCTATTTGTACGATGTCAGCCTGCCGATTCGCAGCATGGCCGCTTACGTCAAGGCGGTGAAAACCCATGTCAGGGGGCGCTGGCCGCGCGGTGAGTGCTATACGATAGGTCACGTTGCCGACGGCAACCTGCATTTCTTCGTCGTGCCGAACGCCGAGGGCGACCATCACGAGACCAGCGATGAGTGCGTGTACGGGCCGCTCACTGATATCGGCGGCTCGGTTTCGGCGGAGCACGGTATCGGCACGGAAAAACTCAAGTGGCTGCCGCACAGCCGCACGGCCGCGGAGATCGGGCTCATGCGCGCGTTGAAGTCCGCGCTCGACCCCAGCAATATCCTTAACCCCGGCCGCGTACTGGATAACCACCAACAAGCGAGCAAGTAATGGCAGTCACAGGCAGCGCACGCAACTGGTCTTCGGGTTTCACATTCATCCTGGCGGCGGTCGGCGCCGCGGTCGGCCTCGGCAATATCTGGAAGTTCCCGTTCGTCGCCGGCGTCAGCGGCGGCGGCGCCTTCGTGCTCGTGTACCTCGCCTGCGTGGTTTTCGTCGCCATCCCGATCCTGATTGCGGAACTCCTGATCGGCCGCCGCGGCGCGAGCAGTCCGCCGGTTGCCATGTCGACGCTCGCCGCGAATGCCGGCCGCTCGAAGGCCTGGCGCATCGTCGGCTGGATGGGGACGATCGTCGGTTTCCTGATCGCCACCTACTACAGCGTCATCGCCGGCTGGACGCTCAGCTACATCGGCAAGGCGGCGGGCGGCTTTAGCGGCGCCGGGCCACTCGAGGTGGCGGGACAGTTCGACCAGTTGCTGGCGAGCCCGGTGACGATGACGCTGTGGCACACGGTGTTCATCGTGATCGCGCTCGTCATTGTCGGTCGCGGCCTGCAGGACGGCATCGAGAAGGCCGTGAAGATGCTGATGCCCTCGCTGTTTGCGATGATGCTGGTCATGATCGGCTACGCGGCGTATGCCGGCGATTTTGCGGCCGGCCTCGGCTTTCTGTTCAACGTCGACTTCAGCAAGATCACGGGCGAGGTCGTGCTTGCGGCCGTCGGCCAGGCCTTCTTCTCGATCAGCGTGGCGATGGGCCTGATGATGATCTATGGCGCCTACGTGCCCAAAGAGGTCTCGCTGACCCGCTCGGCCTTCATCATTGCCGGCACCGACACGCTGATCGCGCTGCTGGCGGGCCTGATGATTTTCCCGCTGGTGTTCGGCAACGGCCTCGACCCGGCGGAGGGACCGGGGCTGATCTTCAAGACCCTGCCCACCGCCTTCGTGCAGATGCCGGGCGGGCGCGTGTTCGGTTCGCTGTTCTTCCTGCTGCTGGCGTTCGCAGCGATTACGTCGATCATCGCGATCCTCGAGCCGATCGTCGCCTACGCCGAGGACAAGTGGGCCATGACTCGCCGAAGGGCCTGCGTCGTGTTCGGCTTCCTGGCCTGGCTGATCGGCCTCGCCACGGTGTTCTCGTTCAACGTCTGGGCAGGCTTCACGCCGCTCGAAATGATTCCGGCGCTCGAGGGCAAGAC
>JBFFSI010000108.1:0-7077 GCA_041572475.1 Woeseiaceae bacterium
GCGGTAGAGCCGGCGCAGCCGCCGATAAAGCTCGCGAATATCAGCGCAACCGGGATCGCGGCGGGCCAGTTGGCGTAGTCGGCAGTCGTGAAGCCCGTCGTGGTGGCGATCGAGACCGCCTGGAAGAGCCCGTTGATGAAAGCGCTGCCGACGTCCGAATAGCTCTGGTGATAGATCAGCCCGACGATCACGAGGATCGCCAGCGTGGCGAGGATCGTCGTATAGGCCCGGAACTCGGTATCGGAGGCGTAGTGCTTGATGGAAACGTAGCGCCAGGCGAAGAAATGCAGTGAAAAGTTGATGCCGGCGATGAACATGAAGACGATTGCCACGATGTCGATGCCGGGGTTGTTGAAATAACCGATGCTGAGGTCGTGAGTCGAGAAGCCGCCGATGGCTACGGTGGAGAATGCATGGCACAGAGCATCGAACCAGCCCATGCCGGCCACCATGTATGCCACGGCACAGGCCGCCGTGAACGACAGGTAAACGTACCAGAGCGCCTTGGCCGTCTCGGTAATGCGCGGCGTGAGCTTCGTATCCTTCACCGGCCCCGGCGTTTCTGCGCGGTAGAGCTGCATACCGCCGACGCCCAGCATGGGCAGCACGGCCACGGCGAGCACGATGATGCCCATGCCGCCGAGCCACTGGAGCTGTTGCCGGTAGTAGAGAATCGACTTCGGCAGATCGTCGAGGCCGGTCAGGACGGTGGCGCCCGTCGTCGTGAGCCCGGAAATCGATTCGAAAATCGCATCGGTTATGCTCATCTGTGGAACGTCCGACAGCAGCAGCGGCGCCGCGCCGAAAGTGCCGAGCACCGTCCAGAACGATGCGACGACAAGAAAACCGTCACGCAGGCGCAGGTCCTTGCGGACACGGTGCACCGGCAACCACAGCAACAGCCCGACGACGAAGGTGAACCCGAAACCTTTTACGAACGGGAGCCACACGGGCTCTTCGAACACGAACGCAACCAGCACCGGCGGCAGCATCGTCAGGCTGAACATCATCAGGAGCAGGCCGAGGATGCGCTGTACGACGGTCCAGTTCATGCCGAGAGCCGCGTCCTATACAAAAGAGACGCCGACCTGGAACAGCTTTTCGATGCTCTCGATCTTGCGACGATCCGTAAGGAACAGGATCACGTGGTCGTCGGTTTCGATGACGGTGTCGTGATGCGCGATGATGACCTGCTTGTCCCTGACCAGCGCGACGATAGCCGCGCCGACCGGCAGCGAGATCTGGTCGATCTGGCGGCCGACGACCCTGGACTCGGATTCACGGCCGTGCGCTATCGCCTCGATGGCCTCGGCGGCGCCCCGGCGCAGCGAATGGACCTTGACCACGTCGCCGCGCCGCACGTGTGCGAGCAGCGAGCCAATCGTGACTTGCTGCGGCGATATTGCGATGTCGATGCTCCCCGCCTCCACGAGATCGACATAGGAAGCGCGGTTGATCAGTGCCATCACCTTCGAGGCGCCGAGCCGCTTGGCGAGCATCGAGCTCAGTATGTTGGCCTCCTCGGAGTTGGTGAGGGCGCAGAAAACGTCCACGCTGTCGATATTTTCCTCGAGCAGCAACTCCTCGTCGGCCGCATCACCGATCAGCACGATGGCCTTGTTCAGCTGCTCGGATATCCCTCGCGCCCGCACCGGGTCGCGTTCGATGAGCTTGACCTGGTTCGTCTGCTCGAGCGCCTGGGCCAGCCGCAGGCCGATGTTGCCGCCGCCCGCGATCACGACGCGGCGCACCGGGTCCTCGAGGCGCCGCATCTCACTGATGAAGACGCGAATGTCTTTGCGGTCGGCGATGAAGAAGACTTCGTCGCCTTCCTGGATGATGGTGTCGCCCTCGGGCAGCATCGCCTTGCCGGCGCGGTAGATGGCCGCGATCCGGCCCTCGGTGTTCGGAACGTGTTCTTTCAGCGTTGCGATACGCTGGCCCACGAGCAGGCCTTCGCGGTCCGCCTTGACGCCGACGAGGCGGACCCTGCCCTCGGCAAAGTCGAGTACCTGGGACGCGCCCGGGTACAGGATGAGCTGCTCGACATACTCGCAGACGAGCTGCTCCGGGCTGATCCTCACGTCGATCGGGATCGCGTCCTGGGTAAACAGGCTCTTGGCGCTCATGTACTCGGCGGCGCGGATTCGGGCGATCTTGGTCGGCGTGTGAAACAGCGTGTAAGCCACCTGGCACGCGACCATGTTGGTCTCGTCGGTGTCGGTCAGCGCGACGACGATATCGGCATCGTTCGTGCCGGCGCGCTTCAACACGTCAGGGTGGGCGGCGTGGCCGACGACGGTGCGGATATCGAGCCTGTCCTGCAGCTCTCGCAGCACGTCGGGACGCGTGTCGACGACGGTCACTTCGTTGGCCTCTTCGCGTGAGAGGTGGTAGGCGGCTGAAGAGCCGACCTGACCAGCGCCGAGAATGAGAATCTTCATTGTTGTTGTCGGGCCCCCGAGCGCAGCAATCCTCGCTGCCTCAAGGCCGGTAGTTTACATCAAGTCGAGATTGGCATAGCTCAGTACGAGCCATTTTGTGCCGGCGGTCTCAAAATTCACCTCGACCCTCGCGTGGGCGCCCTGGCCCTCGCAGTTGAGGATGACGCCGTCTCCGAATTTCCCGTGCCGCACTCGCTGGCCGAGGCGAATGCCGAGCTCGGCCTGCGGCGACGCAGCCGGCCGTTGCCTGGCGGGCGAGCGCATCGGTCGCGAGACCTGGACGCGCGGCCGCACTTCCTCGACGTATTCGTCGGGAATTTCCGCAATGAACCGTGATGGCTGGGAATAATTGTCCATGCCGTGCAGCCGACGCTGCTCCGCGTAGGTCACGTAGAGCGACTGCCTCGCCCGCGTGATGCCGACATAGCAGAGGCGCCGCTCCTCCTCGAGGCCGTTGGGGTCGTTGATAGAGCGCTGGTGCGGAAACAGGCCGTCTTCCATGCCGGACAGGAAGACGAGCGGAAACTCGAGGCCCTTCGCCGAGTGCATCGTCATGAGCTGCACGCAGTCTTCCCACGCATCGGCCTGTCCTTCGCCGGCTTCGAGCGCGGCATGCGACAGGAACTCGTCGAGCGGCGACATCTCCTGTGCCGGGTCCGGCTCGAAGCTGCGCGCGGCACTGACGAGCTCGAGCAGGTTCTCGACCCGCGTCTCGCCCTTCTCGCCCTTGTCCTTTTTGAAAAAATCGACGAGGCCGCTCGCATAGATGACATGGTCGACCTGCTCCTGCAGGTCGCGACCGGTCACGTCGCGGGCCATCGATTCGATCAGGTTCAGAAACGCACGCACCGCGTTGGCCGCCCGGCCGCCCAGTTCATCGCTGGCGATGGCGCCCGCGGCGCGCCACATCGAGCAGCTGTTGGCGCGGGCGTAGGAGCGCATGAGCTCGACCGTGCGCGCGCCGATGCCGCGCGTAGGGCGGTTGACGATGCGCTCGAACGACGAATCGTCGTCGCGGTTCGATATCAGCCGGAGATAGGCCAGCGCGTCCTTGATCTCCGCGCGCTCGAAGAAGCGCAGCCCGCCGTAGACGCGGTACGGCATGCCGGCATTGATCAGGCCCTCCTCGAGCGCGCGCGACTGCGCGTTCGACCGGTAAAGTATGGCCGCGTCGGCGCGCGCATTGCCCTGCTCGATCCAGTCGCGCAGCCGGCCGATGATGAAGTCGGCCTCGTCACGTTCGTTGTAGGCCGCATAGACCTTGATGGGTTCACCCTCGGCGCCGTCCGTCCAGAGGTTCTTGCCCATGCGCGCGTTGTTGTTAGCGATGACTGCGTTCGCCGCGTTGAGGATCGTCGCTGTCGAGCGGTAGTTCTGCTCCAGCTTGACGACGGTGGTGTCGGGGAAGTCTCGCTGGAAACGGTGGATGTGCTCGACGCGCGCACCGCGCCAGCGGTAGATCGACTGGTCGTCGTCACCGACGACGAAGGGGACACCGGTCTTGCCCGCCAGCAGCCGCAGCCACGCGTACTGGATCGCGTTGGTGTCCTGGAACTCGTCGACCAGCAGGTGCTCGAAGCGGCGCTGGTAGTGCGCGAGCAGGTCCGGGTTGTCGCGCCAGAGTTCGTGGGCGCGGAGCAACAGCTCCGCGAAGTCGACCAGGCCACCGCGCTGGCAGACTTCCTCGTAAGCGGCATAGAGGCTGATCATCTGCCGCCGGTTCGGGTCGCGGTCGTCGTCCAGGTGCCCGGGCCGCAGGCCCTCGTCCTTCTGCGCGTTGATGAAATACTGGATTTCGCGCGGCACCCAGCGGCTGTCATCGATCTCGAGGTTCTTGAGCAGGCGCTTGATGAGCCGCAGCTGGTCGTCGGCGTCGATGATCTGGAAATTCTGCGGCAGCCCTGCCTCGCGCCAGTGGCGCCGCAGGAGCCGATGCGCCAGCCCGTGAAAGGTCCCGATCCAGAGGTGGCTGACCGGCATGCCGAGCAGGCTCTCGATGCGCCCGCGCATCTCTGCCGCGGCCTTGTTGGTGAAGGTCACGGCCAGCAGGCCGTGCGGCGATACGTTTTCCACGTCGATGAGCCAGGCGGCGCGGTGCACGAGCACCCGCGTCTTGCCGCTGCCGGCGCCGGCGATGACCAGCGTCGGCTCGGCCGGCGCGGTGACCGCCTGGCGTTGCGCGTCGTTCAGGGATTCGAGGATCGGAGTGACATCCATCCCCGCATTGTAGGAGCGGCGTCAGCCGCGAACAAATCGGGTTTCCCGGCGATTATTGCTGCCAGACGACGCCGATCGAAAATCGGTTGCGGTCGTACTGGATGCGCGTATCGGTCGATGCGGTGCCGCGGTAGGCGCCCTCGGCAACGAGGCTCAGCCGCCGCGTCATCCTGTACGTGGCGCTCAGCTCCACGTCTGCCGTTTCGTAGGTCTTCAGGCCCGCGGCCGGGTTATTGAACGCGAAGGCGTTCGGAAAATCGTAGATCCGGTACGAACTCTTCAGGTCCAGCTCGAAGCGGCTGCCCGGCGACCAGTGAAACTCGAAGCGGTAGTCGTCGCGCGTGAAGTCGTTATAACCGACGTAGCGATCTTCGCGGGACGTGAGTTCGTAGCCGAACCCGAACCACATGTTGTCGGTGATGCGCTGCCTGGCCAGCAGCGCAAGCTCGAGGTAGTCATAGCGCACGGCCGGGTTCGTGATGGGCTGGTTGCCGTCCAGGCCGAAGGACGGCCGGTCGCCATAGCGGCGGCTCGACTTGTCGACCGTCAGCCGCAGCAGGGATGTCTCCGTGAAGCGGTACTGGATATTCGCGCCGAACAGGAAGTACTCGTGATCATACTCGGGCACGACCCCGGGGTCCTCGTAGTCCCACATCTGACCCTTGACCCGCAGGCCGTACGCCAGGCGTTCGTGTGCACGCCGCACCGCGAGCTGGGGCCCGAAGCGCACATAGTTCAGGCGCTCGTCGATGAGCTCGCCATTCACGTTGCGTGCGGAGCCGTCGTCGGGGTCGAAGTAGGTCTCGTCGTGCCGGGCAATCGTGAAGGCGCTGTAGACACGCGTCGACCGCGTTTCTTCGCGGCGGTCGAACTCGCTGCCGAGGCGCAGCTCATGGCTGAACTCGTTGGCGGACTCGAACTCCTCGTCGCTGTAGTAGCGGCCGGCCAGCCTGTACTCGCCGAAAAACGACTCGAACTTCAGGCTGTTCACGTTGTAACGCGCGACGAAATCGGCCGGAATGTAGGTGCCGGAGACAAGCTCGGGCGTGACGATGGGCAGGTTCGGGTCGGCGAAGTCGACGTACGGGTTGTCGGGAGTACGGAAGACGTTGTCGTCCGCGCCGAAGCCGACGTTCGCGCGCAACTCGAACTCGCCGATCTTGCGCTCTTGCTCGCGGCGTTCGCGAATGACTACGGGGTCCGCTTCCCTCTGCCGCGTGCGCAGCCTCGAGATGGCGATCGTTGCCAGTTTCCGGATGTCGGCGTTTTCCTCCTGGTCGCGGGCCTGTCGAAACCAGCTCAACGCCTCGTCCACGTCGCCGGCCGCGTACGCGTTGAGGCCGAGGTTGTATTGCGCCAGGACGCGAAGACCGGGCGCCTCGAGCGCCAAGAGCAATGATTCCCGCGCCCGGATGTGCTGCTTCGCCCGGTAATGCGCGACGCCGGTGTTGTAGTGCAGCAGCGGCGTGTCCATCCCGGCGTCCCGCGCCTGCCGGTAGCGCAGGAGGGCCGCCCAGTACAGGTCGTCCCGAAACAGGCGATTGCCGTCCTCGAAGGTTTCCCGGGCCGTCATGGCAGCCGCGGGGCCGCCCACGACGAGGCTCGCGAGCATTACTGCCGCGGCGAGGGTGGCCGGCGATGCTCGCCGTCCTCTCGTGTTACGTGTCCGGAAAATGGCCCAAGCTCCAGGTGGCGCGTTATGTCGAGTCGAGAGATTACCGGTATTTGGTCGTTGAAAACTATGAAGTGGCGCAAGGAAATGCCCCCGGTGGGCGGGATCCACCGGGGGCGGCGACCGTCAGGTCCGGCGCGCCAGGTCAGACAACGTCGTCATCAGCCTCTTCGCCGGCATCGTCCTCGACGTCGTCCATGTCATCTTCTTCGTCGACCTCGTCGTATTCGTCGTCGTCGACATCCTCGCCTTCTTCGTGCTCGAAGTCGTCTTCTTCATCGAGCTCTTCGTCGTCGAAGTCCTCATCGTGTTCGAAGTCGTCTTCCATGTCGTCATCGAACTCGTCTTCGATCTCGTCGTAGTCGTCTTCGGCTGCGGGTTCTTCGTCACCCTCGTCGTCGACGTCTTCTACGTCCTCTACGTCCTCTACGTCTTCGGGCCCCTCCATCTCGGCGATCGCGAAGCCGAGCTCGCTGACGTCGTCGACGACCTCCATCGTCACGTCGAGGTCGTCGAGGTCGTCGAGGTCATCCGCCCGTGCGGCGCCGGGAAAGAACGCGAAGCACGTCAGCACGAGCGCCGCGAAAAACAGGTTGGTCGGTTTCATGGTCTGGCTCCTTTCCGTTAACCGGGGGTTCCGTCCGGTGGTTCCTCAGCAATCATTACGCGCAAGCGGAAGCTGCGGTCGCGAGCATCGTGTTCCAGCGTGGCCAGCAGCTCACCGCCGGCCGGCGACAGCGCCAC
>JBFFSI010000109.1:0-7011 GCA_041572475.1 Woeseiaceae bacterium
AATGTTGGCCCGGGTGAGCGCAGGCCCCTCGAGGATGGCAGCCATCCATGCCCGGCCTTCCTCGCGCTGCTGTTCCGGCAGGAGGGTCCCCTCTTCGAGGTCCCTGATCGCTGTACCGAGCCAGGCCAGGTAAAGCATGGACCGTTCGACGCGCATGTCCTCGGGACAAGCATCGAACATGCTCCGATAGGCAGCCGCCGCCTCGTAGTCCGAGAGGATCCCGGTATCCTGTCCCCAGGAGTGATAAGCCAGCAGCTGACACTCCCCGGCGGCAAGGTCACCGTCCCCGCCCATCACCCTGGTCACGACCGCAGTCGCCGGCGACGAGGCATTCAGCGTCAGGTCGAGAATGCCGGCGTACGCTTCGATATCGATACCGCCGCGAATCCGGGTCAACTCGTTGCCCTCGGCATCGAACACGATCATGGTCGGATAGCCCAGCACGCCGAAACGCTCACCTGCCGCTTGCGCATTCGGCAAATCCCCGTCGAGGTAGACCGGGACGAACAGCTTGGAGCGCTCGATGAACTCCGGCTTGCTGAATACCGTCGCTGCGATTGCGTGGCACGGCGGGCACCACTCCGCGCCCCAGTACAGGTAGACAGGCTTGCCCGTCTCGGCCGCGTAGGCGAAGGCCTCGTCCACGGTGCCAGCGAACCAGTCTATCCCCTTGGCCGGGTCGGTTTCGGCTGCGGCCGTCGCGGCGGGCGCGTCCGCCTCCTGCTGCGGCGAATCCGGCTGGGAGCAGCCAGTCAATAACAGTGCTACAAGGATCAGCAAGGTCCAGCTTCTCATGCAATCTCTCCGAAAATTCGAACGCACAACATACACAACGCAGACACGATAAGGCAACGAGAGTCAGGTCTTCGGGAGCGGGATAAAGTCGTCTTCCCCCGGCACTTCCGGGAAGCGGCCTTCGCGCCAGTCGCGCTTGGCTTGCTCGATGCGTTCCCGGGAGCTGTTCACGAAGTTCCACCACACGATGCGCTCACCCGTTAGCGCGGCCCCGCCGCAGACCATCAGGCGGCAATCGACGGCCGCATGTACCGTCGCCATGGCATTGTCCTGCAACACGGCCAGTTCCCCGGGGCGCAAGGATTCGTCGGCCACTGTGGCCTCGCCATCGATCAGGAATAGCCCCAACTCTTCTGTTCTCGGCAGGTCGACCGAGGCGCCTGGCTCGAGGCGCATTTCCACGTACAGCGTCTCGCTATCGGTCCTGACCGGCGACTCGGCGCCGTAGGCCGTGCCGATCACGACCCGGATGCGCGCGCCGTCGAGTTCCACGGCCGGTATCGCGTCGGCTGCGTAATGCTCGAAGCGCGGCTCGATCTCTTCGGCCTCCACCGGCAAGGCGACCCAGGTCTGCAGGCCGTGCAGTCGCTGCCCGCTCGCGAGCACCTCGCCGGTGACTTTCTCGGAGTGCACGATACCCCGGCCTGCTGTCATCCAGTTGACGGCGCCGGGCCGTATCTCCTGCACGTAGCCGAGGCTGTCCCGGTGGAGCATCATGCCTTCGAACAGGTAGGTAATGGTCGCCAGCCCGATGTGCGGGTGCGCGCGCACGTTGACCCCCTTGCCGGGTGGAAATTCGGCAGGCCCGATGTGATCGAAAAAGATGAACGGCCCGACTCGCTGACGCCGCTGGTCGGGCAACAGGCGCGCAACGGAAAACTCGCCCAGGTCCTTCGTGTTCGGCTCGATACGCAGAGCCACGACGTTCGAATCGCTCATGGATACTCCATTGATCAACGGCAGTCAGTTTACGGGATATGCCCCGCTCAGACCGGCTGCAGACCGTCCGCGACGCCCCCGGCGGCTACCCTGAGACGCTTGTCGATGCTCACGGCGTAGTCGCGGTTGCGTACGCCATCGAGCAGGTGCCACTCGCCGACGCATTCATCACGGCTGAATTGCATCCTGAGCCAGCCGCGCCGCTCAGTCTCCATGTAGGCGAGATCCTGGTTGAGCGCCAGCGTCGCATCGCGAACGGCACCCGGCCGAACCTCGGGAAGGTAGTCCTGGAAACCGGGTGACGTCACTGACGGGGCCATGAATTCGACGGCCACCGGCGCCGGGCCGCCCATCGGCACCAGGTTGCCGGCTATCGACGTGTGCAGGTCCCCGCTCAGGACGACGGCATTGCCGCCGCCGGCTGCGATATCGGCCAGGAAACGCTCCCTCGCGGCCGGGTATCCGTCCCACGTATCGAGCAGGATCGGCGGGTTGGCCTTGCTCATCGCCACGTTGCGCTCCAGGACCTCGCGGGAAACCATCGACGGCCCATCGAGGTCGATGAGCGGCTCGAGGTCCGGCGCTCTCACGGGCGAGACCAGCACTTGCTGCCCGTACACCCGCCAGGTCACGTCAGGATTACGGTCGGCCGCCTGACGCAGCCAGTCGGACTGTTCGGCGCCGAGCATTTCCCGGTCCGGGTCGGCCAGCAGCCTGCCGATTTCCTCGGCTGATATGCCCGGCGCGGGCTCCGGCTGCCTGTCGCGGCCATAGAGGCGCGTGTCCAGCATCGTCAGCCCCAGCAGGTCCCCGTACCGAAATTCGCGGAAGATCCGGGTGGAGGCACCTTTCGCCGAGGCCCTGACCGGCATCCATTCGAGGTAGGCCTGTATCGCCGCATCGACGCGCGCGTACCAATCGCCCTCGCCGTCGCCATGATTTTCGGCGCCCGCATGCCAACAATCATTGGCGATCTCGTGATCGTCCCATACGGCGATCAGCGGGTGTGCCGCCAGCATGGCACGGGAATCGGGATCGGACTTGTACTGCGCATGGCGCCGCCGGTAATCCCAGAGCGTCACTGCCTCGCCTACCGGGTCGGGCACTCGCCCCAGCGCCTCGGCATGCCCCGTCGCGTATTCGCCCTGGCCGTACTCGTACAGGTAATCGCCGAGATGCACGACGGCGTCGAGATCGTCCTGCAGCGCAATCTCCCGGTAGGCGTGGAAATAGCCCGCTGCGTAGTTAGAGCAGGACACCACCGCAAAGCTCGCCGACTCGAGCCGCCCGGCAGGCAGGGTGCGGGTGCGGCCGACCGGCGATGCGACGCCCCCGGCGCTGAAACGGTAGAACAGTCGGACGCCGGAAGGCAGGCCCCTGACATCCACCTTCACCGTGTAGTCCCTGTCGCGGTTCGTCTCGAACTCGCCGCTCCTGAGCACCGAGCGCATGCCCGGATCCGTTGCGACCTCCCAGCGAACGGCAACCGGTTCACCACCGGCGCCGCTGATGCGCGTCCAGACGATAACCCCGTCGGCCAGCGGATCGCCGCTGGCAACGCCGTGCAGAAATTCGTATCCGGGTGCCCTCTTCCTCGTGGGGCGACAGCCGGCCAGCAGGCCCAACGCACTGCTGGCCAGCAATGTAATGAAACCTCGACGTAACACGCCTCCTCCTCGGGGTTCTCGGGCTGTTATGCTTGCAGCCCAGCATCATACGCAACCGCCCTCATGAGTCCACTGCCCCGCCTGATTGCCATCGCCTTCCTTCTTGCCGGTTCGGCAGCGGGTGCCGCCGAAGCCGACATCGTCGGGCTCTGGCTGAGTGGCGACGGCGACGGCTGGATCGAGATCAGGCAGGACGGCGACACTGTCGTGGGGGTCATCGCGGGTTCGCCGAATAGCCGCCCGGGCGAACCGGAAAGGCTCGACGCGCTGAACCCCGACCGGGCGCTGCGACAGCGCAAGCTCAACGGTATGACGTTCATGACCGGCTTCGTCTACGCGGGCGAAGACCGCTGGACCGGGGGCAGCATCTACGACCCCAACAGCGGCAAGACCTACAAGGGCACGATGACGCTCGTCGGCCAAAACACGCTCAAGCTCAGGGGGTATATCGGCATCTCGCTGTTCGGCCGCACCGATACCTGGACACGGGTCCGGGATTAACCCGCTGCGTCGCAGACGACCGCGTCCGCCTCGATTTCCACCAGCATCGCGGGATCGATGAGTCTCGAAACCTCGACCATCGTCGTGGCCGGCATGATTTCGCCGAAGGCCTCCCGGTGGGCCCTGCCGATCTGCTCCCAGCGGTCGATATCGGTGACGAACATCCGTGTTCGAACGACATCCTCGAGACTTGCACCAGCCGCTTGCAGGACCTCGCCGATCACCTCGATGCAGCGCTGCGCCTGGCGGTAAGCATCACCCTCGCCGACCAACTTGCCGTCGGGGCCGATTGCCGCACAGCCGGTCACGGCGATGAACGGCCCGGTCCGCACGGCGCGCGAGTAGCCGACAAGCGATTCCCAGGGAGCCGCGGAACTGAAGCATGCCCGTTTCATATTCGATATCACCTTAAGGAGTACTATTATTTTACTGTTTTTATTACTTTTTTTACTTTCCGTGCGGCCGCGCTCAACGCGGCAACGGAAACGAGCAGGTAAGCCCCCACCCCGGCCGCCAGGGCACCGGGCGTGGCGCCGGGTGACGGATCCAGCGCCAGCGCGAGCCCGCCCAGCGGCATCACGACGAGCAGGCGGACGACCTCCGCTCGCAGCCCATACGCGCGGCCCTCGTTCAGCAGGCCGACCGTGTAGAGCAGCGCCCACAGCAGCAAGCACGGCACCAGCACGGCCGGTGGGCCACCCAAGGCAAACAGCACGCTGATCGCCAGCGCCGCAGCGATAGCAGCCCCGAACTGCCACAGGACATAGCGCCGCATCCCCGGCGCAACCGGCGGGTCGAACTTGCGAAAGTCCCCGAGGTCGACGTTGTGCTTCGGGTAGCGACTCGCAACGTCGGCCGGCCGCCAGCCTGTCCTGCGGAACCAGATGCCGAGCTTGTCCCGCCAGCGTTGCGTCCGCAGCGCATCGAACAGCAGGTAGTCATAGACCTGCAAGTTCGCCCAGAACGGATTCCAGTTCGCCAGCGGGCGGCGCACCCCGAACACCACGGGGTCGTCGTCGCGTTCCTCCTGGAAGGTGCCAAACAGCCGGTCCCAGAGAATCAGGATGCCACCGTAGTTCTTGTCGATGTAACGCTCGTTCTGGGCATGGTGCACGCGGTGGTTCGACGGGGTGACGAGGATGCGGTCCAGCACGCCCATGCGTCTCACGACCTGGGTATGCACCCAGAACTGGTAGATCAGGTTCAGCGCATTGACCGTGATCAGCACCTCGAGCGGAAAGCCGATCAGAAACAGGGGCAGGAAAAACAGCCAGTAGAACAGGAACCCGGTGCTGGTCTGCCGCAGCGCGGTGGACAGGTTGTAATCCTCGCTCTGGTGATGCACGGCGTGTGCGGCCCAGAGCACCGACACCTCGTGGCTGAAGCGGTGGTACCAGTAATAGCAGAAATCCCAGGCGAACAACGCGGTCACCCAGAGCGCAATACCCCTTGGCGAGGCGTCGAACCAGGCCAATGGCATGTCGACCAGCGCGAAGTTCTCGAGGACGAGCCCCCAGACGATCAGGGGCAGGAAGCGCGTGAAATACCCTGCCGTCGTGCTCAGCACCCCTGCGCTCAGGCTGTTGATCGCGTCGTTGGCACGGAAAAAGCCCGTTGCCCGCCGGCGGTCGATGAAGAGCTCCAGCAGGATCGCCAGCAGGAAAAGAGGCACGGCCAGGGGGATCAGTTCCATCGGCCAATAGTAACGTCTGTGGCGCCAATTGCGTTAAGCTGCGCGGCTCAGCCCGAGGCCCTCGAACCATGATCAACCCGGCCGAAATCGAATTACTCGAACAGGCGCTCGCGACGCTCGCCGAGGGCTATGCGGACCTGCCGCCGTTCGCGCCCGAGTTCGACGTCGAGGCGGCCAACGAGGTATTGCAACGGGCGGCGCGGCGCATGCAGGACAACTACCCCTACTACCATCCGCAGTACGCCGGGCAGATGCTGAAGCCCCCGCATGCCGTCGCGCGCGTCGCCTACGCGATGTCGCTCTGGGTCAACCCGAACAACCATGCCCTGGACGGCGGGCGCGCCAGCTCGGCGCTGGAAAAAGAATGCATTGTCGAACTCGGGCAGCTGTTCGGTTGGACCGACCCTCTCGGCCACCTGGCAGGCGGCGGGACGATGGCGAATCTCGAGGCGCTATGGGTAGCCGGGCGCCTGCACCCGGGCAAGCGAATCGTCGCCTCCGAGCAGGCGCACTACACGCACGCGCGAATCAGCGAGGTACTGGGCCTGCCGTTTACGCCAATCCCCATCGATGCACACGGCCGAATGAACATCGAGGCGCTCGACGAGGCCTTGGCCGAGGGCGATGTCGGCACGGTCGTCGCGACGATAGGGACCACCGGTCTCGGCGCCATCGACCCGCTGCCCGGCATTCTCGAACTCGCCGCAAGGCACGGGGCACGCGTCCATGCGGATGCCGCCTACGGGGGCTACTTCGGACTCGCCGAATCACTCGGCGAGCCGGCGCGTGCCGCCTTCAGCGCGCTGCGCGGGGTCGACTCGATCGTCGTCGATCCGCACAAGCACGGCTTGCAGCCCTACGGCTGTGGCTGCGTACTGTTTCGCGACCCGGACGTAGGCCGCTTCTACAAGCACGGCTCGCCCTACACGTATTTCACGTCGGCCGAACTCCACCTAGGGGAGATCAGCCTCGAATGTTCCAGGCCCGGCGCAGCCGCCGTCGCATTGTGGGCGACGCAGCAGCTGCTGCCGCTGGAACAAGGCGGAGAGTTTGCGGGCTGGCTCGACGACTGCCTGCAGGCCGCCAGGGACCTGACCGGGCGCCTCGCCCTGAGCGAGTATCTGGAACCCTTCCCTGCGCCGGAACTCGATATCGTGGTCTACGCCGCGCGGGCGCCCTCTGCCACGGCCTCGAGCAGCAAGGCACGCGAGATCTTCGACGCCGCGGCGTCCCGCGACCTGCACCTGGCGCTCGCAAAAATGCCGACGAACTGGGTGCAAGGTTTCGTTCCCGAACTCGCGGGGGACGAGGAGGCGGTGACATGCCTGCGTTCGGTCATGATGAAACCCGAGCACAGGAGCTGGGTCGACAGGATCGCTGCGATCCTCGACGAGTGCGCCGCTAGCGCATAGCGCG
>JBFFSI010000110.1:0-6870 GCA_041572475.1 Woeseiaceae bacterium
GCGGCTGCGCCGCCCCGCTACCTGGCCAACGCAAAAGCCCCTTTGGTGGCCAGGGGCAGAATCGAACTGCCGACACGCGGATTTTCAGTCCGCTGCTCTACCAACTGAGCTACCTGGCCTCCAATGGGGCTCTTCATTCTGACTGAAAGCGGGTTTTCAGTCCTTGCCCACCTTATCGTTGCGCGACCCCGCTACCTGGCCCCCAAAGGGGCCCTTCGAGGCCGGGTATTAGACCGGCAGCGGCGTTTCCAGTCAAGGACCCAACCCGGGGGTTTCTCCCGCAGCGCGCCCCTAAAGAACTGTGAAGCCGCTGCCTGACCTCGGTCCCAAGGGCGGTTATACTCCTGTCCCAGTCAATATCCGCCGGGTGACCGAAACGATGGGTCTCTTTTTCTGGAAGAACAATCGGAAGATCGACGCGTTCGCACATACCGTCGCCGACGACCTGTTCAGCTACGTTCAGCCGGACATCGCGTCGCAGCACGTGCTCGGGAAGGGCGACTTCTCGAAGAAGAAGAAAGCCAAGATCGAGCAGAAGTTCACGGATATCATCCTGCAGATCCGGCGCTTCAGCGAGTCGGAATCGCTCGGCGTTTACGGCAAAGCGCGCCTGCAGAAGAAATTCAATGACAGGCTCGAGGAGTTGGGCTACCCGACCGAGGTGGTCAACAAGATCGCCGAGAGCTTCCTGCTGCAGAACGTCTGACGATGGCCGCCCGTCCCGTCAGCACCCCGCAATCGAAGAACGACTCTGGCGCCAACCGGCTGATCGCCGACATCCAGCGGGCGACGCAGCTACTGAACCAGGGGCACCGCGGCGAAGCCCTGGTGATCTATAACGATGTCAGCGAGCGAGCCGACCGCAGCCCAACCGTGCAACTGCAGCTCGGCCACCTGTGCAGGCAGTTCGGCGACATCGACGAGGCCGTGACTCACTACGTGATCGCGGCGGAGGAAATGCCCGACAATGCCACGTTCCAGTACACCCTCGGGCAGGCTTACCTGGATGCGAACGAGCTCGAGAAAGCTCGCGAGACCCTCGAGAAAACGCTCGAGCTCGATCCCGACCAGGCCGACGCCCGGCACGCGCTGGGCATGTACTACATGCACCTCGGTGATCATGCGGGCGCCATCGATCACCTGGAACGGGCCTGCGAGCTCAAACCCGGCGATACCCACATCCAGGCAAATGTCGGCATCTCGCTCGGCCGGCTCAACAGGCATGAGGAAGCCCTGAAGCACATCGAGAAGGCCCTGAAGCTGGACGACTCGAATCAGTTCGCCTATCTCGGCATCGCCGAGATCCTCGCCGAAATCGGCAACATGGAGGAATCGAACAAGCGACTGGAACAGGCGCTCAGGAAGTACCCGACGCTGGGCAGCGTTTACGGCCAGCTGGCCCGCAACAAGAAATTTTCGGAACAGGATTCTGCCTTCATGCGCAAGGCCGAGAAGGTCCTGGGCCGGGGCATGCCGGCGAAGGAGAGATACAGTCTCCTTTACGGGCTGGGTAAGATGCACGACGACTGCGGCCACTATGACCGGGCGTTCGACTTTTTCCAGCAAGCCAACCTGCTACAGAAGAAGCCATTCATGCTGGATGCCGAGCAAGACCTCCGCAAGGCGATGGCAAAGGCGTTTACGCCGAAGTCGCTGAAAATCTTTGCCGACCGTGGCCACCGGTCACGCCAGCCGGTCTTCATTGTCGGCATGCCTCGCTCGGGCACGACGCTGATGGAACGCATCATCGCCAGTCACCCGCAGGGCGCCGGCGCCGGCGAACTGCCGACAATGCCCGTGCTGGCAAACAGTGTTTTCCCCGTCGATGACTGGCGCAACGCCGCCGCTCGGATTCAGTCGACGCTGACCGCCGAGAAAATCGAAACGCTCGCCGAGCGATACCTGGGTATTCTCCGGCAGGGCAAGGAAGACGCGGACCGCATCGTCGACAAGATGCCGAGTAACTTCCTGTTCGTCGGCTTCATGAAGGCCATTTTCCCGAACGCGACCATCATCCATGCGATGCGGCACCCATTGGATGCGTGCCTGTCTTGCTATTTCCAGGCCTTTGGCGAGCTGCGCTGGGCCAATGACATGAGCCAGATCGCCGCCTTTTACACCCTGTACCGCCGGTCGATGGCGTACTGGCACAAGGCGCTGTCGGAAGGGACTATTCTCGACGTGCAGTATGAGCAGCTTGTGGAGGACCCGGAGACTCACGCCCGGCGCATGATCGAGTCGTGCGGGCTGGACTGGGACCCGTCAGCTCTCGAGTTCTTCCGCAAGAAAGGCGTCGTGCGCACAGCCAGCATCGCCCAGGCCCGGCAGCCGATCTACAAAACGTCGCGGGCGCGCTGGATCAACTACGCCAAGCACCTGCAACCGCTCGTCACCGGGCTCGCGCCCTACCTGCAGGACGACCGCGAGCTTCTCGAGGAACACGGCCTGCAGCTGCCTTCCGGCGGCTGGCTCAAGCGCCTCGTAAACTAGGCCCCGCTCGCGGAATCAGTCGTCGACGTCCTCGACGTTGATCTGCCCGGTCACCCGCCGCCAGATGTGGGACCACGAGACACCGATGGCGAGTACTGCCGACAGGCAGACCAGCGATATCCACGTGATCGCCTGGACCGAGTGAGACTCGAGCAGGCCGATATCGAAAAGCAGCCAGATGACGGCCCCCAGCAGTATGATCGCAAGCGTGACGCCGACGCTGCCCAGCGCGCGCCAGGTCGCGACCCAGTAGATCACCCAGCCGATCGCGAGCACGGCAACGAGGATCAGGTGCAGAGGCCCGAAGCCACTCGCGGCGAGCGCATCCCTGATCCAGTGAAACGCGGACTGGCCGCTCGGGTTATAGGTCACCAGAACCAGCGCGAGTGCGGCGACAAATCGCCAGAGGAAGCCGAGTGCCGTCAACCCGGTCATTGTACTGTCGTTGTTTTTCGCCATTTCCGCCACTCGGCTCAGGATCGAGCCGGTATTGTAAAAAAAAGGCCGGGCAGATGCCCGGCCGAAGGATTGCCTTATACCTTGTAGGGGGAAAGATCAGGGTTCAGGCAGATTTCAGTACCTCGCCCACCGGCAGGTGCTCGTAGCCGAGGTCGTTCGCGACGGCCTCGTGGTTGACGTGACCCGCATGGACGTTCAGGCCATTGGCGAGGTGGGGGTCGCGTTGCAAGGCGCCGTGCCACCCATGCCTGGCGAGCGCCCTGACGAACGGCAAGGTTGCGTTCGTGAGCGCGATCGTGCTGGTGCGCGGCACGGCACCCGGCATATTCGTGACGCAGTAGTGCACGACGCCGTCGACGATGTAGGTCGGCTCCGCGTGCGTGGTCGGCCGGCTGGTCTCGAAACAGCCGCCCTGGTCGATCGAGATATCGACGAGGACGGCGCCGTCGTGCATGTTCCTGACGTCCTCGGCCGAGACGAGCTTCGGAGCGGCAGCGCCGGCAACGAGCACCGCGCCCACCACGAGGTCGGCCTCGGTGACCGCCTGGTCGATCTCGTCCTTGGTCGAATACAGGGTATGGACCCGGCCTCCCCAGATGTCGTCGAGCTCCCGCAGCCGGGGCAGCGAGCGGTCGAGAATCGTAACGTCGGCGCCCATGCCGACTGCCATGTCGGCCGCATGCGAGCCGGACACGCCGCCGCCGATTATCACTACCTTGGCACCCTTGACGCCCGGAACACCGCCGAGCAGCACGCCGCGGCCGCCCGCTGCCTTCTGCAGGTAATAAGCACCAGCCTGGATGGACAGGCGCCCCGCCACTTCGGACATGGGCGTCAAAAGCGGCAGCGAGCCGTCGTCAGCGGTGACGGTCTCGTAAGCAATCGCCGTTGCACCCGACTCGACCAGCGCCCGTGTCTGTGCCGGGTCCGGCGCGAGATGCAGGTAGGTGAACAGCACCTGGCCTTCGCTCAGCATCGCGCATTCGGGTAGCTGCGGTTCCTTGACCTTGACGATCAGTTCCGCCTTGTCGAAGACATCCTTCGCGCTCCCAACCACGGTGGCGCCAGCCCTTTCGTAGTCGGCATCGAACATGCCGATCCCGTGGCCTGCGTTCGTCTCGACGATGATTTCGTGGCCATCGTGCACGAGTTCGCGTACGCCGGCCGGCGTCAGGCCGACGCGGAATTCGAGTGTCTTGATCTCCTTGGGTACCCCGATCTTCATGCTTGCTTTCCCCGGTGCTTTTCTTGTGCCTACACAATACGCTGGCAAAAGCGGTACTTGCTTGCATTCGAAGTGTAATTTGGCCGGTTTTGTGGCATTTTCTGCGGCATATCTGAATTTTTACGCAATTATCTGCTATGAAACTCGACCGATTCGACCGGCGCATCCTCGAAGCCCTGCAGCACGATGGCCGCATAAGCAACGTGCAGCTGGCGGCCCGCGTCAACCTGTCCGAATCCGCTTGCCTGCGGCGGGTTCGGGTGCTCGAGGAGAGCGGCATCATCGACCGCTATGCTGCGCTGGTGAGCCAACCGCGGGTCGGGCTCGCAGGCAATGTTTTCGTGCAAATAGGCCTGCATCGCGAGGAGGAAAGCGAGCTCTCAGCCTTCGAGGAGGCGGTCCGTAACATTCCCGAGGTGATGGAGTGTTATCTTATGACCGGAGAATTCGACTACCTGCTGCGCGTGGTCGTCGCCGACATGGCCGATTTCGAACGCCTGCACAAGGAAGCGCTGACCCGCCTGCCGGGCGTCGCGCGCGTCAATTCGAGTGTCGCCATTCGCACCGTACAGAAAAGAACTGAGCTGCCCCTCCGCTAAATGACCGACAACGACAAGCTCTCTCGCGAGTACGCCCGGGTCCGCTCGCTCACCCTCGATTTGTGCCGCACGCTGGCACCCGAGGACACCGTCGTCCAGTCAATGCCGGATGTCAGTCCGACCAAGTGGCATCTCGCACACGTCACCTGGTTTTTCGAGCATTTCGTACTGGAGCATTTCCAGGCCAGCTACCAGCGCTTCAACGAGGCCTACGACTACCTGTTCAACTCTTATTACTATTCTGTCGGCCAGATGCACGCGCGCCCACAGCGCGGCATGCTGACCCGGCCCACGCTGCAGGAGGTCCGCGACTACCGCGAGCACGTCGACACGGCAATCGCCGCCCTGCTCACCGAAGGCGCTGGCAACGCCGAGCTCGAGCAGCGCCTCGTGCTCGGACTCAATCACGAGCAGCAGCACCAGGAGCTGCTCCTCACCGACATCAAGCACGTGTTTTCATGCAACCCGATGCAGCCTGCCGTCGATGCCGGGCTGCCGGTGCCGGCAACGGCCGACCCCGGTGACTACACCTACATCCGTGGCGCCGCTGGCGCCCGACCCGTGGGTCATTCCGGTGACGGCTTTTGCTTCGACAACGAGACCCCGCGTCATGACGTGCTGCTGCAGGAGCACGAGATCGGCGCCCGGCTGATCACCAACGGCGAATTCCGGGACTTCATACGGGACGGCGGATACCAGGACTCCAACCTGTGGTTCTCCGACGGCTGGGCCGCCGTGAATCAGCGCGGCTGGTCGCGGCCCTTGTACTGGAGCGAGGGCCTCGACGCCGAATTCACGCTCGGCGGCGTTCGCGAGCTGGATGCGGGAGCGCCGGTCAGCCACGTGAGCTACTACGAAGCGGACGCGTTCGCCCGCTGGGCCGGCGCCCGCCTGCCCACCGAGTTCGAGTGGGAGCTGGCCGCCATGGAGCAGGACCTGGCCGGCAATTTCATGGGCTCGGCGTACTGGCACCCGGCGGCGGCCGCCGGCAGCCACCAGTTGTTCGGCGATACCTGGGAATGGACATCGTCGCCCTACGCCCCTTACCCGGGGTTCAGGCCCCTCGACGGCGCGCTCGGCGAGTACAACGGCAAGTTCATGTGCAACCAGGTGACGGTGCGCGGCGGCTCCTGCGTCACCGCGGTCGACCACATGCGGCCGACTTACCGCAGCTTCTTCTACCCGGACGCTCGCTGGCAGTTCCTCGGCATCCGGCTGGCCAGGGACTGCGCTTCGTGAACACCGCCCCGCAGCACAAGGAAATCGAGCAGATCGTCGACGGCCTCAGGCTGCCGGAGAAAATGATCTCGCCGAAGTACTTTTACGACGAGCGCGGCTCGCAGCTGTTCGACAAGATCACCCACCTGCCCGAGTACTACCCGACGGAGACCGAGCTCGGGATCATGAGTGACAACATGGACGAAATCGCGGGCGTCGTCGGCAGCGAGGCCAGCCTGATCGAGTTCGGCAGCGGCTCGGGCCGCAAGACACGCATCCTGCTCGAGAACCTGGACGAACTCGCCGCTTACGTGCCCGTGGACATTTCCGAGGACCACCTGCTGGCCTCCGCGAGAAAACGGCAGGATGAATTCCCGCATATCGAGGTGCTGCCGGTCGTCGCCGATTTCACTCATCCATTCGACCTGCCGACTCCGGCAGTCATGCCGCGGCGCAATATCGTCTATTTCCCTGGCTCGACGATAGGCAACTTCACCCATGATGAGGCCATCGAGCTTCTCGCCGTCATGCACGCCGAGGCCCGGGAGCACGGCGCCGTACTGATCGGTGTGGACCTGCAGAAGGACCCCCAGATCATCGAGCGGGCTTACAACGACAGCGCCGGCGTCACGGCGGAGTTCAACCTGAACATGCTGCGCCACCTGAACCGCGAGTTCGGCGCCGACTTCAAGCTGGAGGCCTTCTCCCATAGCGCTGAATACAACCGCGAGGAAGGTCGCGTCGAGCTGCGCCTCGTGTCATCGGAGACCCAGGAGATCACCATCGGCGACGAGGAGATCCTGATCGAGAAAGACGAGGCCATCGTCACCGAGTACTCGCACAAGTACACACTCGACGGTTTCGCAGCCATGGCCGAGC
>JBFFSI010000111.1:0-6784 GCA_041572475.1 Woeseiaceae bacterium
AGTACCGGGACACCAAGAAGTCGATGCCGGTGATCGCCGACGAACTGGGCGTTGCCACCGTGCTCGAGGCCGGCGTGCAGCGCCTGGGTAGCAGCGTGCGGATCAATGTGCAACTCATCGATGCGGCAGTAGACCAGCACATCTGGGCCGAGACCTACGATCGCGAACTGACGGCCGCGAATGTTTTCGAGATACAAAGCGAAATTGCAGCCGCGATCGCCGACGCGCTGCAAGCCGCCCTTACGCCGGACGACCGCCTCAGGCTGGAGAAGATACCGACGCGCAGCATCGCCGCGCTCGACAGCTACTTTGTTGGCAAACAGCTGCTGGAAGACCGGACGCGCGAGTCTTTGGCAGCCGCTGTGGAGTACTTCGAGAAGGTCGTCGATCTCGACCCCGAATTCGCTCTCGGCTGGTCGGGGCTCGCCGACGCTTACATGCTGCTGCCCGAATACACGCCCTACATCGATGGTGAGCTTGCCGGCCGCAAGTCGCGCGCCGCGATTGAGCGGGCGCTGGCCCTCGACCCCGACATACCCGAAGTCAGGAGTTCTGAAGCCTGGCACCAGCTCATCCACAACTACGACTGGGCGGCTGCAGAGGAGACCTTCCTCGACGCGTTACGCGCGTTTCCCGATAACCCAAACGTTCTGCATTGGATCTCTCATGCCGTGTCATGGCAGGGTCGGCACGACGAAGCGATCGGCTACGCCCGCCGGGCGGTTACCGCTGATCGCGAGTCGCGAATGATGAAGACCAACCTCGCCTATATTCTCATCGACGCTTCCCAGTTTCAGGAGGGTCTTGCCGTTGCCTGGAGCATGTACGAAGAGTATCCCGAGTACACGGTGCAACGCCGCAACCTGTTCCTGCACGAACTACGGGCCGGAAACGTTCGCAAAGGAGCGGACGTTTTCGTCAGCTACACCGAAGCTATTGGTGCCGATGCCGAAAGTGCCAGACTAATCGGCCAGATGTTCATCGACTATGCCGAGAGCGGCATTGTCGGAGAGCTGACGGACGGTCTTGTCGACCGGGCTCAGCTGGGGACCGAGGACCTCGCGCAGGTTCTCGCTTTTGTCGGCAACCGCGAGGCCACCCTGAAGGCATTGCGCGAGGCAATCGATTCTCGTTCCGGCTCCCGCAGCGTACTGAGCATGAAAATAAACCCGGCCTACGACTTCATTCGGGACGATCCGCGCTTTCAGGCCCTGCTCGAGCAAGTAGGCCTGGCAGACTAGTCGAGTTCCAACGCCTTGATCTTGCGGGCCAGCGTGTTGCGGCCCCAGCCGAGCAGCCTGGCCGCCTCCTGGCGGTGACCGTTGGTCTGGCTCATCGCGATGCGAATCAGGGTCTTCTCGAATTCCGGCAGCGCCGCGTCGACCAGCGGCCTGTCCGCATCGCCCCGCAGCTGCTGCTCGGCCCAGTTGGCGAGGCTCATGGTCCAGTCCTGCGTACTGGGCTCGCCGCTGTCGGCACCGCCGAGGTCGCGCGGGATATCGGCGGTCGTGATGACGGCGCCGGGCGCGGTGACCGTGAGGCGCCGCGTCGCGTTGACCAGCTGCCGCACATTGCCGGGCCAGTCGTAGGCTCGCAGCACCTCCATCGCGTCACTGTCGACCGACTTCGCCGGCGCTCCGAGCTCTGTCGCCGACTGCGCCAGGTAATGCTGGAACAGGACCGGTATGTCCGCGCGCCGCTCTCGCAGCGGTGGCGTATTGATGCGGATTACGTTGAGCCGGTGGTACAGGTCTTCCCGGAACCGCGACTCCTTGACGGCCCGCGCGAGGTCCTGGTTCGTCGCCGCGATGACGCGGACGTCGACCTTGATCGACTGCTGGCCACCCACCCGGTAGAACTCGCTCTCGGCGAGCACGCGCAGCAGCCGCGTCTGCAGGGCGGGCGACATGTCGCCGATCTCGTCGAGAAACAGCGTCCCGCCGTCGGCTTGCTCGAAGCGGCCGATGCGGCGCGAATCCGCGCCGGTGAACGCGCCCTTCTCGTGGCCGAACAGCTCGGATTCCAGCAGTTCCGACGCGATCGCGGAGGTATTGAGCGCGATGAAAGGCTTGTCGGCCCGCGGGCTGTGCTCGTGCAGCGCCCGCGCCACGAGCTCCTTGCCGGTGCCTGATTCGCCCGTTATCAGCACCGTCATGCTCGAGCCCGCGAGGCGGCCGATCGAGCGGAACACCTCCTGCATCGCAGGCGCCTGGCCGATCAGCGACGGTATGGTCTCACTCGCACCGGCGCCCGCATGCCCCGCGTGGCCGTTCTGCCGCGCGGCCTTGCGCACGAGGTCGATCGCCTCGTCGATATCGAAGGGTTTCGGCAGGTACTCGAAAGCGCCGCCCCTGTACGCGGCGACGGCGTTCTCGAGGTCCGAGTGAGCGGTGATGACGATGATCGGCAGCTCCGGGCAGCGCGTGCGCAGGCGCTCGAGCAGGGTGATGCCGCTCATGCCGGGCATGCGCACGTCGGTGATCAACACGTCGGGTTCGTCACGTTCGATGGCGTCGAGCAGTGGCTCGGCGCGCTCGAAGCAGCGCGCCTCCATGTCCGCCTGGCGGAGCGCCTTTTCCAGCACCCAGCGGACGGAGTGGTCGTCGTCTACGACCCAGACATTGAGCGCGCGCCCGGTCATCGCGCGGGCACCTCCTGTTGCAGGGGAATGCGCACGAAGAACACCGTGCGGCCGGGCCGGCTCTCGAACTCGATGAGACCGCCGTGGCGACTCAGCAGCTCCTGGGCCGCCGGCAGGCCGAGGCCCGTGCCGTCCGGCCGACCGGTGACCAGCGGGTAGAACACCGAATCCTGCATCGCCGGAGCAATGCCCGGACCGTCGTCCTCGATCTCGATCGAGGCGATGACGCGATGACGAATATCACCGATCGTGAAATTGGTGACCGCGCGGCTGCGCAGCGTGATCGTGCCCTGGCCGTCGAGCGCCGTCGCGGCGTTAGTGACCAGGTTCAGCAAGGCCTGGATGACCTGGTCGCGATCGAGGTCGATCAGCGGCAAGCCCGGATCGTAGTCCCGAACGAATGTCAGCTTGCGCGGGTTTTCGGCCTCGACGAGGCGCACGACGTACTCGAGCAGCTCATGCACGTTGGCCGGCTGCTTGTTCGGTGGCCCACCGGGCCCGAGCAATGTATCGACGAGGCCGGCCAGTCGGTCGGTTTCCGAAATGACGACGTCGGTGTATTCCCGGAGCTCGTCGGCGTCGAGTTGCCGCTCGAGCAGCTGCGCGGCTCCGCGAATGCCGCCAAGCGGATTCTTGATCTCGTGAGCCAGCTGGCGAATCATCTGGCGGCCCGCCCCATGCTGTATCAGCAGGGCGTTCTCGCGGCTGATCCGCGACCGGCGCGTCACATCGGTGATCTCTACGAGCAGCGCCGCGTCCTCCAGCTCGAGCGGCGAAACCCGGCAGTCCACGACGCGCTCGTCGGCGTGAACCTCGGTGGGGCCGAGGCGTAACTCGTTTGCGTAATGGTCGCCCGTGTCCATGACCCGGGCCAGAATGTCCCGCAGTTCGGGCTCGTCGTCGACCAGCCGCAACAGGGATTCGCCGCGGGCGCGCTGAACGCTCACGCCGAGGATGTTCTCGGCGGCGGGATTGAGGTCGAGTATGAGCAGGCTCGAATCGAGTATGACGACGCCCGCGCTCAGAGAATCGAGGATGCGCCTCGCGGGGCCGTCCCGGTCATCGTCGCTGCCGCCGCGGCGGCCGTGGCGTCGGGGGTCGCGGCTCAGCGGGCCCTGACGTTGACCGTGCTCTGCTGCACGTAGAACCGGTTGGTCCTGCTGCGGACCATCAGCCTGCCCGTCGAGTCGATCACTTCCGCCTGGATGTTGTGCACGCCGCGCCAGACCTCCTCGATCTGGAAGCTCGTGCCCGACACCAGCCTCGGCTGACCGTCGAAATACACGCGCAGCTGGTGGCCGCTCTGCAATCCCGGGCTGAGCGCCAGGGATACGCTCAGGACGCCCTCGATGTTCCATAGTGTCTCTTCGGGGCCTGGCGAGGTAACGCTGAGGCTCTCGTACTTGAACGGCTCGTCGGCATCTGCCGGCGCGGTGTCACGCTGACCGGCGCTCTGCGGTGGCGCTCGGTAGAGCCGCGCGCCAGTCGTCCGGGTGTATTCCGAAAGCTCGATGATCTCTGCGCCCTCTCGCGGCACGTCGGAATAGTGCGTAACGCCGTCTTCGTCGACCCACTTGTATGCCTCCGCCAGGACGGACGTGGCGGCCAGCAGGCCGGCGATGATGAGAATCGTACGTGATACCATATAGTTAGCATAGCAACATCGAGCGGATTCGGGCCAGTAACCGGGCGGTAAAATGCCGCCCGGTTCACAGTTTTTCCCCTTACAGGCTGTAATACATGTCGAATTCGACCGGATGTGTCGTCATGCGCAGGCGCGTGACGTTTTCCATCTTGAGGTCGATGTAAGCATCGATCAGGTCGTCGGAGAACACGTCGCCCGCCTTGAGGAACTCCCGGTCACCGTCGAGGGCCGCGAGGGCCTCGTCCAGCGAGAACGCGACGAGCTGCAAGTGCTTCTCCTCTTCCGGCGGCAGGTCGTAAAGATCCTTGTCCATCGCGTCGCCAGGCTCGATCTTGTTCTGGACGCCGTCGAGGCCGGCCATCATCATCGCCGCGAAAGCCAGGTACGGATTTGCCATGGAGTCGGGGAAGCGCACCTCGATGCGCCGGGCCTTCGGGTTCGAGACATACGGGATGCGAATCGAGGCCGACCGGTTGCGGGCCGAGTAGGCCAGGATCGTCGGCGCCTCGAAGCCGGGCACCAGGCGCTTGTAACTGTTGGTGGCCGGGTTCGTGAACGCGTTGATCGCCTTCGCGTGCTTGATGATGTCGCCGATGTAGTGCAGCGCCGTTTCCGACAGGCCGCCATAAAGGTCGCCCGCGAACAGGTTCTCGCCGCCCTTGGCCAGCGACTGGTGAACGTGCATGCCGTTACCGTTGTCGTTGACGAGCGGCTTGGGCATGAAGGTCGCCGTCTTGCCATACGCGTGCGCGACGTTGTGAACGACGTATTTCAGAATCTGCACCTCGTCCGCCTTGCGCACCAGCGTATTGAACAGCACGCCGATCTCGCACTGGCCGGCCGTGGCGACCTCGTGATGGTGCACCTCCGTCTCGAGGCCCATGTCCTCGAGCGCCAGGCACATCGCCGAGCGCAGGTCGTGCAGCGAGTCGACGGGCGGAACCGGGAAGTAGCCACCCTTGACGGTCGGCCGGTGGCCCGTGTTGCCTTCCTCGATGCTGCGATCGGTGTTCCAGGCGCCTTCCTCCGAGTCGATCTTGTAGAACGCGCCCTGCATCGAGTCGTCCCAGGAGACGTGGTCGAATACGAAGAACTCGTTCTCCGGGCCGAAGAATGCCGTATCGGCAATGCCGGTAGATTTGAGGTAGGCCTCCGCGCGCTCGGCGAGCGAACGCGGACAGCGGTCATAACCCTGCATGGTCGACGGCTCGACGACGTTGCAGCGCAGGTTCAGCGTGGTCTCGTCCGAGAACACGTCGAGGACGGCCGACGAAGCGTCGGGCATGAGGATCATGTCGGACTCGTTGATGCCCTTCCAGCCGGTGATCGACGAGCCGTCGAACATCTTGCCGTCTTCGAAAAGGTCTTCGTCGACCACGCGAGCGGGCACGGTTACGTGTTGTTCTTTGCCTTTCGTATCGGTGAAACGAAAATCGACAAACTTGGCCTCACTCTCTTTAATAAGGCCGATTACCTCCTTGGGCGTCATTGAGTTTTTCCTCCAAAGTTCAAAAGCACAAGAGTTGCCCGGCGCTTCCGGGCCAGGTTGCGATATAAACTGCATGAAGCGTGCCAAAATGGTGCGCCACGCAACACATTGATTTTTATGGGCTTCACCGCGATCGACGGCCGGTAATCGCACCATTATAGTGCAAAACGCCCACCGTTCGCACCATTCTGGTGCGGGCGCCGCGACATTCGAGCCTTGCAACCCGCCTGGTCGGCCGCGGCATTGCGAGACCGCTTCGTCGCTCCGCCCCTCGCAAAGACGTCGCTCGGTTCTAGCCTCCCGGCATCTCCTATATACTGCGCGGGTTTTCAGGCAGTGAATCCCCGATGAGCAAGGAAAAATCGTCCGACGTGCTCAGCTTCCAGGACCTTATCCTGCAGCTGCAGCAGTTCTGGGCGGAGCGCGGCTGCGTCGTCATGCAGCCCTATGACAAGGAAATGGGGGCGGGCACGTTCCACCCGGCGACGTTCCTGCGCGCGATCGGCCCGGAGCCCTGGTCGGCGGCGTACGTCCAGCCGTCGCGGCGGCCGACCGACGGCCGTTACGGTGACAACCCGTTCCGCCTGCAGCACTACTACCAGTACCAGGTCGTCATCAAGCCGTCGCCCGACGACATCCAGGACATGTACCTCGACTCGCTGCGCGCGATCGGTATCGACCCCGAGGTTCACGACATCCGTTTCGTCGAGGACAACTGGGAGTCGCCGACCCTGGGCGCGTGGGGCCTGGGCTGGGAAGTGTGGCTCAACGGCATGGAGATCACGCAATTCACCTACTTCCAGCAGGTCGGCGGCCTCGAGTGCCGCCCGGTGACCGGGGAGATCACCTACGGCATCGAGCGCCTCGCGATGTACTTGCAGGGCGTCGAAAGCATCTTCGACCTGGTCTGGACCGACGGGCCGCTGGGCCGCATCAGCTACGGTGACGTCTATCACCAGAACGAGGTCGAGCAGTCCCGCTACAACTTCGAGGAAGCGGACATCGACGA
>JBFFSI010000112.1:0-6660 GCA_041572475.1 Woeseiaceae bacterium
CAGCCGCAGGGCTATCCCAAGGGTGCGGACTACCTGGCCGCAGCGCGCGCTGGAACGGGGCCGATCGGCGGCAACGCGGCGTCTTTCCTGACGTCTTTTTAGCAGGCAATTTTGCGCGAGGGGCAGCGATGAGTGACGAGAGTGGTGTCGGCAGGATCGGCTGGATCGACATGACGACGGGAGATGCTGCCCGGGTTCGGGATTTCTACAAGTCTGTGGTCGGCTGGGGTTCACAAGATGTGTCCATGGGCGACTACGACGACTATTCCATGCTGGCCACGGAAGCCGGGGATTGCGTGGCCGGGATATGCCATGCTCGGGGCAGCAACGCCGAACTGCCGCCGGGATGGCTCATCTACATCACCGTTGCCGATGTCGATGCCAGTGCGGCAGCCTGCGAGAGCAACGGCGGCAAGGTGCTCGTGACGCCCAGAGGCCTTGCGGGAGGGCGCTTCTGCGTCATCGAGGATCCTGGCGGCTCGGCTGCCGCCCTGTACCAGCCGTGAAATCGGGTTTCGACGCCCCCGAATGGCATGCAATCATGTCGCGCCTGCTGCGGGGCGCGGACTCCGGGTTACTCTCTGATGCCCTGGTCGATGCCATCGGTTTCGTGGTCACGCACGAGGGCACCTGCCTGCTCGCATTTCACGAGGATGCGCCTCCGGAGGTGCTGCACCATACGATCGAGCCGGCCGGGGCACGGCATTACCTCGATCGCTACCTCGCAGGCCCCTACCTGCTGGACCCGCTCTATGAGCTGGCGCTCAGCAAACACAAGCCGGCCTTGTGCAGGTTTCGCGACCAGTCCCCCGACCGGTTTCGCTCGAGCGAGTACTACCGGCAATACTGCGAGCGCACGCACCTGCTCGACGAGATGGACTTCCTCGTCGAGGTAGGCGGCGGGAGTACGCTCGTTCTCGTCGTGGGCCGGCGCGAGAAGATGTTCGCGAAGGCGGAGCTCAGGCGCCTGAGATCGATCGAGCCTGTCGTGCGGGCGGCGATGCAGAACGTCTGGGACCACTGGGAGACAGAGCAGGGCGCGCGGGGTCGCGATGGCAATGTGCACCGGCAGCTCACGCATTGCTTCGACACCTTCGGCGCGTCGGTGCTTACCGACAGGGAGCGCGAAATCACCCAGCTGCTGTTGCGCGGCCACTCGGTCAAATCGGCTGCGCGCGAACTCGGCATCGCGCCGGGCACCGTGATGGTCCACAAGCGCAACCTGTTCGCCAAGCTGGGTATCAGCTCGCAGTACGAACTGTTTTCCCGGTTTATCGAGGAACTCTCCGGGGACTGATACCTGCCATATGGTATTCAGCCGGGCCGCTGCATCGCTGACAATAAGTGCCTGATTTACAGGTGAAACTATGTTGAATTTCGATTTTGATTTCGGGCTTGGCGAGGACATCGAGCTGTTGCGTGAATCCGTGGCGGCTTTCGCCGCCGACCGGATCGCGCCGCGCGCGGCCCAGATCGATGCCAGTAACGAGTTTCCTGCGGACCTGTGGCCCGAACTCGGTGATCTCGGGCTGCTCGGCATTACCGTCGACGAAGAGTACGGCGGCTCCGGTCTCGGCTACCTGGCTCACGTCGTCGCAATGGAGGAGATCAGCCGGGCGTCGGCGTCAGTCGGTCTCTCCTACGGCGCCCATTCGAACCTGTGTGTCAACCAGCTGTATCGCTGGGGCAGTGATACGCAGAAACAGGCCTACCTGCCCCGGCTGGTCTCCGGCGAGCACATCGGCGCGCTGGCAATAAGCGAAGCCGGCGCGGGCTCGGACGTCATGGGCATGCGCACGACCGCTATCCGCGACGGCGACACCTACGTGCTCAACGGTTCCAAGATGTGGATCACGAATGCACCGAGCGCCGACGTCATGATTGTCTATGCCGTCACCGACCCCGAGGCCGGCAGCCGTAAGCTGAGTGCTTTTGTCATCGAGCACGGGACCACGGGGTTATCGACGCCGCAGAAGCTGGACAAGCTGGGCATGCGGGGCTCGGATACGAGCGAAGTGCTCTTCGAAGATTGTCGCGTGCCGGCCGCCAACCGCCTGGCCGAGGAGGGCAAGGGCGCGGCAATACTGATGAGCGGGCTGGACTACGAGCGTGTGGTGCTGGCGGGCGGGCCGCTGGGCATCATGCGTGCGTGCATGGACGCCGTCATACCGTATGTTCACGATCGCAAGCAGTTCGGCACACCGATCGGCGAGTTCCAGCTGATGCAGGGCAAGATCGCGGACATGTACGCCAGCATGAACAGCTGCAGGGCGTACGTCTATACCGTCGCGGCAGCCTGCGACCGCGGGCAGACTACCCGTTTCGACGCGGCAGCCTGTATCCTGCTGGCTGCGGAGAAGGCAACAGGAATGGCGCTCGAGGCGATACAGGCCCTCGGCGGGAACGGCTATATCAACGAATACCCGACCGGCCGCCTGCTGCGCGACGCGAAACTGTACGAGATCGGTGCGGGTACCAGCGAAATCAGGCGCATGCTGATCGGCCGCGAGTTATTCAATGCCACGAATTGAAACCAAGATTGATCGCGACTCCGAGGATTACCGCGAAAATGCGGATCACAACGTGGCGCTGGCCGAGGACCTCCGAGCACTGAGCGAGAGGGTGTCGACCGGTGGCCCGGCACGCTCGCGGGAGCGCCACCTGGTGCGCGGCAAGCTGCTGCCGCGCGATCGCATTGCGACGCTGCTGGATGATGAGTCGCCGTTCCTCGAGGTCGGCCAGCTGGCCGCGTACGACGTTTACGAAGATGACGTCCCGGCGGCCGGCATCATCACCGGTATCGGTCGCGTCAACGGCGTGGAATGCATGATCGTCGCCAACGACGCGACGGTGAAAGGTGGCACCTACTACCCGTTGACCGTCAAGAAGCACCTGCGTGCGCAGGAAATCGCGGAGCAGAATCGCCTGCCGTGCATTTACATGGTGGATTCGGGTGGGGCCTTCCTGCCGCGGCAGGACGAGGTCTTCCCCGACCGGGACCACTTCGGGCGCATCTTCTACAACCAGGCGCGCCTGTCGGCAATGCGCATCCCGCAGATCGCAGTCGTGATGGGCTCCTGCACTGCGGGCGGGGCCTATGTCCCGGCCATGTGCGACGAAGCTATCATCGTCCGTAACCAGGGAACCATCTTTCTCGGTGGTCCGCCCCTCGTGAAGGCCGCGACAGGCGAAGTGGTCGACGCCGAGGAACTCGGTGGCGGCAGTGTCCACTCACGTATTTCCGGGGTCACGGACCACCTGGCCGACGACGACACCCATGCACTGATGATCGCGAGGGAAATAGTCAGCAACCTGAATATCCGCAAGCAGACGAGCCTGGCCTTGCGCGAGCCCGCCGAACCGGCGTATCCCGCCGATGAGATCTACGGCATCGTCTCGCGTGAGTACCGGTATCCCTATGACGTGCGCGAGATCATCGCCCGCATCGTCGACGCCTCCGAATTCCAGGAATTCAAGAAGCTCTATGGGTCGACACTGGTCTGCGGTTTCGCGCACATCGACGGCTGCCCGGTGGGAATCGTGGCCAACAACGGCATCCTGTTCATGGAGTCCGCGCAAAAGGGCGCGCATTTCGTGCAGCTTTGCAACCGCCGCGGCATCCCTCTCTTGTTCCTGCAGAACATCACCGGATTCATGGTGGGCAAGCGCGTCGAACATGCGGGCATCGCCAAGGACGGCGCGAAGATGGTCAATGCCGTCGCGACCGCGACGGTGCCCAAGTTCACCGTCGTCATCGGCGGCTCCTTCGGCGCGGGCAACTACGCCATGTGCGGCCGTGCCTATGGCCCGCGGTTCCTGTGGATGTGGCCCAACGCGCGTATCTCGGTGATGGGCGGCGAACAGGCCTCGATGGTGCTCTCGACAGTGCGGCGCGACGGCCTCGAGGCGCGCGGTGATACCTGGCCGGAGGAAGAACAGGCGAGCTTCGAGACCGGTATCCGCGAGCAGTACGAAACCCAGGGGCATCCTTATTACGCCAGCGCCCGGCTTTGGGACGATGGCGTCATCGATCCGGTCGACACGCGCAGGGTCCTGTCACTGAGTTTGTCGGCCGCCATGAATCGGCCAAGCGACGGCGAGGCGCCTTACGGTATATTCCGCATGTGAGCGACAGGCAGGAGCAGAACAGCGGGACCCGTGAGGTGCGCGAGGCGCACCGTTTCGATGTCGAAATGCTCGAGGGCTACATGGCCTCGCACGTCGAGAGCTTTCGAGGTCCCCTGGCCGTGAGCGAGTTCAAGGGCGGCCAGTCCAATCCGACCTACCTGCTCGAGGCCGAATCGGGTAACTACGTCCTGCGCCGCAAGCCCCCCGGCAAGCTCCTCGAGTCGGCACACGCCGTCGATCGCGAGTACCGCGTCATCAGCGCGCTGTATGCTGCTGACTTCCCGGTGCCGCGGCCCTGTGTCCTGTGCGAGGATGACGAGGTCATCGGGACGATGTTCTACATTATGGAGTGCGTGGACGGGCGGATATTCTGGGAGCTCGATCTGCCGGGCATGGCGTCCGATGCCAGGGAGGCGCTCTATGACGACATCAACAGGACGCTCGCGCGGCTGCATTCCTTCGACTACGCGGCGCTCGGCCTCGACGACTATGGCAAGCCCGGAAATTATTTTGCGCGGCAGATCGCGCGCTGGACACGGCAGTACCGGGCCTCAGAGACCGCGACAATCAAGCCCATGGATCGCCTGATCGACTGGCTGCCAGGCCACGTGCCCGACGATGATTCGGCCAGCGTCGTGCATGGCGACTTTCGTCTCGACAACCTGGTCGTGCACCCCGAAGAACCGCGCGTTATCGCGGTGCTGGACTGGGAGCTGTCCACGATCGGCCACCCGCTCGCGGACCTCACCTACCACCTGATGGCGTGGCAGATGCCGGAAATCGGCATCGGTTCTACCGGGTTGCTGGGCAAGGACCTCGAGGCCCTGGGCATACCCGACGAGGAAAGCTACACGGCGCGGTATTGCCAGAGGACGGGCCGCAGCGGCGGCATCGAGCACCGGGATTTCTACTCGGCGTTCAATTTTTTTCGCCTGGCGGCCATACTGCAGGGCATCGCGGGTCGGGTACGGGACGGCACCGCTGCGAGTGCGCATGCCGCGCAGGCAGCGGGGGCAGTCATGCCGCTGGCCAGCCTGGGGTGGGACTACGCGCAGCGGGACTAGCGGCGCAAGCATTCAAGAAGGACGATGGCACTGAATTACAAGCAGCTGATCGCAGCATCAGCGGTGGACCTCGAGCACGCCTATGGCGGGGCCGATACGATGCTGTACGCGCAGAGCGTCGGCCTCGGCCGCAATCCCGTCGATCGCAAGGAGCTTAGTTTCGTTTACGAAGACGGTCAGCTCCTGCGAACGCTGCCGACGATGGCAACGGTGCTCGTGCCAGACCTGATTCCTGCCAACCTGGGCTGGGATTACACGCAGGTGCTGCACGCGGAGCAGCGCCTGACACTGTTTCGCCCTTTGCCGCCGGCCGCGAGGGTCGTGATCAGCAAGCGTGTCACCGATGTTTACGATCTCGGGCCATCGCGCGGCGCGATGATACTGCTGGAAGCGGAGGGCCGCCTGGCGAAAGACGATACGGCGCTGTTCGGCGTCGGCAGCACCGTCATCGCCCGCGGCGATGGTGGATTTGGCGGCGAGCCCGGCAAGGGCCCGGCACCGCACCGGGCGCCGCGGCGGCCACCGGACATGAGTTGCGAACTCTCGACGCGTGCCGACCAGGCACTGTTGTTCCGGCTCAACGGCGACCTCAACCCGCTGCATGCCGATCCGGCGACGGCCCGTGCCGCGGGGTTCCCGCGGCCGATCCTGCACGGTTTGTGCACGCTCGGCGTGGCCTGCCATGCGATCCTGAAAACGATCTGCGACTATGACCCGACGCTGATTACCGGCTTCGATGCACGGTTCTCGGCGCCGGTGCTGCCTGGCGATACCCTGCGAACCGATATGTGGCAGGACGGTAATATCGTGTCCTTCAAGTGCAAGGCCGTCGAGCGCGACAGCCTCGTCCTTCGTTACGGCAAGTGCACGCTGCTGGATTAATGACAAAGGAACGACCCATGAGTGACGTGCTGACAATCTCCGTCGACGCCCACGTGGCCACGGTTATGCTGAACCGGCCCGACAAGCACAACGCGATCGACCTCGACATGTTCTCGGCGCTCGGCGAGGCGGGCGAAGAGCTCAAGGCGAATCGTTCCGTCCGCGCGGTCGTCCTCGCAGGCGCGGGGGACAACTTCTGCTCCGGGATCGATACCAGCGTCTTCGAGCAATCGGGTGGCGCCATCGACCCGTCGATGATGGCGCCCGTGGCGCCGTCGCCGGCCAATGTCTTTCAGCGAGCCGCCTATGTCTGGCGCGAACTTAACAGCCCCGTCATCTGCGCCATCAACGGCGTCGCATTCGGAGGCGGTCTGCAGATCGCGCTCGGCGCAGACCTGCGGTTTGCGAGCCCCGGCTCGCGTTTCTCGATCATGGAGATCAAGTGGGGCCTTATACCGGACCTCGCGATCAGCACGACCCTGCGCGACATCGTGCCCCTCGACAAGGTCAAGGAACTTGCCTGGTCCGGCCGCATCGTCGACGCCCGGGAGGCTCTCGAACTCGGGCTTGTGACAGCCATCCACGA
>JBFFSI010000113.1:0-6130 GCA_041572475.1 Woeseiaceae bacterium
GCCGCGATGAAGCCGGCCAAACCTGCAGCAACAGTGGCGTCGGTCAGGCCGCGCTCCGCGGCCGCCGCCAGGAACAGGTGGCTGCTGATATTGCCTTCGGTGCCTTCCGTGACGGAGCCGGCAGGGAGTCCTGCCGTGGTGCGGCAACTCTGCTCGTCGGCATAGAACTGCGCGGCGGCGGCGATCGCCGCCTCGTACCGGCCGCCGTCGGGTAACAGGTCCCGCGCGATGATCAGTGCGATGCCGGCCCAGGCGGTCGAGCCCACCCATACTTGCCGCGAACCACTCGGATAAAGTTCCAGCGTGCCGTTCACTTCCCGGAAGCTGTCGTCCCAGGCACCGTTGCGCGCGCTGAGCTGCTGCAGTTCCACGAGACGGTCGGCGGCGAGGTAGGCAGCGTTCAGATAGTCGTCTGATGAGGATCCGGCGACGCCGGCGGTGCGTTCGTACTCCAGGGCAAACACGATCAGGGCCATCGCGTTGGCATAGAGATGCCAGTTGGGGGCCAGTTCGAACCAGGCAGGCAGGAACCCGTGCGGCCGTTGCCGCGACAGCAGGTCAGCGGCAATCGCGGCCATCGCCGCCTCGTTCCGGGGAATACGCTCGAAGCCGGTGACCTGGGGCTGCTCTGCCGCCAGGCTCCAGACCGAGGGATGTCCTACCTCGACCGTGCCGCTGCGGGGACCGCCCCAGGTCGACGGCCAGGAAAAGGCAAACTCCAGCGCCGTAATGTCGGAGAAGTCCAGGGTTCCGAATTGCGGCAGGAACTCGCGTTTGTCCACTGCCCAGCTCCGCCACACGGGTACACCGGTACCGCCGTCAATGCGGGCAACGGACAGCGCCCCGGAACTGTCCCTGAGCTTGATTTCGAAGGCGACCGGCACGCCAGGCGTACCGCGCATTGGAACCCACAAATGGCTGTATGCGCTCAGGTCCAGCGGCGCAACGAACCCATCATTACTGGCAGCGACCACCCACTCGCCGTCACCGAGATCGAAGGTGAACCGGGCGCCGCCACCGGCGCCCTCGCAGCCAGGCGAAGCCTCGATCTCGATGCTGCCGTTGTCGTCGGTATAGGTCGACCAGCTACCGGCGCCGTCGACCGGCAATACCAGGGCGCCGCTGCGACAGACTGCCGGCCACGATGGATCTGCCGTGGTGAATGTCGTACTCGCAACCGCGTTACCCGCCGTTACCTCCACGCGCCAGGGCGAGGTCGACCAAAGCGAATCCAGCTCGACGGAGTGGCTGGCGGCACTCGGTGAGGTGAGCATCATCAACGGTGGCACCGTGGCGTCATCAGTGTCGAGCCAGACGCTTACGTCCGCGCCCACTGCCTGTGACGTCGAGAAGGACAAGGTCGCGGAATGGGCGCCGACCGCACTGACCGTGAGCCCCGTGATAACGGTGTCCGTCGGAGCGTTGGCGTCACCGCCGGGGCCGCCCGAACTGCCACCGCATCCGCAGAGCAACACGCACAAGCACACGGGGCCGTTCCTTCTGAAAGTTCGGGGCACTTTCCTTAATCACCGGGTCGGTAGCAGATGAATTCAGTATACGATGTTCGCTGTCCTGGTCGTCACGGGCACACTGTCCAGCAAAATTTGACAGCGCTGTCATTTTCTTGGACCATCGACAGGCTGATGTTCCAAGGCTGACTTTTCGAGGATGTTCCTGTGCCAAATCTGAGGGTGTCTTACCGAACCCTGCGGTTCCTGTTCGTCGCACTGATCGCTTTCGTGGGCAGTGCCTGTGGAGGGGGAGGATCCTCCGACTCTGGCGCATCAACGCCGCCATCCTCTGCTTCACCCCCGCCGCCACCCCCGCAAATGGACACGGGTTCCCTGGTGGTCGAGCAGACGGCACCGGTTCCCCAGCAGGCCATCGGCATTACCTACGGCTGCGATGATGTCGAAACCGATGCCCTGGCCGTATTCACGGACATCACGAAGAATGCCGGGTTATGTTACGCGACGGCCATCTCGCCCGACGACAGCACCACGTCGCGCGTTTCCGGGGGAGTGGCGGTCAGCGACTACAATGCGGACGGGCGCCTGGATGTTTACGTCACCCAGGGGCGCAACAGCCGGGGACGGCTGTTCAGCCTGCAGGCCGACAGCAGTTTCGCAGATGTCACCCAGCAAGCCGGCATCAGTACCGGCTCGGTCGACAATGGCGCCGTCTTCTTCGATGTGAATCGCGATCGCCTGCCCGACCTCGTGTCCGTACAGGAAAGTCCTACCCATTTGCAGATCTTCGGCAATAACGGCGACGGCACGTTCTCGGACATCACGAACACCACCGGGATAACGCTGACCAAACCTTCGCTTTCCATCGCGGCCGGCGATTACGATGTCGACGGAGACCTCGACCTCTTCGTCGCGCACTGGCAGCCCTATACCAATCAGGATCGCTGGGAGTTCCTCTGGCAGAACCTGGGTGACGGCACCTTCGTCGATGTCAGCAACATCGCCGATATCGGCCGCTTTCCTGCCGACGAGACCGGCGAAGACCTGCCCGTGGATAAGGAATACTCGTTTACGCCGATCTTCGCCGACTTCAACGACGATCGATACCCGGACATCCTGCTCGCCTCGGATTTCAATACCAGCCAGGTGTTGATCAACAACGGCGGCTCGGGCTTCGTTGATACGACACCTGACCTGGTCGATGATCGCGCCGGCATGGGGGCCGCGGTCGCCGACTACGATAATGATGGTGACCTGGACTGGTTCGTCTCTGCCATCGGGGACACCCGGGAGGAATTCCTGGTTATTGGCCTGTTCAACGGCAACCGTCTCTACCAGAACGATGGCGCGGGTAATTTCTCGAACGTCACCGATTTTGCCGGTGTCCGGCAGGGTTACTGGGGCTGGGGAACCTGCCTCGCCGATTTCGACAACGACGGCGACCTGGACCTGTTCATCGTCAATGGTTTCGACGGCATGACCCAGCAGCAGTCGGACAGCAGGAGTTACGAGGCCTTCAACGACGATCCTGCGTTTCTGTACGTTAACAACGGCGACGGTACGTTTACGGATCGTGCCGCCGAGCTGGGCATGACGCACACGGCGATGGGCCGCGGCCTGGCGTGTTACGACTATGACCGCGACGGCGACCTGGACATGCTGATCGCAAACAGCGGGGAAGCCCCGTCCCTGTACCGCAACAACAGTTTTGCCGATGGCAACAACTTCCTGAATATTCGTTTGCGGGGAACCCGCGATAATCCGCACGCCGTCGGCGCCAGAATCATCGTCTCCGCCGACGGCCGGGAGCAGATGAGAGAATTGCAGCTCGGCAACAATTACATTTCGCAGAACCCCGTGGAGGCTCATTTCGGACTGGGTGACAGCGAGCTCGTCGATAGCGTCCGGATCGTCTGGCCCGGTCTCGATGGCTCAGTGGGCGAAATCAGGAATGTGCAGCCCAACCAGTTCCTGGTCGTGCATCAGCCCGATCCCTGATTGATGCCGCCGGCCTACGCCAGCAGCTGTTGTGAGAGCCAGGCCCTCAGTTGCCTGCGCTTTTCCGGTGTGAGGGAGCCCAGCACGTCCTCGATGTCGTCGGGCAAGTGGGCTGCGGGATCGCCGCCCGTCTGAAACACGAAATAGTCGAAGAAGACTCGCCAGGTCTCGCGTTGCTCGGCAGGAAGCTCCGCTATCGACAGCATGCTCGCCAGCAAACTATGAAATGGCGAGTCCGCGGCCGTCTTTGCGTCATTCCACCAGTAGTTCAGTAGTACGTTGAGCCCGCTCAGAGACTCCACCGCGTGCCACCAGAGGATGGGAATGTAGATCGCATCGCCGGGCTCCAGCTCGGCCTGCTGGGACACGGCCAGCGCCTGCTCGAATCGCGGGTAGCGGGACAAGTCGGGCTGTCGGAGATCGACCATGCTGATCGGGGAGCCTCCGGGCGTCATCAGCAGCGGGCCGATGTAGAGGTTGGCGACCTGCTCGGGCGGGAACAGCGTGAAGCGCCGGCGGCCGGCGACCACGCAGGCGATGTTGGTGTAGATATCGTAATGCGCCGCCGTCATCGCCCGGTTGCCCAACCACATTCTCGGGGCCAGCGCAGCATCGACGAGAGGCAGGACATTCTCGTTCTCGAAGCCGGGCAGGACATCGGCCACCGGGATGGCCTGCATCGAGATCGCCGGCGTATCCGCCTGATCGACCATGGCCGCCAGGTTGTCGAGCGCGGTGCTGACCGTTACGAGCTTGCGGTCGAAATTGAAACCCCGCAGGTCGTCCTGGTAGAAGAATCGGCCCTCGATGGCGGGACTGCCGACGGTCGCATTCGCTTTCTTCTCGGTGTCGAACTGCTTGATGTACTTGCAGATGTGCTCGGGTGACCTGAGCCCCTCGTCGACCGCTGGCCAGTCCTTCACGACCGATCTCAGGACCGCCGGCTGATTGCGCGGAACGATCTCCGCCTGGAAGGTCTCGAGATCGACGTCTCGCCATTCCTTTATTGGGCTGGAAGACTCCAACATAACTGCGTGACCCTAACGAAGACTCTGCCCGACTCGCAGCGGGAGAGAGTAGTGTATACGAAGCATCACGCGGCCGAGCCTTGGGCTGTGTTCAGGCTAGCGAGTCGCTCAATGAGCGGCATCTTCCGACGCTTGCCGGAATACGAGCTTGGGCGTTCGATCGACGAAGAACAGGCCCCAATGCTTCTCGGCCCCGAGCGGGTCTCTCCAGTCGCCCTTCCACGGCTCATCGAAAGCCTCGAAGAAGAATACCGTGGTATTGGTTGCGGCCGCCCATGCCTTCATGTCGGCGAAATAACGGGCCTGGTCGGCCTCGTTGGCCCGCTCCCCGAATTCGGTAGCCGACGTCGCCCAGCCCGCCTCGAGGATGGCAATGGGTATTCCCGGCAGCGCGTCGCGCACACCTTCGATATTCTCGATCGTGTAAGCCATCGCTTCTTCAATCGACTTGTCTTCCCACACCGGGTAGGTGTGCACACCGATGAAATCGAGTTCCGCGGCCAGTGGCGCGCCGTCACGTTTCCACCATTCGTAGTTGTCGGCCACGGTAACCGGCTGATCGATCGCGGCCTTGACCTGCCGCACGTAGGCGATGACCCGGTCGAGCGGCACCATGTGGTCGTTCCAATCGACAAGCGCTTCGTTACCGACATTGACCGCGGTGACGATGTCCTGGAATTCGTTCGCCAGCTCGATGCCGCGCTGCACTTCGACAGCATTCTCTGCCGTGTTCGCCAGCAACTGCTCTTCCGGTATGGGTTCTGTCAGCCAGGGGCAGCCGAGGTGATTACTGAATTCCGCTTTCAGCCATATCCCGAGCAGAACCTTGATCGGGAAGTCGTGTTCCCGAATGAGTTCCAGCGTTCTGCGCGTGTTGTCCTGTGCATCGTACATTCGCACGAGCTTGAAGCCATGGGCGACAAGGATCTCCAGGTCCTCGAGAACCTGGTCGTCGCTCGGGTTCACGGCACCGTTGCCCCGGTTCGGGTGCTGCCCTTCGCGGTAGCCCGAGTAGGCAAGGGCCATGACCTCGCCGTTCAACAACGCGTCTGCCGGCTGCCGGAACTCACCCTCGACACGGAACGGAATATTGGCGTGCGCCACGTGCCCCTGGTCGTCGGCCGCATAGGCGAACAGCCGGTATTTCCCCGGCGGCGGTGCGGTCAGCGTCGCTTGCGAAGCGTCCTGTGCGAGGTAACCCTCCATGTTGGCGATCGGCGCCTCGTAGTCGCCGCCTTCGCTCGTGGCGCCACTTTCGCGCTTGAGCTCCCACCAGTAGCTAAGCGGACTCCCTTCGGGGTCGGCGGCATCGAGTTCTGCCGAGTACGTCTCGCCGGTCGCCACGACCACGCTCTTCCTGTCACCCTTGCCGTCCAGCCGCATCGCCTCGACCCGCGGCGTGCGTTTCGTGGGCCATTCGCCGGTCCAGATGTAATGCATCACGTCGACGACCTCGGTTTCCCTGCCGTCCTCGGTGAACAGACCGAACCAGGTCGGCGTTCGCTCCTGCTTCTGGCCCCAGAAGAACACGTAGGGGCCGATCAGCTGACCCTCGAGCGGCGCAAGGATTTCCTCGTGCGCCCGCAGGAAAATATCGGCCTTCTCCGAACTCGTCGTCTCGAACGGGATACCCCA
>JBFFSI010000114.1:0-6065 GCA_041572475.1 Woeseiaceae bacterium
CAGGATCTACCGACCGAAGGGGAACGCCACGGACTCCGGGCGCTCCCCCAAGCTTGGCGTGTCTTCAGTCCGCACTCAATCCTCCGTGATGATCGTGATCTCCGCCACGCCCTCAGGGCCGGCGGGATCCAGTCCCAAGAGTTCCCAGGGCATTGGGAGCTGACTGAATGTCGTGATCACTTCAGTCGCTTTCATCTGCTGCCCGTCCAGGGCGCCCATGCCGTAACCTTCCAGTTTCAACGTGGTCACCCACTTCTGGACGCCCTCTGGCAGTGTGGGATCGGGCACGATCTCCCGTTTACCGACGTAGGTGCCCTCCCAGTAAGTCGCCGGATCGTCGAGGTAGACGGCCGGGTCGATGCTCCAGTTACCGATTACCGGGCCGGTATAGTCCGAGTCCCAGTTAGCGGCGATATCGAACCACACGATGCCGTCGATACGTGGGTCCACTGGATTGAAGCTGCTCAGATCGCTGATCATCTGCGTGCTCCGGATGTGGATCCCTTTACCGCCTGCGCATGCGAACAGGTCAATCGGCTCCCCGCCGCCAGTACAATAGAAGTCCCCGGGCACGATGATGTTCCCAAATTCACTCAGTGCCGGCCATTCGTCGTGGGCGGTGAAATGCTCGAAAGTGGTCTGCGCCTGCGCTGACAGCGCAAACAGACTGATCAATATTGTTAACAGAATCTTCATGCTTGCTTCCTCCGCGGATTGAACAGGTCTTCCGACCACAGAGAAAGCGTACAAAGCCTGCCGCCAGACGGCTTGACGAAGCCTTGACGATGTTTTGACGATATCGGGACGAGGCCAATTCGTGCGCCCGGCCGGGCCTGTTTCGGATGTGTCGTTCGACCGCTGAACACGTAAAATACTGGTTATTCATGGGCCAACATCTTTTCTACCGTTTCGATGACTTCGTGGTCGATCCCGAGACCTGGCGGCTTACTCGGGCTGGGCAGGAGATTCATCTCGAGCCGGTGGTGCTGAAGCTCCTGATCTACCTGATCGGCAACCGAGACCGGCTCGTGACCCGGCAGGAGCTGATGGACACCGTCTGGGGCGACACGGTGATCAGCGAATCCGCGCTCAGCAAGGCCGTGGCCAGGCTGCGCAAGGCGCTCGAGGATGACTCGGCCGCTCCCCGCTACGTGGAAACCGTGCATTCGCAGGGTTTCCGCTTCATTGCAGAGGTCGAAAAGACCGAGCTCCCGGAATCCTCCGGTCAACCCTCCGGAAAGCCCCGCCGGATGCTCGCGGGTGCCATTGCCCTCATCGTCGTGGCGCTCGGGGTCGTGCTCCTTATCCGCGGCCTCGGGGATGACCCTACGCAGACTGACAGCATCGGATCGCTGGCGGTGCTTCCCTTGAGCAACCTGACTGGAGACCCGGAGCAGGACTATTACGTCGACGGCCTGCAGGACATGCTGATTACGGAGCTCTCGCAGATTCGGGGGATACGGGTGACGTCCCGGCAGTCAACGAAGCGCTATGCGGATAGTGAGCTGCCGACGGCCGACATTGCCGAGGAACTGGGTGTTGACGCCCTGGTCGAGGGCAGCCTGCTGAGGAAAGGCGAGAACATCGAACTCACCATCCAGCTGATAGATGGTCAGAGCGATGAACATCTCTGGGCGGACCGGTATTCTCGCGAGACGCCTTATGTCTTCGACATGATGTTGGACGTGGCGAATGCCATCGGCTCGCAGATCGGTCCTGCAGCGGCGCTGACGGGGCCTGAAGGTCTGGCAGACGAGGGCATCGGGCCGGTCGACCCGCGCGCTATCGACGCCTACTCCCTGGGGCTTACGCACATGGATCGCTTTACGCAGGACGGCATCCGCTTCGCCATCGACCAGTTCCACAGAGCCGTCGCAATTGAACCGGCGTTCGCGCTCGCCTGGGGCGAGCTGGCGGTGGCACACGCAATGCTCTCGCTATATGGCTATGCGCCACCGCGCGAGTCCATCGAAAAAACCCGTGCCGCCGCGTTGAAGGCGATCGAAGCGGACGAGCGGTTCTACATAGGCCACTCCATCCTCGGCTGGGCCAAACTGTGGACGGGGGACGTGGGGGACGCCTGCAAATCATTCACCGAGGCGCTGCGCCTGAACCCTTCGGCGCCCTATGCATTGCACGGCGACGCAGACTGCCTGATGTTCGCCGGGCGCATGGACGAGAGCATTGCGCGAACGCGCGAGCTCCTGATGGTCGGTCCGTTCAGCGCCATGCACAACAGGCCGCTGACGTATCATCTGTACATGGCGCGCCGCTTTGACGAGGCCATCACCGCGGCGAAAGAAATGCAGGCCAGGACTCCGCAGTTCTCGATGCACTGGTTTTTTGCGATGGTTTACTGGCAGCAGGGGCGCTTCGACGAGGCGCTGGAGGAGGAGCGACTGGAACTCGAGAGGCGTGGTGACACCGTATTGCTGGCGGCGCTCGAAGAGGGTTTCGCCGAGGCGGGACCGACCGGCGCCCTGCGCGCCAAGGCTGAGGCGATGGTTGCCCGGGCGGACAGCACCTACGCGGAACCCTTCGATATTGCGGAGACCTTCGCCCGGGTCGAAATGATCGACGAGGCCCTCTTCTGGCTGGACAAGGCCGTTATATATGGCTCGTACAAAACGACATACCTCGCCTTCTGGCCTCATCTGGATGTGCTGCGCGACGATCCGAGGTTCCAGGAGCTGTTGACGCGCGTATACCGCCAGAGGATTCCGAACATCGAACAGCCCGAATCCGGAGAGGATCTCGACCCAGCGGGTTAGCCGCCGGGAGGCTTGCTGCAAGCAGTATAATTTTCTGCAGCCGGGAGGATGGAAAATTGAAGCAGGATTACCTACAGATGCGGGTACTCGAGCTGGCGCCCGAGGTCTACGCCTCCGGGCCGCTGTTCGAAACCGACCTGCAGCTCATCGCCAGGCAGAAAGTTCGCAGCATCGTGAACACGCGGCCGGACAACGAAGCGGCGGACCAGCCGGCGTCGGCGGATCTCGCGAAAGCGGCCGAGGAATTCGGCATCACCTACCTGCATTTTCCGGTCGATCTCGGATCGATTACCCAGGAGGTCGCCGAGGCGTTCATGAAGGCGTGTGAGGAGCTCGACCGGCCTCTCCTCGTCTGCGGCCGTTCCGGTGGCCTGTCGACGAGAATATGGGAGGCCGCCGAGTCAATGTAGGTTCGGCAAGCCATGGACACCGAACGCGTTCAGACTCCCGACCGACACGAGCTTCCGGGGGCGGAGATTCTGCGGCTTGCGCGCGAGTCGATCGAGTATGGCCTGGTCCACCGGGAACCCGTACCGATTCAGCGCTGCGATGTGCCCCCGGCGCTCATGGCGCCCGGGGCGACGTTCACGACCCTGCGCCTGGACGGGCAGCTGCGCGGCTGCTGCGGCAGGCTGGAGGCATCTCGGCCGCTGGCGGAGGACGTGACTTACTCGGCATTCCAGGCAGCGTTCCGCGATCCGCGTTTCGGCCCCGTCCGCGAGGCAGAGCTCGGCGTCATCCGGCTGGAGGTCTCCGTGCTGTCGCCCCTGGAACCAATAAGCGTGACCGACGAAGCAGACCTGCTGGGGCGGCTGCGGCCGGGCACGGACGGACTCGTGATTGTCGAAGGCGTGCAGCGGGCGACGTTTTTGCCCAAGGTCTGGGGTGCGTTGCCGGACCCGCGCGAGTTCGTGGCCGCGCTTAAACTCAAGTGCGGCCTGACGGCCGATCACTGGTCGGAGCAACTCGAGTTTCAGCGTTATCAGACGATGGATTACGCCGAGCCGGTCTAGCCCGGGCTTAGGCGCCGCCGGGAAAACGAAATGCATGATAGCGACAGCAAAGGCACCATCTCGCATGGCACGACGCACAATGGCCATCATCTCCTGCAAACGACTACGCCAGTGCCGCTGGCTGTCGACGAGGTGTTTGCCTTTTTCGCCAATGCAGAGAACCTGGAACGCATCACGCCCCCGGAACTCGCCTTCCAAATCCTGACGCCGACCCCGATTGATATCGGGGAGGGGACGACCATCGACTACCGGCTGCGGCTTTTCAGGATACCGTTCCGGTGGCGTACCCGGATTGTCGAGTGGCAACCGAACGACCGGTTCATCGACGAACAGATCCGCGGCCCGTACAGCAGCTGGAAGCACTTGCACACGTTTGCCGAGTGCGAGAACGGTACGCGGATGACCGATCGCGTGGAATATCGGCTGCCGCTCTACCCGGCAGGCGTTGTCGCGTTACCGCTGGTCCGCCGGCAGCTGGACCGGATTTTCCGTTATCGCGCGAGTGCCACCCGGCGCTTGTTGGGCGGCGGAATGAAGCAGGACTCTGCCTAGTCGTCGTGGCGGTAGCGCTTGTGCCTGTCCTTCCAGTGGCGCTTGTCTTCATAAGCCATGTAACGACGGTTGTCGAAGTAACGACGCTCCCAGCGGTAAATCTCGAAAAGCTGGTTCCAGCCGATCTGGCGGTAGTGCCGGAGCGGCGTTTGCCGGTACCAGTGCCTGAAGCGATGATCGCGCCTTAGCCAGTTCGGCATCTGGTGGTGGCGCAACACGTGGACCTGGTTGCCGTAGCTTTTGACGTGCACCCTCTCGACACTCGAGTGTGCCGCGGCTGGCGAGACGTCGATAAAAAAGAGGCCGGCTGCCAGCAGCAGGCTGATTGTGAGCGTTTTCATGGTGTCCTCCTGGGCCAGTCCATCCTGAAGATGGTTCCAGCCTAGGTCGCAGCCGATGAATGGAGAATGAATCCAAGTCCCTGTTTTTCTTAACCCTGCATGAACGAAGTTCCTGGCCGTGCTGGGTGCGCCCGCGTTTCGGTGCTACGCTCGACCGCTGCACCGGAGGAGGATTCATGGAACTCAAGTTCTCGACCTGGCAGGAAGTCGAAACCTACCTGCACAAGAGCAAGGCGATCGTGTTGCCGATCGGCTCCACGGAGCAGCACGGCCCCAACGGACTGATTGGCACCGACGCGCTGTGCCCGGAGTCACTGGCTGTCGCGCTGGGCGAAAAGACCGGCGCGCTCATCGCCCCGACCATCTCGGTGGGCATGGCGCAGCATCACCTCGGGTTCCCGGGCTCGATCACGCTCAGGCCGACGACGCTCATTGCGGTGATCCAGGACATCGTGAACTCGCTGATCCGGCACGGCTTCGAGCGGTTCTATTTCCTGAACGGCCACGGCGGCAACGTCGCGACCGCGCAGGCCGCGTTCTCCGAGATTTACGCGCAGGCGAGCATGGGTTCAACCCCGACCGACCAGTCGCGCGTGCGCTGCAAGCTGGTCAACTGGTGGGAGGTCGAGGGTGTGATGCCGCTCTGCAAGGAACTGTTCGGCGACGCGGATGGCAGTCACGCGACCTGCGGCGAGGTGTCACTCACCCAGTACGCTTATCCCGACAGCATCAAGGCCGCCGAGATGGATCCGCCCATCGCGCCGACAGGTCCGATCTACGATGCCGCGGATTACAGGCGGCGTTTCCCCGACGGCCGCATCGGTTCCAATCCGTCGCTCGCCAGTCCCGAGGCGGGCGAGAAGCTCTTCGAGCAGGCGCTGACCGGGCTCGAGAAAGACTACGGCGAATTCGCCGCGTGAGCTTTCGCCCTGGCCGCGAGCGCTCAATCGGCCGATGAGGGCGGCTTCAGGATCAGCACCGGCGTGTTGCGCTTGTAAGCCTCGTAGTCCTCGTTGCCGCCCCAGAGCTTGTCGGCCTTTGCCTCGAGCAACGGGATGCCGCTGACCTTGATCAGCAGGAACGCAACAAACACCGGGGAGATCAGGGTGGCCCACTGCCAGCCCTGCAGCACCGGTACGGCGACGATCGCCATGCCGGTCCACAACAGGATTTCGCCGAAATAGTTCGGGTGGCGCGACCAGGCCCACAGGCCCGTATTGATGAATTTGCCCGCGTTAACCGGGTCCGCCTTGAACGCCGACTTCTGCCGGTCCGCGATGATCTCGATGAGCATGCCCGCGGCCCAGACAACGATACCGGCGATGCCGATCGCGCCCAGCGGCTCGCGTTCGCCGCCCGTGATGACGGCCAGCGCCGCCGCTGCGGTC
>JBFFSI010000115.1:0-5962 GCA_041572475.1 Woeseiaceae bacterium
GTCGAGTTCATCGACCTGCCCGGCGAGGAGATCCCGCTCGAGACTGACAGCGTCGATACGGTGCTTGTTACCTATACCCTGTGCACGATCCCCGATGCTGTCGTCGCGCTGGAGGGCATGCGCCGCGTCCTGAAGCCCGGCGGCAGGCTGTTGTACTGCGAGCACGGCATCGCGCCCGACGCGGATGTGCGCCGCTGGCAAGACCGCCTGAACGGCACCTGGCGCCGGTTTTCCGGCGGTTGCAACATCAACCGCGACATCCCGGACCTTATCGAACGGGGCGGCTTCGAGATTACGAACGACGAGCGCATGTACATACCCGGCATCAGGGTGCTCACTTACAACTACTGGGGTAGTGCGAAGATCGGCTAGACTCGCCTGTCGGAATTACTGCGTCATTGGTTAAGGACCGACAATGAAGATATTTGTACCGATCGTCACCGCTTCGTTTCTGCTGCTGGCAGGCTGCGCGCCCGAGGTGGGCAGCAAGAAGTGGTGCGAGCAGCTCGATGAAAAAGACAAGGGCGAGTGGACCGTCGACGAGGTCAGGGACTACGCGAAGTACTGCCTGCTCGAGAATTACACGGACGAGGACGACTGAGCGGTCGCTCTCAGAACAGCACGGTCACCAGCAGGTTGTCGGCGTAGTTGCCGGGGTCCGGCGTCTGGCTCTCGAACACCCGGCCGTAGAGCGGATGCACGTTGACCGTGGGCTGACCTACGCCTGGGCGTGATCCGGTGACAGTAAAGCTTGGTGGAGTACCATTGCCCCAGACCTGCGTGTGGGCGGCATCGCGGTACAGGTTGTAGTTAAGGACTTCGCCGACCCCGGCCAGCATCGTGCGCGCCAGTTGGTTGCCGCTGAGCCCGGGACCGATCGTCACCTCATAAGTGCCCGGTTGCGCGACGCAGCGGACGGTGATGTTCGCGACCGCGTCTACTGGCACCATCTGACCGGGCTGGTAGAGGCCGAAGGCGAGCGGTGTCAGCGTGATCGTGCAATTCAGGCCGCTGGCGAGGCCCGGTAGCAGCAGCAAGGCAGCGGAGAGCACGATCCCGGGGCGTCTCATCGATAGGCCCTGGGGTGGCAGGTGAACTCGCCGAGGTCGGGTATCATCTCATCGCCTCCGGGTTTCGGCACGACGAAGTCGCAGACCGAGCCGTTCCAGCGTACCGTCACCTGCGACGGGTGATCAAGGCCGTGCAGGTAGACGCGCCCGTCGCTGCCGATGGGAGACCAGTCCTGCTGTCCGAACACGCGTGCCACGGCGCCCTGCCTAACCGGCGTGCCGTCGGGCAGCACCACGTGAATGACGGCGTTGCGGGCTTCGACGACGGCGAACTCGACCACGACACCGCTCTTGTAGTAGGGAGTGGTGTCTTGCTTCAAGCTCCCGATCCGGGCGGTCAACGGCAGGTCGTCCACCTCGATGGATATCTGGTTGCGTTCATAAGGCCGAAGGCCCGGGATGAAGACCTGGCCGTTCTCATCGGTGCGGCCGACCACCTGGTTCTCGGAATAGACGCGCACGCCCTCGTAGCCGCCCACATCGACAACCGCGAACGCGTTACGAACCTGGCGCGTCAGGTGGGTCGAGCCACCCAGCCTGGCCACAGAGCCCGACGAGCCGAGCTGCCATTCACTGCCGGCGTCCGAATTGCGATAGTTAGCCGCGGCCGTGCCGTATTCGTTCTGTGCGACCGCACCGGCATCGACGAACGTGCCGCCGGAACGATTCAGCGACGCGTGGTAGCCGTAGCCTGGTCCGGCGGGCAGGTTACGGCGCGCCTCGAGCTGGGCCTGGTTATTGGCCTCGCTAAGCGAGAACCCGCCGCTGAGTGAGTGATCCGAGCCGAAGGGCATCGAGAAGCGCACACCCACGGTCAGGTCGTTTTCCGCTGCGCTGACCCAGGACGCAATGGCCGCAATCGACAGTCGGCGGTTTATGTTCGTCGAGTAATTGACGCTGACGATGGATCGATCGGCCCTGTCGCGGAATTCCTGATGCGTGATCGCTGCGCCGAGCGAGCCCCGGACCCAGAGGCTGAAGCCGCCACTCGCGAAAGCCTCGAAGGCGGGCAGTTCGTCGCTGATCCCCACCAGGGAAAACTTGTCCGTTGTGCCTGCAATGCTGAGGTTGTAGCTGAACAGGTTCCCGGACTTCTGGTAACCCACGAGCCACTGTCCGCCCGTGCCTGTGTCGCCCGTGCTCAGGCCGAATCCACCACTCACGATGCCGCCCCAGGTCGGCTGATACAGCGCCGCGCCGGTGACGGCCGCGATGCCGTCGCTGAACTCGAGGTGGCCTTCCAGGGTGATGTAGTCGCGGAGGCCGTGGCGCCAGGTCGCGGAACCCGCAATGTCGCCATAGCGCAAGCTTTCGATCGCGTAGGCCTCGCGGAGTGCGCCGAGGCTGAACGAATAGTCGTTGAGCCCTTCGCGAAGCAGCTCGGTCGAGACGTAAAAGTCCTGCACGAAAGTCTGCTGCCGGCCGAGGGCGTCCTCGGTGACGATCTGCATCTGTCCCGCGCCGTTCACGACCGGTATGTCCTCGAGGATGTAGTTGCCTGGCGCGATATCCTCGCTGCGGCGGAGCTGCCCGTTGACGTAGATGTCGAGGGCGGTCGGCACAGCCGTTTCGCCATAGAAGCTCGGCAGCGGGTAGGTAACCAGAGTCGGCCGGGTCGCGAAATTGGTGCCGAACTGCACCCCGCCTATGCGCAGCGACCGGCCGAGCGTGCCGCCACCGCTTATGACGTCACCGATGCGCAGGCTGCGCAGCTGGTTCGGGTCGTCGCGCGTGTAAGTCAGGTCGAGAACCGTCATGCCGTCCTGCTCTCGGTCGAACCGTGTCGTCGTGCTCCCGGAAGTGTTGCGATACAGCAGGTTCGCTGAGACGTTGCCCTGCGGTCCGAAGGCGACCGGGTTCAACAGGCCAAAGAACGTCTGCCTGCCGGCGCCGGCCCGACGGCTGAAATTCCAGTCGTAGTCCAAGTAGGCGCCGATGTTCGCCGTCGGCAGGAGGTCCGAAGGGTGGGCCAGGTCCACGACGCGGGTCGGCAGGTGATCAGGTGGCATGGTCACGGTGAGTACCATCTCGCTCATGAGCAATGTCGCTGTGGCGCCATCGAACGCGCCGATCCGGTAATAGTCGTTGCCCGCATGCTGCCTTGGTTGCGGCAACGGCGTTACGACTTCCCAGCGTTCGAGCCAGAACGCCTCGACGTAAAACTCGCCAGCCGCGTCGGTCAGAACGAACGCGTCCCCGAAGGGCTGCCCGTTGAACTCGATTTCAACGATCAGCATCTCCTGGTGGAGGTCTGCGCGCGCAGAGAGACTCGTGACGACGAGCAGCAGCGTCCAGAAAAGCCTATTCGGGCCCCGCCAGCTCATACTCGAGGACTCCCGCCGTATCGGTCACCAGTTCCACGGTCCCAATGGCGTTCTCGTCGGGCAGTTCGATGGGGAGGTACCCCGACACGCCCGCATGCAGGTAGAACGATGTTTCTGTCACGGCCTTTTCCGTCGCCAGCGGGGCCAGGTAACGGACTTCGTTGACCTTGACGTGCACGTTGCCGATGTTCTTGAGCTCCATGAAGGTATGCCCGTCGATGGAGTGCAACTTCACGAGGTCGACGGCCGGCGAAGACTCGGCCAGCGGTGCGACAAAAGTCGGCACGCCGAAACGCAGGCGCATCTTGATGCCGGTTGCCGTGTCCTCACCGAGTTCCGGCGGCGCCAGCTCGGTGAAGAATACCCGGTAAGCGAGTTCGTGGTTTTCGTCGGCGCGGCGCATCAGGCCGATGCGGACCACCTGTGTCTGCCCGGGCTGGATCGTGAAGAGCGGCGGCACGGCCAGGAGTTCATCGGTGTCCGCGTAGATCTCGCGCTCTTTCTCGGACTGCGACCAGGCAACGGCGCTGACTTCGAATGACTTGGCCGTGTCTCCCGAGTTGGTAAGACGGACGACCTCTTTATCGCGCGTTTCGCTCAGCTCGACCAGGACCGGGGAGATGTCGATCGCAGCCGCCGCCGGGCCGCCAAGAAAACAAAAAAGGAAGGCAGCGCCTAGCGCTGCCTTCCGGCTGTATCGCTCTGAAGTATTCATCGCTCGTTCGCTCTTGAGGATCAGGGCAGTATCGTGACCAACACCGTATCAGTGTAGATGCCACCGACGGCCGCCTGTGCGTCTGCGAGCTGTATGCGCCCGAAGACATTGGTCGTGTTAACGATCGACATGCCGATGCCGGAGAGGGAGACCGTCCCCGTCGTGCCGGTGCCGTCACCCCAGATCGTTGTGAACGTGCTGTCCGTGTAGAGGTTGTAAGGCAGCGGGATCGGGCCGTCGAACAACAGGCGGTTTTCCTGGTCGCCGCTGGCGCCCGGGCTGATCGTAACAACCGGGTTGTAGCCCGTCGAACAGCTCCAGGCGAGTGTCGTCACCTGGTCAAACGGCGTGGTTGCCGCCGCCACACCGCTCAGGTCGAAAACCATCGTGGTCTGCGAGGTCGCGTCGAAGATGCAGACATTCGGTACAAATGCCGTCACGTCAATGTTCTGCGACGTCTGCGCGTTAGCCGTGCCGGAAAAGGCGAGGCCGGCGGCTGCGATCAGCAGCAGTTTCCATTTCATCAGTTTCATCGTCTTCCTATCCTCTAGTGGTTGAAGCAGTCCAGCCGCCTCCTCACGGAGACCTGTGTACTTTGCGCCCCCGCCTCGCGACGGGTTTGCCCTTTATTGCCACCGGATAAGGACCCGGCGCTCACCAAAAAACCCGTCTTATCAATGGCTTACGCCAATAAACTCGAACAGGAGCCCTTTGATATGGCTGGAGATACTACATAATCCGCAGGAAAAACAATGTGATACGCATCATAAATGTGCGTATTTCTGACCAGATAGCTGGCCGGCGTCAGGGGGTGGTGGCGCCACCGGAAACAGGCACGCGAATTGCGATCACGGTGTTGTCGAAGCCGGTCGGAATTAGCGCCAGGCAATAAAAAAGCCGGGCTGCAGTCTGTCGCAGCCCGGCCTTGTTCGAAAACGCGACGCGTCGTACTACTGATTGAAGTACACGCGCACGCCCGCGCCCCAGGACGTCACGTCGTCATCGGTAGCTATGTTCATTCCGAGCGAGAAGGTCTCGTTCAGGTTGTACCAGAAGCCGCCGCCGATGCCGGTGCTGTCGCCGCCGTCGCCGTAGTCGACGTAGGAAATCGCGCCGAACAGTTCGACAGCGTCCGAGACGTTGCTGCGCACGCCGATAGAGGCGCCGTAGCCGCTGTCGTCAAAAGAACCGAAACCGGGCGCATCCACTTCACCCTCGATGTAGGACAGGCTCGCGACAAAATCCGTGTTGTCGGTGAGGCCGGTATGCCAGCCGAAGCCGACCTGCAGCGTCGTAAAGTCGACACCGAAGTCGAAGTCGGCCTTGCCATAGCTCGCGCCGATGAAGAAGTCGTCGCCGACCTCGAACGAGCCGCCGACGCCGAAACCGTCGCCGTCGACATCCGAGCCGCCGCTAACGTCGAGATCGACGGTCTCCCAGCCGGCTTGCACATAGTTGTAGCTGAAGCCGTCCGCCATCGCCGGGAACGCGGCGAGGCACAAAGCAGGTACTGCAAACAGATAGCGTTTCATTGTTGTCTCCGTTATTTCCGCAGGAATGCGGCTGAATAGATAATCTGTGGGCGGATTAGACCAGTATTGGTGCCCGTTAGATGCATATTTCGACCGAAAAGTGTGACACGCGTCACATTTTTTTCGCCCCATTGCCCACGAGCCGGCTGATCTGGCTCCCGTTCTTTACGGTGACCTCAGGACTGCCTGGATCTCCGCCACCTGGTCGGCCGTGACCGGCTGGAACTTGCCGAGGACGCACTGCATGTGCGTGCCCCAGTTCGGGCCCCAGTTCCACGGCCAGCGCCGGTACCAGGGCCAGTCGAACCAGTCGGTGACATA
>JBFFSI010000116.1:0-5896 GCA_041572475.1 Woeseiaceae bacterium
GACGAGGTGTTCCACCTCGTTATGCCGGCAGCCCTCGAGGATGTGCAGCGTGCCGACGACGTTGCTGTCGATGTAGCTGTGCGGGTTCTCGAGCGAATAGCGAACACCCGCCTGCGCGGCCAGGTGCACGACCTTGTCGAACTTTTCTTTCGCGAACAGCGCGTCCATGGCCGCGCGGTCGGCCAGGTCGATGCGCGCCATCGAGAAGTTGTCGTACTTGCCGAGGATGGCTGCCCTCGCCTCCTTCAGCGACACGTCATAGTAGTCGTTGAAGTTGTCGAGGCCGACGACGGTGTCGCTACGCTCGAGCAGCTGCTTCGAGGTGTGGAAGCCGATGAAACCGGCGGCGCCTGTGACCAGGATTTTCACGATAGTCGGTCCTCAATTCGCGGCCATGGGCCGCTCCAACAGCGAGTCATCGTCGCGGCCACGGGCCGCTCCAACAGCCGCTCCTACAGCCGGTCGTCCACGGTGTCGGGCGGCAGCACGTACTTGATGTCGTAGACGATCGAGTTGCCCTTGCAGAACGCCCGGATGCCCGCAGCGCCGAGCTCACGGAACTGGTCGTGGGCCACGGCGATCACGACCACATCATACGCCCCTTGCTGCGGCTCATCGATGAGGTCGAGGCCGTACTCTTCTTTCGCCTCGGCCTTGCCGACCCACGGGTCCCAGACGTCCACCCGGGTGCCGTAGGCATCAAGCTCGCTGACGATGTCCACAACCTTGGTGTTGCGCACGTCAGGGCAGTTTTCCTTGAAGGTCAGCCCCATCACCAGCGCCCGCGAGTCGAGCGGCTGGATCCTCTGCCTCAGCATGCGCTTGATGATCTGCGAGACGACGTACTGCGCCATGCTGTCGTTGATGCGCCGGCCCGCGAGGATCATCTGCGGGTGGTAGCCGAGCTGCTCGGCCTTGTAGGTCAGGTAGTACGGGTCCACGCCGATGCAGTGGCCGCCGACGAGCCCGGGCCGGAATGGCAGGAAGTTCCACTTGGTGCCGGCCGCCTCGAGCACCTCCTCGGTGTCGATGCCGACACGCTCGAAGATCATCGCGAGCTCGTTGATCAGCGCGATATTGACGTCGCGCTGGGTGTTCTCGATGACCTTGGCGGCCTCGGCCACCTTGAGGCTCGTCGCCTTGTGGGTGCCGGCCGTGATGATGGTCTTGTAGATGTCGTCGATGAAATCGGCTGCCTCGGGGGTCGAGCCGGAGGTCACCTTGAGGATCGTCGGCAGCCGGTGCTCCTTGTCGCCCGGGTTGATGCGCTCGGGGCTGTAGCCGACGTAGAAGTCCTGGTTCATTTTCAGCCCGGAACCCTCCTCCAGGAAGGGCACGCAGAATTCCTCGGTGGCGCCCGGGTACACGGTGGACTCGTAGACGACGATGTCGCCCTTCTTCAGCACCGTCGCCAGCGTCTCGCTGGCCTTCCTGAGCGGCGTGAGGAGCGGCCGGTTGCTGTCCCCGATCGGGGTCGGCACCGTCACGACGTAGAAGTTGCAGTCCGCGAGGTCGCCGGCGTCGGTCGTGTAGCTGAGCTGCTCGGCGGCCTTGAGTTCCTCGCCGGTGGTCTCGAGCGTCGCGTCGTGGCCGGCCTCGAGTTCGGCTATGCGGCTGGCGTTGATGTCGAAGCCGACGGTGGGGTACTTGCGGCCGAATTCCACGGCCAGCGGCAGCCCGACATAGCCGAGCCCCACCACGCCGATGCGCAGATTATCGATATCGAAGGACATAGCGGTTTAGATACCACATGCGGGCGATTTTTTCCGGTACTGGATCGCAGTCGATCATGTGAGGTGGCCGCTCCTGAACCTCAATGGTGCACCGGCACGTAGTCGTGCAGGTACCACAGGGCCAGGAGCCCCGTGATGCTCATCGTGATCGTGTACGGCACCGCCATGAGCACCATCCGGCCGTACGACAGCCGGATCAGCGGCGCCAGGGCCGAGGTCAGCAGGAACAGGAACGCGGCCTGGCCGTTCGGCGTGGCCACGCTCGGGATGTTCGTGCCGGTGTTGATCGCAACGGCCAGCGCGTCGAATTGCGCGCGCGTCAGCTCGCCGGCCTGGAACAGTTCGTTCACCTGGCCGATGTAGACGGTCGCGACGAACACGTTGTCCGAGATCATCGACAGGAAGCCGTTGGCCAGGTAGAACAGCGCCTCCTGGGTCTTGCCGTCGTAGGTCAGCACCCACTCGATCACCGGCGTGAACAGGTGCTGCTGGTGGATGACCGCGACGATCGAGAAAAACACGACCAGCAGCGCCGTGAACGGCAGCGCCTCCTCGAAGGCGTGGCCGAGCCGGTGCTCCTCGGTGACGCCGTTGAAGGCCGTGGCCAGCACGATTACGAGCAGGCCGACCACGCCGGGCTCGGCCAGGTGGAAGCCGAGAGCCAGGATCAGGATCACGGCCACGACGGCCTGCACCACGATCGTTGCGCTCTCCTTGCGCGTGCGCTTCGAGCTCATGTTGAGGTCGTACTCCTCGAGCACGGTACGCACCTTGGGCGATAGCCGCGTGCCGTAGCCGAAGATGCCCGTCATCTCGAGCAACGCGCAGGTCATGAGCCCGACGACGAGTACCGGCATCGAGATGTGCGCCATGCGCAGGAAGAACTCGGCGAACTCCCATTCCATGATCTCGGCGATCAGCAGGTTCTGTGGCTCGCCGACGAGCGTAGTGACGCCGCCGAGCGCCGTGCCGACGGCGCCGTGCATCATCAGGCTGCGCAGGAACGCCCGGAAATTCTCGAGATCCTCGCGGTGCAGCTCGACCACCTGGTCGTCGGTGGTCGGGTCGTGGTCGTGATCGAAGGCCAGACCCGAGGCAACCTTGTGGTACACCGAGAAGAACCCGGCCGCCACCGTGATGATCACGGCCGTGACGGTCAGGGCGTCGAGAAACGCGGACAAAAACGCGGCCGCGAACGAGAACATCAGCGACAGCAGGATCTTGGAACGGACGCCGAGCAGGATCTTGGTGAACGTGAACAGCAGCATCTCGCGCAGGAAGTAGATGCCGGCCACCATGAACATCAGCAGCATGATCACGGGGAAGTTCACCTCGGCCTCGTGGAACACCATCTCGGGCGTTGCCAGGCCGAGCACGATAGCCTCAACCGCGAGCAGGCCGCCGGGCTGCAGCGGGTAGCACTTGAGCGCCATCGCCAGCGTGAAGATGAACTCGATCACCAGCACCCAGCCCGCGATGAACGGGTCGTAGGTCACGAGAATCGGGTTCAAACTCAGGAACGCGATGATCGTCTGCTTGTACCAGGTCGGTGAATTGCCGAGAAAGTTCTCGCGCATGGCGGCGGCTATCGTGTGTGCCATTTAGTGTTCCTGTTAATTGGCCAACGCGCGATTTTAGACGTTTTCGGTGGCTGGTGTCAGTGGGTAGGAGCGGCCCATGGCCGCGAGAAGGACATTGTGGGGACGGCTTGAGCCGCGATAGTCGCGACCATGGGCCGCTCCTACGGGTCCCACACGCAGGCGCCGTTGGCCCGCATGCGCTCGAGGAAGGCCTCGTGGGCGGCCGCCTCGTCGTCGCTGGCGCGCCGCACGAGGAGGTCGAAGTCCCGTGCGGCATCCCGATCGCGGCCGTTGCCCGCCCCGGCCTGCGAGCGCGCGGTGTCGATTTCCGCATCCAGCGACAGGGCCGTCTGGCCGCCGGTCATCGCCAGGTAGACCCGGGCCAGGAGCTCCGCGTCGATGAGCGCGCCGTGCACGTCGCGCTTCGAGGCGTCGATCTCGTAGCGCTTGCACAGCGCGTCGAGGCTGTTGCGCTGCCCGGGGTGCAGCTCGCGCGCCAGCGCGAGCGTGTCGAGCACCATCGCGTGATGCGAAATCCTGGGCTGCGGATGCTCCATCAGTTCGAGTTCGTATTCGAGAAAACCCACGTCGAACTCGGCATTGTGGATGACGAGCTCCGCATCTTTGAGAAACCCGAGCAGTTCCTCGGCAATGTCCCGGAACCGCGGCGCGCTCTCGAGGTCCGCCAGGCTGATACCATGCACGGCCTGCGCGCCCTCGTCGATCTCGCGCTCCGGGTTCAGGAAGCGGTGGTACTCGCGCCCGGTCAGGCGCCGGTCGACGAGCTCGATGGCGCCGATCTCGATGACGCGGTGCCCCTGGCTGGTGGACAGGCCCGTGGTTTCCGTGTCGAGGACGATTTGTCGCATCGCGTAAGGATAGCGTAGGAGCAACGGTCGCGGCCATGGGCTAATCGCGGCCATGGGCCGCTCCTACGCCAGTTCGTCGATGCCCCGGTTGGCGAGCGCGTCGGCTTTCTCGTTGCCCGGGTTGTCGGCGTGGCCCTTGACCCACACCCACTCGACGTCATGGCGGCCGCGGGCCTCGTCGAGCGCCTGCCAGAGGTCCTGGTTCTTGACGGGCTTTTTCGCCGCGGTCTTCCAGCCGCGCGCCTTCCAGTTGTCGAGCCACTCGGTGATGCCGTGCATCACGTACTTCGAATCGGTGTACAGGCGCACGGCGCGCGAGCCCTTCAGCGCATTCAGCGCCTCGATCGCGGCGGTCAGCTCCATGCGGTTGTTGGTGGTCTCGTGCTCCCCGCCGTGCAGGGTCTTGCGGTGCCTGCCGGCAATCAGCAGGACACCCCAGCCGCCGGGCCCGGGATTCCCCCTGCAGGCGCCGTCGGTGTAGATCTCAATTCTTGGGCTCAAAATGTATCTTCGATACTCGGTTGGTCGTCCCGGCCAGACCGGGCACGGGCTTGGGCTGCTTGCTCCACACGGGCCGCACGGGCGTCATGGTGCTGACGCGTTTCTGGGCCGTGAGGATATAGCAAGCCGCGAAGGCCGGCCACCAGTTGCGGCCGCGCTGTTCCCAGCGCTCCGAGGTTCCCCCGCGCCGGCCCGGGAAGGGCCAGCGGAAGAAATACGGCTGGATGCCGTGGATCCTGAGATCCAGGAGCTGCAGCCAGTCGCGCAGTCGCCGTTCCGGCAGCAGCTGGTGCGCCTCGGGCGGCAATTCGGCGCCGCGGACGAGACGCCGGATGCCCCAGAGGCCGCCCGGCCTGAAACCGAGGATCGCGAGATGCCCGTGGGCGGTCAGCACGCGGTCCACCTCCCGCAGGATCGCGTGCGGGCGGTCCGAGTAGTCGAGCACGTGCGGCAACAGCACGCAGTCCACCGAGCTGTCCTGCACGGGCAGGCGGTGGAACTCGCCGATGGTGTCGGGGGATGTCGCGGAGCCAGTCGCGGCCACGGCCAGATCGCGGCCATGGGCCGCTCCTGCAGTTCCCTCCTCGATCAGGCACTTGCGCTGCGTGCGCGAGTGCTTCAGGAAGGTCTGGCGGTCGCCCCAGAGGCCGAGCTGCAGGCACTGCTCGCCGAAGATCCCGTCGAACGCCTCCTCGACGATGCGGCTCTCCTGCGCCAGCAGGGCCCGGCCGAGGGGCGTCTCGAGCCAGCCGTGGACCGACGCCGGAAAATGTGTGCCTGTCGTCAATTTCGTTGCCTCGTGTCGTATTGCGTCCCGATTTTGTCGCTTTGCACTTGCGCCGCGGCAATTGGCCGGTACGATAGCCCGATGCTTTTGACAGAATCCCGATTATTGCAAACATTTCGTGCCCTTGGCGCCACAACCGTCACCTTTTTGCTACTTGGCGCCGGCACCACGGCGCAGGCGCAGCCTTTCGGCAACGTCGCGGCAGCTGCCGAGGGCGACAACCCCAGCCTGACGCTGATCTCGCCGCTCGACGGCCTCTGGGACCAGCTGGAGACGGTCGAGCCTGATGCCGACGACCTGCTGGCCCGCCTGCGCTACGGCTTCGACCTGGACTGGGACGACAACCGCCGCATCCAGGCCCAGCTCCAGTGGTTCGTCTCGCACCCCGCGTACATGGAACGCGTGTTCACGCGGGCGCAGCGCTAC
>JBFFSI010000117.1:0-5858 GCA_041572475.1 Woeseiaceae bacterium
CCGGCGGCGACCCAGGCGATGACTTGCGCCGACGTACAGGCGGAGTCGGGGAAGCTGTCGTATTCCGCATTCAGCAAGGCCAGGGCGCCGGACAGGATCAGGCGCTCGGTGACGGCAAACGTCCAGTCCGCTTCCAGGCCCGTAACCACCGATTCGGCTGCGTTGCCAACGACAAAGGCGGCATTGCCGTCGAACGTGCTGACCTGCAAGTCTTTGTACGTCGAGTGGAACAAGGCCGCGCTGATTCGGCCCCTGCCATCGAGTACCGTGAACTTTCCTCCCGCTTCGACTCCGAGCACCGTCTCGTCCTCGAATTCTGCGTCAACCAGGCTCCCGAGCGGATTGCCCTCGTCGAACCCGCCGGCCTTGTAGCCGCTGGCTACGTTCAGGTACAGCATCGAATCTGCGTTCGGATCCCACTGCAGCCCGACAGTGCCGGTCAGGTGGTCCTCGTCACGTTCCAGCGTGTACGCGTAGGTTCCCGCAAACTGCAGCATCGGCCCGTAGACCACCGCCAGGAACGGGTCCGGGGTCGTGCTGCCAACCTGGCACTGGAAACCCGACTTCGAGACCTCCTTCTCGTCCTTTGCATAGCGCAGGCCTGTCACGATGCGAAAATCGTCGCGAAGATTGAACGTCAATTCGCCGAACGCCGAAATCGTGGTGGTGTCCTGCTCAAAAAACGCAAACAGATCGGCATCGATGTCCCCGGCCTGCAGGTTGGTGCCCAGGGCCTCATCGATCTGGGCGCGTACGCCGGCATCGACAGGCGGCAGTCCGGTGAACCGCCCCGGCGTGATTCGGTCACTGATCAGGTCAGCCGTCTGGAAGTAGACACCGGCGATGAAGTCGACCGCATCGCTGCCCGGCGACGTTAGCAGGAACTCCTGACTGAATTGCTCGTGCTCTTCAAGCCGCGAGCGCTCGAGGAACAGGAGCGCACTGTAGTCGGCGTCCTGGGAGTCCCGATAATCATAACCGGTTACGGCCGTTATCGACGTGACTGCGAGATTGCCCCAATCATAAAGGGCTGTCAGTTGCACCAGGCTCGCGTCAGTATCGTGGAATTCCGGTTGCACCGATGTGCGGGCATTTCGAACGTAGTCGAATCCCGGTGAAAAACCCGCATCGCCGAAGGTCCGGTACAGGAGAGTCGCCATCGGAGTCGCGATGGAAATCACCTGCGGCCGGCCCAGGTACTTATAGTGGTTACGCTCAGCCTTCAGCGTGAACACGAGAGATTCGGACGCGTCCCATTCCAACGTTCCTCGTATCGCCAGGTTGTCTTCCTCGGGCCCGCCAACACCGCCGACAGCCGTGTTCGTCATCCAGCCCTCGTCGTCGGATTTCCTGGCCGCGACACGAACTCGTACCGTGTCGCTCAATGGACCCGAGAGGATTGCGCTGACACTGGTACCGTCAACCTCGGATTCGAACGCCGCCTCGATATAGCCTTCGAACTGCTCTGTTGGCCGTGCAGTCGTGATGTTTATCGCGCCCGCAATCGTGTTCTTGCCGAACAATGTCGATTGAGGACCCTTCAGGACCTCCACGCGTTCGAGGTCGAGAAATGCGGCACGCGAGTACACAGCACGACCGAAATACACACCATCGACAAACGTGCCCACTGACTGTTCAAAGCCTGGGTTCATATTGGAGCCAACACCGCGAATGTAAAGCAGCGGGCTGACACCGCCCTCGGCGACGTGAACGTTGGGCACATACAAGGCCAGGTCCTCGAGCTCTGCCATGCCCATCGCCTCGATCTTGTCACCGCTGACAACGGCTAGCGCAATCGGTGCGTCTTGCATTTCGACGGGCCTCTTGGTCGCCGTTACGATGATTTCGTCCAGCACGAGACCGTCCGACCCTGGATCGCTTTGTGCCAGCGCCGAAATGTTCGGGACAACGGCAAGCGTCAGCAACGCGAGGATCTTGGTGGTCATGGCCTGCCCTTTGAGTCCGACCCGTGGCAGCCCGGCGATCTTGAGTCCTGCACGACGGAACATCGTGATGGAAGACGAGGACCCGTGGCTTTGCGTCACCAGCTTTCGCTGGCTTTGCCTTTATCCTGTGCAGGATCTCGTCACGATTGCGACGGTGTCAATTCTGGGATGTACCTAAACCGGTTGGAATAGCGGCCCGAGCGATTTCCTCAGCCTTCTCGCCGTACACGCGTTCCAGCAGGTCCTGGTAGCGCGGATCGTCGCGCACGAGGTCCAAGTGGGGCCAGAACGCGAGGTAGGTCATCTTGTACGAGCCATACTCAACGGCCTTGTCCAGCCATTGCAAGGTCTCGTCGACCATTCCGGCCCGGGCGAAGCTCTCCGCGATATCAAAGGGTTCCGCGTAGGATTCGTTCGCGCGGGCAACCAGCGCCTCGGCCTTGGCACGCATGGCGCCGGTCGGGCCGCCGGCCTCGACGCCCTCATCGAGGGCAGCCAGGAGAACGGTGTCGCCGCGCCGCTCGAGTTCCAGTCGTTCCTCCTCGAGCGCCTCGTCGAAGCGGCCCTGCTGCCAGTAGACCACCGCAAAGAACCAGTGCATCGAAAACCGGGGGACCCGCAGCTGCATGTCCGTGGCCGCGGCAAGGGCCTCGTCATAGCGCCGCGCCACGTACAGGTGGTAGGGCAATGGCACACTGGCTATGGCGCTGAACGGACTGATCGTCAGGATTTCGCGTAGCCGGGCGATGCTTTCGTCCCAGCGGCCCTCGAGCATCAGGCAATCAGCCTCACCATGAATCGCTGCCGGGGCCGACGGGTTGAGCCGCAGCGTGTCCTCGAATGATTCACAGGCGCCCTCGAAGTCTCCCGTCCATAGCTGTGCCCAGCCGAGCGCAGAATGGCCGCCGAAGAACTGCTCATCCGCTTCGACCGCCCTCACCGCAGCGGCACGGCCTGTTTCCAGAGAATCTCGCGGTGGTGCAAAGCCATACAACCCTTGCATGGCATGCGCCGCCGCCAGTCGAGCCCAGGCCTGCGCGAAGCCTGGTTCGATCGCGACCGCTGTCTCCAGCTGCTCGATGGCCGTGCTTATTCCGCCCCTCGTTAACCGGTCGAGATGCGCAGCGCCCAGGGCGTACGCGTCGATGGCGCGCGGGTCGATCGGGTCCATGGGTTCGTCGGTCGGATCTTCGATCCCCGGTAGCACTGTCGTGGCGCCGATCTCGGCACCAATCGCAGTTGCCATGTCTCCAATCAGGCTGAAAACGTAGGGTGTCTCGCGCATGTAGCGCTCCGCCCAGAGGTGCGCGTCGCTCCGGCCGTCAATCAGCTGGACGGTCACCTCGATCTCGCCGCCCTTTTGCAGCAGGCTGCCCTCGACCAGGGCGTCGACCCCCAGCTCCCCCGCAATGTCGGCCGTGGGCAACTGGCTGTCCCGGTAGCGCTTGGTCGACTGCCGTGACGTGACCCGCAAGCCGGGGAGCTGCGAAAGCTCGGTGATCAGCAGGTCCTGGAGCCCGTCGACGTAATAGCCCTGTTCCGGGTCGCCGGTCAGGTTGTGCAGCGGCAGCACGGCGAGCGAGCGGACAACTTGCTCTTGCTGCGGCGCGCGAAGCCAGAAAATCGCAACAATGATCAGCGCGACTATCGCGGCGGCGGCCAGCATGGCGCGGCGCGCGCCTGCCGCGCGGGTCTCGCCGGGCTTATCCGGGCTCCCGATCTCCTCGACATCGGCGACGAAGCGATAGCCGCGCGAGCGCACGGTCTCCAGGTAGCGGTGGGTGGCAGAGTCGTCGTCCAGCGCCTTGCGCAGCCGGGCCGCAGCTTTGGTCAGCGCCGATTCGCTGATCACCGTGTCGCTCCAGACCGTGTCCATCAGTTCCTCGCGGGTCACGAGGCGGCCGCGGTTCGCAATCAGGTAGATGAGGAGCTTCAGCACCACCGGCTTGAGATGAATCTCCCGCCCACCCCTGGACAGCCGCCACGCCTCCGGATCGACCACGAAGTCATCGAAACGGTACACGGGGTGTTGGTTCATGACCTGCCTGTCCTCAGAACCGCGCATCGGTTTTGACGCCAGCAAGCGCCGAATTCCCTCCATTTTACGGCTTTGGCGGTCGAACGCCATGCCGTGGACCAGCCTCGCGACGCGCTGGGATCGAAATGGTCCGGAACCGGTCAGCTTCCGGTCATGCTTCGCCGCGAGGGCCTTTATACGCTAACTGTGCGGGGCGGCCGTCCCGGTGGATTGCCGCCCGGCGCCACTGAATGGAGAGATGCAATGAAAACCCTGAAACGCATGATGGTCGCCATGCTGGTGCTGCTGCCACTTGCGACCGGAACGGCCTTCGCGGACACCGAGCACGGCTATTCCCGACTGTTTGTCTTCGGTGCGAGCTTCATGGATCCCGGCAACCATTTCGCGGTCACCGGTGAGACGGCGCACCCACCTTTCTTCCCACCCCCCTATTCGTACGACACCTACGGCATTGGCGGGCATCGTCCCACCAATGGCCACACCTGGGTCGAGATCCTCGCCGAGGAGATGGAGCTGACCAAATGGGCAAAGCCCGCTTACCGTAACCCGGTCTTCGGCAACTATGCCTTCTCCTATGCCCGCGCACGTAACATGGATCCGCTTCCCGACCCCATGGAGCCGAGCCTGTACGACCAGGTGGACTTCTGGGACAGCAACGGCTACTGCACGGGCGATCCATGGAACCGAATGGACGGCACGTTGTTCATCGTCGATTCCGGCTACCGCGATGCGCTCGATGTGTTGATGGCAGCTGACGAGGCGCAGAAGGCAGCCATTATGCAGGGCTGGCTCGGCAGCATTGCCGCAAATATTTACGCGCTCTTCGAGTGCGGCGCCCACAATGTGCTGGTCGCGTACCTGCCCGACATGGCCGGGCCCGCAGTGCCTCCGGAAGGCAAACCCGGCGCGACGGCCGCGAGCGCGATGTTCAACTACACAATGCTGCAGCCCATCATCGACGTCTACGCCGGCTATCCCTTCTTTATGAATATCTCGAATGTCGATTTCTTCGCCTACACCACGATGTTGAAGGACTCACCGGAAACATTCGGTTTCACCAACGTCACGGATGCGTGCATCACGCCCTTCGTGACCGCGGGCGCGATCTGCGAAGACCCCGATGCGTATTTCTGGTGGGATGGCCTGCACCCGACGAAAAAGGTTCACGCCCTGCTCGCCGAATTCGCGCTCGGGCAGCTGCCCTAGCGTGACTGAGGCCGGTATCAGGTCACTGAAAGAAGGGCCGCGTTACTGCGGCCCTTTTGTCAGTAAACGAATCGAATCGAACTCGTGATCGATCAGAGCCTTCCGTGCAACCGCGCGTCATGGGTACGAAAGTGCTCCGAGAACCAGAGATCGAGCACCGAAGACAACTCATGCTCATCATATGCGCCCTCCAACTCGACGCCGTCGATGATCTCGCTGAGTTCGTCCAGCAGGATCTCGTGGTCGGCCTTGTGCGGCCCGAACTGTGGGTAGCGGGCGTCCTGCATGATCTTTTCCTCGAGCGCGAAATGCGCGGCAATCTGCGCGTAAATTTCGCCGAGGCCCGTTGCCACGTCGTCCTGGCTCGCGTTATCCCGGATACCGGCATGCACGTCGTTGATCAGCGCGATCAGTTCGCGGTGCTCGTGGTCGACGGCGGCGTTGCCGACGGCGTACTCCGGTTTCCAGTCAATGAGGCTCATCGGAACTCGAATCCTCCTGTCTCCGCCCGGAACTTTACGGTCAGGTAGCGTCCGGCGGTCAACGTCACGGTCTCGGTGTGCATGTAATCCCAGCCCTCGGTTCGCGCCGAGTCGCGCAATCGGGCCGCCAGCACGTAGCGGCCGGGCGGGACCGCAAGACGTTCGTACACCGAGGCAGACCCGTCG
>JBFFSI010000118.1:0-5852 GCA_041572475.1 Woeseiaceae bacterium
AGGTCAACCGCGCCGGCCACCTGTTCGGCCGCAAGGACGGTTCAGGCCCGAAATTCCTGCTCATCGGCCACCTTGACACGGTTTTCGAGGCTGACGACGAATTCCAGGCCTTCGAGCGCGACGGCGGCATGGCCAAGGGCCCGGGCGTCGACGACATGAAATCCGGCAACGTCATCATCGTCTATGCGCTGAAAGCGCTGCAGTCGATCGGGGCGCTCGGGGACATCCCGGTCGTCGTGGCTTACACGGGTGACGAGGAGAAGACCGGTGCGCCGCTGGCCATCGCCCGCAGGGATCTCGTCGAGGCAGGCCAGTGGGCCGATATCGCGCTGGGTTTCGAGGGCGCCATTCACTCCGAGGGCTACGACTGGGCGACGATCGCGCGCCGCAGCTCGTCGGACTGGACACTCGAGGTCGGCGGCAGGCAGGCGCATTCCTCGGGGATCTTCGGCGACGATGTCGGTGCGGGCGCCATCAACGAGGCAGCGCGCATCCTCAATAGTTTTTACGGCGAAGTTCGCGGCGAATACGGCCTGACCTTCAATGCAGGGACCATCCAGGGCGGCACCACCGTCGGTTACGACCCGCAGCAGAACCGCGGCACCACCTTCGGCAAGACGAACGTCGTGCCGCGCAAGGTCGTCGTGCACGGCGGCATCCGCACGATCTCGGTGGAGCAGCTGGAACGCACCCGCGAGCGCATGCGCGCGATCGTGGCCAACAGCCTGCCGCACACGTCGGCGACGATCAGCTTTGCCGACCGATACCCGCCCATGGCCCCGTCGGCGGGCAACCGTCGGCTCGCCGAGCAGCTGTCGGTCGTCAACGAGGCGCTGGGACGCGGGCCGATGAGGATCTGGGACCCCCTCAAGCGCGGCGCCGCAGACGTGTCTTTCGTGGCGCCCTATACCGACGCGCTGGCCGGCCTCGGCGCCATCGGCGAGGGCGGGCATACGCCCAACGAGAGCCTGGATCTGACGTCGATGGCGCTAGGTATCAAGCGGGCAGCTATCCTGATCTACCGCCTGTCCCGTGATGCGGGGACCTGACGGGATGTCCTCCACATGAGTCAGTCGCACCACAGCAGCAACATGCGTCGGGTCACGATCGCGCTGGTCCTGACCGGCACGTTCATGGTCGTCGAGGTGATCGGCGGCATCATCTCCGGTTCCCTCGCGCTGCTCGCCGATGCCGGGCACATGCTCACCGACACCATGGCGCTGGCGCTGGCGGCATTCGCATTTCACGTCAGCAAGCGCCCGGCGGACGGCCGGCTGACATACGGCTACCAGCGTTTCCAGATTCTCGCGGCCTTCGTCAACGGGCTGAGCCTGCTGCTGATCGTCGGCTGGATCCTGTACGAGGCCGTGAGCCGCTTCCTCGTGCCGGAGCAGGTGATGGGCCGGACCATGCTCATCGTTGCGGCGCTGGGCCTCGTCGTCAATATCATCGCCTTCGTCGTCCTGCACGGCGGCGACAGGGAGAACCTGAACATCCGCGGCGCCGCGTTGCACGTGGCCGGTGACCTGTTGGGGTCCGTAGCGGCGATCGTCGCCGCGATCGTCATCATCTTCACCGGCTGGATGGCGATCGACCCGCTGCTGTCGATCGCGGTGGCGATCCTGATACTCAAGAGCGCGTGGCTACTCGTGAAACGCAGCGCGCACGTCCTGCTCGAAGGCGCGCCGGAGTGGCTCGACGTTGGAGAGATGCAGGCCAATCTCGTCAAGCAGATCCCCGAAGTGACCAGCATCCATCACGTCCACGTCTGGGGGCTCACGCCCCAGGACCTCATGTTGACGATGCACGTGTCCGTCGACGCCGACCCGATCGATCCGACCTCGATCATCCGCCGGGTCAAGGCGCAGCTGCGTGAAGACTATGGGATTGGGCACTCGACCATCGAGATCGAGGCCGAGGTCTGCGCTGATCATTGAATCGCGCCGTGGGAGCGGCTTCGGCCGCTGCAGGCGCTCACGGGTCAGTCGGCGTAACCGTCCCGATATACGGCAGCGTCCGGTTCTGCTCGCCGTAGTCGAGCCCGTAGCCGACGACCCAGTCGTCGCCGATTTCGAAGCCGACATAGTCGATGTTCACGTCGACCTCCGCCCGATGGGACTTGTGCAACAGCGTCGCCGTCCTGATCGAGGCGGGCCCGTGCGACTCGAGGATGCCGATCAGGTAGCTCAGGGTGTTGCCCGTGTCGACAATGTCTTCCACGATCAGCGCATGCCGGCCCTCGATGCTGCCGCGCACGTCCATGACGAGCCTGACGGCGCCGCTCGTGCTGCCCGCGCCATAGCTGGAGACGGCGATGAACTCGATCAACCGCGGGATCGTCAGTTGCCGGGACAGGTCGGCGAGGAAGATGAAAGAACCCTTCAATACGCCGATCAATACGAGTTCGTTGGCGTCGGCATAGTCAGCGGATATCTTTTTGGCCAGTTCCGCCACGCGCTGCCTGATGTCGGCTTCGGAGATCAGCACGGGGGGCAGGGTATCGGTCACGGTCTGTTTCCACGGCTTTGCAATGCTGTAAGGTAGCATATTCATGAAGCGTTCCATCGCTATCGCGGGCAACATGGGATCCGGCAAATCGACGCTGGTCGAGTTCCTGTCACGCACCTACGGGATCACGCCGTTCTACGAGCCCAACGACGACAATCCCTACCTCGCCGATTTCTACAAGGACATGAAGCGCTGGGCGTTCCAGTCGCAGCTCTACTTCCTCAGCAACAAGTTCCGGCTGCACCAGGAACTCGACCGGCAGCCGGGCGTCGTGGCGCTCGACCGGACCATTTTCGAGGATGCGGAGATCTTCGCCACGGCGCTTTTCCAGATGCGCAAGATCGCCAAGCGCGACTGGGAAACCTACGTCAGTTTCTACCAGGCGATTCTCGACGCGATCCGGCCGCCCGACCTGATGATCTACCTGCGCTGCTCGATGCGGACCTTGCGGCAGCGTATCCGGCTGCGGGGGCGCAGGATGGAGCAGGACGTACCGCTGTCGTACCTGAAGCGTCTCGACCGGCTCTACGAGGCCTGGATAGCCTCCTACGACATGAGCGACGTGCTCGTGCTCGAGACCGACAGGCTGGACTATATCCACGACCTGATCCACCGGCTCGACGTGATGGAGCGCATCGAGGCGCTCCTGCCCGAGGAAATCGGCCGCCCCGACTGCCTCTAGCCGCGTTAACTCGTTAAGTAGAATCCCTTATTGCATATCTAAATGCGAATTATTATCATTTGCGTCAATCTCAGGAATCCCGTTGGAAAAAACTACAACTTATGAGCATCAACGGTAATACGATGGCCTCCCTGAAGCGCGGCCAGAAAGGCATCATAGCCGCGGTCGACGCGACGGATCCCCAGGTGCAGCGTCTGATGGTCCTCGGGCTGGTCGAGGGGGCCGAGGTCGAGCTGGCGGGGGCGGCGATCGGCGGCGACCCGATGGAATTCCGCCTGTTCGGGACCGGGATTTCCTTGCGCCAGGAACAGGCGCGCCACTTCCGTGTCGCTGCGAACGGGTCTGGTGGCTAAACCGCGCGAAGCACGCATTCCCCTGAAAGACATCTCCGTAAGCCGGCCGGCGGATGCCAGCATTGCGGTGGTGGGTGGCCCGAATTCGGGCAAAAGCACTCTCTTCAACCGCCTGACCGGGCTGCGTCAGCGCATCGGCAACTACCCCGGCGTCACCGTCGAGCGCCACACCGGTCAGCTCAAGACAGACGGCCAGGTCATCGAACTGGTGGACCTGCCGGGCACCCACGGCCTGACCGCGCACTCGTTCGAGGAACAGATCGCCATCGACGTCATTTTCGGGCGCATGGAGGGCACCCAGCCGCCGGATGCGATCCTGGCCGTCGTCGATGCGACCAACCTCTACCAGGGTCTGTACCTCGTGCAGCAAATGCTCGACCTCGAGCGCCCGGTGGTGGTTGCGCTGACCATGTGGGACGTGGCGGCGTCGAGCGGCCTGAAGATCGACCTCGACGCCTTGTCTGAGAAGCTGGGCGGCACCGAGCTGTGCCCGGTCGTCGCAACGACAGGCGAGGGAATCAACGACTTGCGCAACGCCCTCGTGGAGTTGCCGAAGCGGGAAGCACCGGAGCCCACAGCGGCCTGGCCGGAGCTGTCAGCTGCTGCCCGCCGGCTCGCCGAGAGCGCGCTCGTGCCGCTGCAGCTCGCGGAGATCGAGCGCCTGCTCATCGACGGGCCGACGCCCGCGAACCAGCCGATGTTCGACTGCCTCGGGTCCGGCGCTGCCGAGGCGATCGAAGCCATGCGGGAAAACCTGTTCGGCCGTGAGCCGCCGCTGGCGATGGAGGCCCGCAAGCGTTATGCCTGGGTCCGCGAGGTGCTTGACGAGGTGCAGGTGCAGGCGCCGGTGTTCTACTCCTGGCGCGCCCGCCTGAAAGCATTCATAAACCGGCCCATCCCCGGGACGGTCGGGCTGTTCCTCGTCATGGCCATCGTATTCCAGGCCGTGTTTGCCTGGGCGACGCCGATCATGGACCTGATCGATGGCGCATCCTTAACCCTCGGTGCGTCCGTCTTCGCGAAGTTTGGCGACGGCCCGTTCTCCAGCCTGCTGGCCGACGGCGTGATTGCCGGCGTCGGCAGCGTCGTCATCTTCCTGCCGCAAATCCTGATCCTGTTCCTGTTCATCATCTTTCTCGAGGACTCGGGTTACCTTGCGCGTGCGGCCTACCTGATGGACCGTGCGATGCGCTCGGTAGGACTATCCGGCCAGTCCATCATCCCGATGATCTCGAGCTTCGCCTGCGCGGTGCCGGGCATCATGGCGACACGCGTGATACCGAACCGGCGCGACCGGATCGCGACGATACTGGCGGCGCCGTTCATGACCTGCTCGGCGCGCCTGCCCGTGTACGCGCTGCTGATCGCCGCTTTTGTGCCGGCCCAGGACGTCGGTCCGCTCAACATCCAGGGGCTCGTCCTGTTCGGCCTGTACCTGTTCGGCATCGTCATGGGCGTGCTGACGGCCTTGCTGATGAAAAAGACTGCGCTGCGGGGACCGAAACCGCCGTTCGCACTCATGTTGCCCGAGTTTCGCCGCCCGAACCTGCAGACGGTGGCCATGCAGCTTTACGGTCGCGCCAAGATCTTCCTGCGCCGTGCCGGCACCGTGATCTTCGCCGTCGCCGTCGTCGTCTGGGCGCTCGCGTATTTCCCGCGCGCGACGGATATCGACCCGGCCCTCGACGCCAACCAGGCCGCGGCGGTGCAGCTGGAGCAGAGCTGGCTGGGGCGGGCGGGCAAGTTCGTCGAGCCCGCGTTCGAGCCGCTCGGCTGGGACTGGCGCGTGTCGTCGGCCGTGATCGCCGGCTTCCCGGCGCGCGAGGTCGTCGTGGCCGTCCTCGGCACCGTGTACGCGGTTGGCGACGAGGCCGATGAGGCGACGCTGTCGATGCGCCTGAGGTCGGCGACCTGGCCCGACGGCCGGCCCGTATTCACGCTGCCGATGGTGATCGGCCTCCTGATCTTCTATGCCTGCTGCCTGCAATGCGCGGCGACCATTGCCGTGATACGCCGGGAGACCAACAGCTGGCGCTGGCCCGCGTTCGCCTGGGCCTACATGACGGCCATCGGTTACGTCGGCGCGCTGCTGGCCTACCAGTTACTGTAGGAGCGGCTTCTGTGGGAGCGGCTTCTGTGGGAGCGGCTTTAGCCGCGACAATGCTGTGATGGCCACCGGTCGCGGCTGAAGCCACTCCTACAGCTTACTCAGCCTTTCCACGGCCTCTTCCAGCGTCGCGTCGTCCTTCGCGAAGCAAAAGCGCAGCCGGCGTCCGGTGAACGGCTCCATGCAAAATACCGAAAGCGGG
>JBFFSI010000119.1:0-5847 GCA_041572475.1 Woeseiaceae bacterium
CGCGCGCTTCCGGCGACAGCCGGGCCAGTTCCTCATCAAGGCGCGCGCTCATCTCGCTGCGAGCCTCCAGATATTCCGGGCCCAGCGCATAGCCGGCGCTGTAGGACGCGGGCTCGAACAGGAGATCGGGCGCCACGATCGCCGCCGGTGCCGGGTCGTCTTGCATGGCCAGGTAGGTCAGTCCCGACGACGCGCCGACCAGCAGCACGACCGCGGCCGCCTGGGCGAACATCGGCGTCCACCTCGCCCGCTGGGGACGATCGATCGTTTCCGCGATGCCCGGCCACAGGTCCCTCTCGGGGCTGATCTCCTCGGGCAGCCGGCCTGCAGCGGCCACGATCCTGTCATTGCGATCTACTTCGTTCATGATTCCAACCTTGTGTCCTCCAGCTGCTGGGCCAGCAGTCGGCGGGCCCTGTGCAACTGTGCCTTGCTCGTTCCCGGCGCAATGCCGAGCATGCCGCCGGCTTCCTCGTGGCTGTAGCCATACACCGCGTACAGCACGAAGACGTGTCTCGCGCCCTCCGGCAACCTGTCTATCGCTTCCGCCAGGTCCCACAGTTCGCCTGTGTCCGCCTCGGTTACAGGTGGTTTCTCGGTGTCGGCAACCAGCTGGATCCGGTCGTGCTCACGCTTTGACTTGCGCATCCTGCCGAGCACTGCATTGACGGCGATGCGGTGCAACCAGGTACCGAAGGTGCTGTCGCCACGGAAGCGGTCCAGCTTGTTCCAGGCCTGGATGAACGCCTCCTGGGCACAGTCTTCCGCCTCGGCAACACTACCCGTCATGCGCAGGCAGAGCCCATAGACCCGGCCAATGTGCAGCCGGTAGAGCGATTCGAAGGCCCCGGTGTCCGCTCGCATGGCGCGCGCGATCCACTCGGCCTCCCCGCCCCGTTCCAATTCATTCGATGCAATCATCCCGGGACTATAGCCGCTGCTCACTGCTGTCAAAAGCGCTGCCAATCGCCAAATCTCCCTGTCTTCTGATCCTTTGATGGCGCAGAGGGCAGGCGGGTTTAAAGACGACGCTCCCAAATCCAACAAAAATCCGCTTAAGCGCCTGTGATTTCACGCATTTCTGTTATGATTCCTCTGGCCCGTCGCGAAAACGGCCACTCTGGCAGCACAAAAAGAAAGGGACTATGGCAGGGCATTCCATCCTTTACCTCGGCCACCGCGAATTTGCCACGGATTACCTGAGTGAACTGGAGACTCTCCCCTACTGCGCCCTGCTGACCCGGTCCCCGACCCTGGAAATTCCGGCGGATGCGCCATCCATCATCGACCTCGTATTGCTCGAGGCCGGGCCCATGATCGCGCAGTCAGGCCGCTCGCTAACGGAGTTCATCCAGTCGTTGCAACCGCATCCCGTGGTGGCGCTGACCACCCGGGCCCGTGAACATCGCGGAATCGCAGCCGTCCGCAGCGGTGCGCAGGCATACGTGTGCGTCGATGACATCTCTGTCGAGGGCCAGGAGAGCGTTTTCGAGCATGCGGTCCAGCGCCAGCGCCTGCAGACCCGCCTGTCGGATACCGATGTGACGGTCCTGTCGATACTGCAGAACATCAACGACGGCGTTATCGTCGTCGATCGCGAGGGCCACGTGCTCGATGTCAATCCGGCGGCGCGGTCGATACTCGGCCTCGGCCCACGGATGCAGCCGGACCTCGGCTGGGCCCAGATGTTCTGCTGCATCAATGAGTTCGGCGAGAACTACCGGAACTCGGCGGACCTGCCGCTCGTGCGCGCGCGCAACGGGGAAAAGTTCGCCAACCAGGTCGCCGTGTATCGGGTACCCGGCCAGCCAGACACGATCCTGTCGATCAATGGCCAGGGTCTTTACGACGGTCACCGCGAGCTTGTCGGCGGCGTCATCACTTTCCGCGATATCACCGACATCGCCAGGAAGACCAGCGAGCTGCAGAAGCTGGCCCGCTACGACGAGCTGACGAGTCTGCCCAACCGCAGCCTGTTCACGGAGCAGCTGGCACGGGCGATGGGCAGGAGCCAGCGCAAGGGCTCGCCGCTGGCGGTCCTCTTCATCGACCTCGATCGCTTCAAATCCGTCAACGATGCGCTCGGCCACGACATGGGCGATGAGCTGCTGCGGCGCGTCGCCGGCAGGCTGCGCAAGCATCTGCGCATCGGTGATATTTCCGGTCGCTGGGGCGGCGACCAGTTCGTCGTCTGCCTCGAGGACTTCGGCGAGTCCCGCAATGCGGCGGCGGCGGCCCAGAAGCTGCTGCTGGTGCTGTCGGAAAAATTCGATATCGGCGACAGCGAGGTCTACGCGACACCGAGCATCGGCATCGCTATCCATCCCGACTCGGGAGACGCCCCGGACCGCCTGATCAAGGCCGCCGACCTGGCGATGCACGAGGCCAAGAAACGCGGCGGCAGCCGCTTCCAGTATTACTCGTCGGCTCTGAACGCAAAGCTCGAACAGCGCGAGGAGCTCGAGATCGGCCTCCGCCACGCGCTCGTGCGCAACGAGTTTGTGCTGCATTACCAGCCGCGCATCGACCTCGCCTCGGGTCGGATGATCGGCCTCGAGGCCTTGCTGCGCTGGCAACACCCCCGGTTCGGCCTGCTCGCACCGGAGCGTTTCCTGCCTATCCTCGAGAGTAGCGGCCTGATTCATTCGGCGGGCGAATGGGTCATCGCAACCGGCTGCCGGCAGCTCGCGGCCTGGCAGCGCCAGTTCGAGCTCCCGGACCTGTCGCTCGCGATAAATCTTTCGCCGCAACAACTCATGCACCGGCGCCTGGTGGAGACCGTCAGCGAAGCCCTGGAGAACACCGCGATCGACCCCGGCTGTATCGAGCTCGAGATCGGCGACGGCGACATCGTGCGGCGGCGCTCGTCGGAAGTCGAAACGCTCAAGGCGTTGCGCAAGCTCGGCGTGCGCATTTCACTCGACCACTTCGGCACGCGTGATGTCTCCTTCGAATCCCTCGACAACGGCTTCATCGACAGTTTCGTGCTCGATCAGTCGCTGATCAGCGATGTCGAGGAGAACGACAGTCACCAGCGCATCGTGCGGGCGGCTATCGCAATGGCGCAGGGCCTCGACATCGAGGTCGCCGCCGAGGGCGTCGAGACGCTCAGCCAGCTCCAGTTCCTGCGGGACTGCAGCTGCAACCTCGCGCAGGGCTTCCTGATCAGCCGGCCCATGCAGCCCGAGAAAGTCTCCGCCGTCCTGCGCAGCGAGATCGCGGGAACGCGCCTTCTGGCGCGGGGCATGCCTTAAGCAGGCCTGCCGCAGTTCCAGCACGCGCCGAACTGCCCTTCGTTCTCCTCACCACAGCGTTTGCATTTCCACGTCACGCCCGGGCTCTCCGCCGCGATGTCCTCGTCGATGAGCTGGCGCGCGCGATCGACGTCGAGGTCGTTGATTACCCAGAGTTCGGGCCAGACCTCGACGAAGGGCATCTCGCCAACAATCGAACCGAGGTGTTCGTTCTTTATCCGGCACGCAATGCCCTCACTCTCGAGCAGGTTCTTGTAGTGGTTGATCGTGACCAGCGATGGAGAGGACGTCAGCTTTTTCATTTGCCGCCGAGCGACCCCAGGTAGGCGGACGGGTCGTCACCTCTTTCGAGCACCTCTACGAGCGCGGACCCGACGATCGCGCCGGCCGCGTGGGCGCCGACGCTGGCAACGTCAGCCGCGGTCCTGATGCCGAACCCGGCGCAGACCGGCAGCGCCGAGCGCCGCGACACGTTGTCGAGATACGCCGCCAGGTTATCCGGCAGCCCGGCCTCGCCGCCGGTGATGCCGGTGATCGTCACCGCGTAGACAAATCCCCGGGAAGCCTCGGCCAGGGTAGCGAGCCGCGCGTCCGGCGTCGCCGGTGTGACGAGCTGCACGAGTCCGAGCCCCTCCGCTTCCAGGGCCGCGCGCAGCTCGGCGCATTCCTCGTAAGGCAGGTCCGGCACGATGAATGCACAGACCCCCGCCCGCAGCGCGCGCCGTGCCAGCTCTTCGTAGCCGAAAGCGAGCAGTGGATTGAGGTACGACATCATCACGAGCGGCGCGTCGATTTCACCACGCACCTTGTCGAGCTCGTCGAATATCCACCTCAGGTTCACGCCCTTCTGCAGCGCCTCGAAGCTCGAGCGCTGGATCGTCATGCCGTCCGCCATCGGGTCAGAGAACGGTATGCCGACCTCCACCGCGTCCCCGACGCCGGCGATCGCCTTGAGCGACGCCGTGAAAGAGCCGGGTTCGGGGTAGCCCGCCGTGATGAACGGCACGAGCGCCGGACGCCCGGCCTCGTTCGCGGCCCGGATCGCCGCCGTCAGGGTCTCATGGGCTTGCATGGCTGCGCACCTTTGCCGGGTACCGGGTCAGTGTCGGCATGTCCTTGTCACCCCGCCCCGAGTTGCCGATGAGGATCTTCCTGCCGGGGTTCTCGGTCGCCCAGCGGCGCGCGTAGGCGAACGCGTGGGCGGTCTCCAGCGCCGTCAGTATGCCCTCCGTCTCGCAGAGTTCCTCGAGCGCGGCCAGCGCTTCGTCGTCGCCGGCCGACACGTAGGTGACGCGCCCGATCGCCTGCAGCAGCGCATGTTCCGGGCCGACACCCGAGTAGTCGAGGCCTGCGGAAATCGAATGCGTCTCCCGGACCTGGCCGTCGTCGTCCTGAAGGATCACCGTGTAAGCGCCCTGCAGCACGCCCGGCGTACCGGTGGCGAGGGTCGCGGCATTCTGCCCGAGGCCCGCACCGGTACCCCCGGCCTCGACCCCGATCAGCTCGATGTCGTCACCGCGCAGCGGGTAGAAGAGGCCGATCGCGTTCGAACCGCCACCGACACAGGCGAAAGCCGCGTCCGGCAGGCCGCCGGCCGCCGCGAGCATTTGCTGCCGGGCCTCGGCGCCGATCACGCACTGCAGTTCGCGCACGAGGTAAGGGTACGGGTGTGCGCCCACGGCCGAGCCGAGCAGGTAATAGATACCCGCCGGGTCCGTCACCCACTTGCGCAGGGCCTCGTCGATCGCTGCACGCAGGGTCTTGTCGCCAGACTCGACCGCGACCACCTCGGCGCCGAGCCGGCGCATCCTGTCGACGTTCGGCGCCTGCCGCTCGATATCGACAGCGCCCATGTAGACGCTGCAGGGCAGGCCGACCCGCGCGCAAGCCGCCGCCGAAGCCACGCCGTGCTGGCCGGCCCCGGTTTCCGCGATCACGCGCTCGGCGCCGAGCCGCTTGGCCAGCAACGCCTGGCCGATCGCGTTGTTGATCTTGTGAGCCCCTGTGTGCGCCAGGTCTTCACGCTTCAGCCAGACCTCGGCGCCCCACCGCTCGGACAGGCGCGGCGCGTAGGTCAGCGCCGTCGGCCGGCCGACCCACTCGCGCAGCTCGCGATGAAACTCGGCCTGGAAATCCGGGTCGTGCAGGTACTGCCGGACGCCCTCCTCGAGCCTCTCGAAGGCCGGCACCAGCGTTTCGGGCACGTAGCGACCGCCGAACGGCCCGAAGCGCCCCCGCTTGTCGGGCAGGTCACCCCTTAACGACGCCTCCAGTAGCGCGCCGGCTTCGTCTGCTTGCAGCGCTGCAGTCATGCAAGTTTCTCCGCGGCGCGCACGGCACCGATGAATTCCCTGATCAAATCCGCCGTCTTCCGCCCCGGCGCGCTCTCGACGCCGCTCGATACGTCGACGCCCCAGGGCCGGACTTCCGCTATGGCCGCGGCGACATTGTCCGGCGTCAGCCCGCCCGCGAGGATCATACGCCCCCGACGGGCAAATGCGGCCGCCCGTGACCAGTCGACCGTCTGGCCGCTCCCGCTCGATGGCCCTTCGTAGACGAAGACCCCGGCCGGCACATCGCCCGCTGCCGCCAC
>JBFFSI010000120.1:0-5527 GCA_041572475.1 Woeseiaceae bacterium
ATGCTGGAGCAGGTGCAGAACGGCGCTGCGACGCTGACCTTCTGATGCCGCAGGTGATCTTCGACACTCATGGCGAAACCGGACGACACGAGGGCCTTCTTCAGCCAGGGGGTCGAAGAGAACATGGACGCTTTGTATAGAACGGCGCTGCGCCTGACGGGTTCGGGCGCAGACGCCGAGGACCTCGTGGCGGAATCGGTCTCCAAGGCCTGGGCGGCGATCGACTCGCTCGATGACCGCAGCCGCTTTCGCCCCTGGGTCTTCCGGATCCTGCACAACATGTTCATCAGTAATTACCGCAAGCTCGCTGCGCGGCCGCTCGCGTCGGCGTACCATGAGGACAGCGACGAGGTGCTGGCGACCCTGCTCAACGAGCAGCCGGACGAGTTTCTTGTCTGGTGGGCCAACCCCGAGCGGCAGTTTTTCAACGAGGTGCTCGGCGAGACGATCATGGCGGCGATCGGGGAACTTCCGCTCGAGTTCCGGATGACGATCGTTTTGATCAATATCGAGGGCCTCAAGTACGACGAAGCGGCCGAGGTGCTCGGTGTCCCGGCGGGCACCGTTCGGTCGAGGATGAAACGCGGGCGCACACTGCTGCAGAAAGCATTGTGGCAGCAAGCACGGGACGCGGGCCTGGCCGGTAACGACAGTCGCGACGGTAAAGAGTAATGACGAGTACCAAGGACACGCATCAACACGACGACGATATCGGCTGCCTGAAAGCGATCGAAGCGTTTTATGCCTACCTCGACGGTGAACTCGACGATCCGCAGTCGATCGCCGACTTCGAGCATCACATGAGCCACTGCCGCAGCTGCTTTTCGCGCGCTGAGGTCGAGAACATGTTGACACGGCGCATGCGGGAATCCGCCGCGAACGGCGCGCCGAAGTCGCTCCAGGACCGCCTGCGCAAATTGATGGATGAGTTCTAGGGCGCGACGTGTCTTCAAGGTGGGCAGCGCGATCATCGCGCTGGCCCTCGCCGCTTACTGCCTCGAACTGGCCATCCCGAAACGCGACTACTTCGTACGCCGGGCCGGCGAACTCGTGCAGCATCAGCACCGGCAGGAGCCGGTGGGTGACGACTGGTACGAGCACGTGCACCTCGTGTCGTCGTCGGGTCTCGAGATCGACATGCGCGTCTATCGGCCCGCCTTTGACGGCGAGCAGCCGTTGCCCGTCCTGCTGCTGCTCGGCGGCTACAAGACCGGCAAGGACGCCGTCGAGCTGGTCGGCGCTGCCGAGGGCATCGCGTATGCAGCCATCGACTACCCGTACACCGGGCGCCACGACCTCGGCTCGTTCTGGGGCTCCGTAAATGCGATCCCGGGCGCCCAGCAGGCTTTCCTCGACGCGCCATCCGGGCTGATGCTCGCGCTGCAGTGGCTGTACGAGCAGCCGTGGGCCGACAAGGCGCGCATCGAGCTGGCCGGCGTCAGCCTCGGCGTTCCTTTCGCGGCGCCGGCCGGCGCCCTCGAATCCCGGGTCAGCCGCGTCTGGCTGCTGCACGGGGGCGGCAACAACACGGCCTGGGTCTACGGCAACACCAGGCGGCGCATCGAGAACGATTTCCTGCGGGCCGTCACGACCCGCCTGGCACTGTTTGCTGTCTACGGCAATTCCTTCGATACGCCGAAGTGGGTCGCCGAGATCGCGCCGCGGCCGCTGGTCATCGTACTCGCTCGCGACGACGACTTCGTGCCCACCGCCGCAAAAGAGCCGTTGATCGAGGCCGCCGGCAAGCCCCACGTTGAGCTATTATGGACCGACGGCCGGCACATCCAGCCGAGTCGGCGGGACGAGTTGCAGCTGCTGCTGCGGATCGTGAAGAACGCCGTCAAGGACCAGGCAAGACCATGAGCGATTCCTCGAACAACTGGTTGATTCCCATCCTGCTGGCCGCGGGTGCCGCGATCGCGCTGCTGTTTTTCTGGCCGCGCATGAATCCGCCGGACGTCGAGCCCGCGCTCGTCGAGGAGCCGCCCGTGGATGAGCGGCCGCGCCGGCCGGGCCCCTTGCATCCGCTCGAGCCCCTCGACTCTCCCCGGGACGGCGAGCGCAAGCTGGTGGCGCTCCCGGCACTCAGCGACAGCGACGCCTGGTTCCGCCTGGAGTTGCTGGACCTGGTGGGCGCCAGGCTCGACGCGTTGCTGACGGACGAGGCGCTGATCGAGAAATTCGTCGCCACGATCGACAACCTGCCCCGCAAGCACGTCGCCGAACGCATTCGACCGGTCGGCCGCCTCGACGGCGCGTTCCAGGTCGAAGGCGATCCGGAAACCGACGCGTTCCTGCTGGCCCGGGAGAACTTCCAGCGTTACGACTTCCTCGTGAACATGATTACTGGCGCCGACATCGAAAGCGTCGTCGATGCCTACCGGCGCTACTACCCGCTGTTCCAGGAAGCCTACGTGTCGCTCGGCTACCCCGACGCCTACTTCAACGATCGCGTCGTCGAGGTCATCGATCACCTGCTCGCGACGCCGCAGCCGGCTGCCCCGCTGCGGCTGGTCCGCCCGCACGTGCTCTACGAATTCGCGGACCCGGATTTCGAGGCGCTGTCGAGCGGCCAGAAATTGCTGCTCAGGATGGGGCCCGACAATGGCGCGCGCATGCGCGAGACGCTCCGGGCGCTGCGCGCCCGGATTGCAACGTAACAGGCTACAGCCCCCTGACGGGGCTTAAGTATTCGACGCCGCGAAGATGCTCGCGATCGACGCGTCCAGCATCGCGTCGAACTCGTTGTCGGACTGCTGGGCGGTCAGGCCCTCGGCCAGGGCCCTCGAGAAACTCGCGACCATGCCGTTTTGCCGGGCCAGTCGATCGTTCGCCTCCTCCCGTGAATAGCCGCCCGACAGCGCGACGACGCGGGCGACGTTGGGATGCGCCACGAAGTCGGCGTACAGGTTGTCTTCCTCGGGCAGGGTCAGCTTCAGCATGACGATCTCGTCCTCGCCGAGGCTGTCGAGCTGTGCCTTGATCGCAGCGTGCAGCAGGTCCTCTGCGCCCGCCTTGTCGGGGCAGTGAATGTCCACCTCCGGCTCGATGATCGGCACGAGCCCGGCCGCGACGATGCGCCGCCCGATCTCGAACTGCTGATCGACGACGGCCTTGATGCCATCCGGGTTGGCTTCCTTGATGACCGAGCGCATCTTCGTGCCGAAGATGCCCGCAGCGACGGCCTTCTCGAGCAGGGCGTCGAGGTCCGGCATCGGCTTCATGACCTGCGCGCCGTTTTCGACGTCGGCGAGGCCCTTGTCGACCTTGAGGAACGGCACGACGTTCTTGACGTTCCAGAGGTAGGACGCGGTGGACTGGCCTTCGACCTCCCTGTCCATCGTGTTCTCGAACAGTATCGCGCCGAGGATGCGCTCACCGGTGAACGACGGGCTCGTCATGATGCGCGTGCGCATCTCGTGGACGACGGTAAACATTTCCTCGTCATTCGACCACGCGTCGGGCGTGACGCCATAGAGGCCGAGGGCCTTCGGCGTGCTGCCGCCGCTCTGGTCCAGTGCGGCAATGAATCCAGGGGCTGTCTTGATTTTTTCGAGCTGTGCGTTGTTGCTCACGGCGATACCTTATGAGTGTTTTGAGAACGTAAATGCAGACGGCAATGTTACAACACGCACGCAGAATTTGGGGCTTCGATCCGCTACGGTTCCGGAGCGCCGGGTTCTGTCTCAGTCGACCGCGGCGAGCTCCTCGGCCAGCCCGGCCAGTTCGATCGCCTTGCTCGCCGAAAAACCCCGGTCGTGGAACCAGACGACGGTGCCGGTCGCGTCCAGCAACATTACGCGGGCGAGCCGGCCGTTCTCTGTACCGGTGAGCTCGGCGACCGGTTGCGCAGCCGAGCCGTACAGCGTGACCACCACGGCCCAGTCTTCTTCGGGAATGCCGGAGCGCATGCCGTCGTCGATCCAGCCCGACGCCATGGTGGGCACCAGGTCGGGGATGGTCGGCAGCTCGAGGATCGGCAGCGCGACGCCGGCCTGGATCAGTCCCATCAACCAGCGGTCGATATCGAACTGCGCCTGTTGCAGGTAACCGACGAGCAGTATCGCCGGTTGCCCCTCGAGGTCGGCCGGCAGGGCGATCGGCTCCCCGGCGAGGGACTCGCCCGCGACAGCCGGGAAGGCCTCGCCGACCGGGTCGCGATTCGGCAGCGGTTCGGATGAGCAGGCCACCAACGACCCGATGAGGAACAAAACGGCCAGCTTTCTCATGACGCGAGCATCCATCGACGGACTCCTTCTGCTTTAGACGACCGGGCCAGCAGCGCGCTGAACTCGTCGATACCGGCCAGCGAGTAGTCGGTTTTATCGACGATGGATCGCGCCGCGCGCAGGCCGCTTTCCACGGCGGGCCCTATGCCCTCGCCCATGTCGCGCGTCGCCAGCCCGGCCGCATCTCCGACGAGGTAGGCGTTGCCGAGCCGGACGGTGTCGACGTCGCCGCGCAGGTAGTAGCTGTAACCCGTCGGCTTGTAGTCGTCGTAACGCACGAGGCCGCGCTTGCGGAGCCTGGCGACCAGTCGCTCCCAGTGGTCGCGCAGGCGCCCGCCCTCTGCTTTCAGCTTGTCGGCATAGCCCCCGAGGCCGACGTTGATGTAGCCCTTCGCCTTCGGCACGTACCAGGCGTAGCCCGGCAGGCCATCCTCCAAGAACCACAGGTGGCAGGACGGGTCCTGCCAGTCGTACGCAAACTCCTGCTCCAGCGTCGCGATCTGCAGGCCGCTCGCCCGCGGGTTCTCGTCGTGGAACAGGTTCCGGTACACGGGGCAGGCCGTGCCGCCGGCGCCGACGAGGTAGCGGCAACGAAACGCGTCGTCGATGACGAAGTCGCCGCCCTCCTCACGCACGCTCTTCACCTTGTGCTCGACGACCTCCGCGCCGGCGCGCCTGAGCAGGAATTCGTCGAACTCGTAGCGGCGTATGGAGTGCTGCCGGGTCTTCGGCGCGAAACGCAGGAACTTCCAGTGCAACGTGAGCGCCTCGAAGGTCATCAGGCTGTGCGGGTAATCGCCGGGGTCGAGTTCGAGGTCGCGCAGGGCCTCCGGGGTCACCCAGCCCGCGCAGAGTTTCGTCCTCGGGAAACTGGCCTTGTCGAGCACGAGCACGTCGAGGCCAGCCTCGCGCAGTTTCCAGGCGCAGGTCGAGCCGCCGGGCCCGCCGCCAACGACGATCGCGTCGGCTGTCCGCATGTCAGCGCGCGCCCGGGTACTGATGTGCCCGTGTCATCGGGACCGCGCTGTTGGCCTGCGGCGCGAACACGACCTGGTAGAGCTGCATCGTGCCGGTCTCGAAAGCCGCGGACGAGCCCGCGAGATAGAGCCGCCACATACGCACGAAGGTCTCGTCGTACATGTCCTCGACCTGCCCGGCCACCCGCTCGAAATTCTCGAGCCACATCGCGCAGGTGCGTGCGTAATGCGGCCGCAGGTTCTCGACGTCGAGTACCGTGAACTGGCAGGGCTCGAAAATTGCGCCCATCTCGGCGAGGCTGGGCACGTGCCCGCCCGGGA
>JBFFSI010000121.1:0-4938 GCA_041572475.1 Woeseiaceae bacterium
ATTTTCCCGGCCGAGGTCGAGTTCGTGGACCCGGAATTCGTCCGCATCGGCACGGAGCTCGCCTGCTGGGAAATGCTCCGCGGCGGCACAACGACTTTCGTCGACATGTACTACTACCCGGACACGATCGCGGAGGTCGTCGAGCGTTGCGGCATGCGGGCGCTGATATCGGCCACCGTCATCGACCAGCGCAGCCCCGACGCCGAAGACGCCGATGATTCGCTCAGCAAGGGCAGCGGCTTCATCGAGCGCTGGAAGGGCAGGAACAGCCGCATCACGCCGATCTTCGGCCCCCACGCCAACTACACGCTGAATGCCGAGCAGCTGCAGGCCACGCGCGCGGCCGCCACGGAACTCGGTGTGCCGATCAGCATCCATCTCTCCGAGTCACCCTACGAGGTGCAGTACTCAAAGGATACCTACGGCACCACGAGCATCGAACTCTTCGAGTCCATCGGGTTCTTCGACGGGCCGACGATTGCGGCCCATGTCGTCTGGCCCACGGAAGCGGAGATCCCGATCCTGGCCGAGCGTAAGGTCGGCGTGATCCACAACCCGACGTCGAACATGAAGATTGCTTCGGGCATCGCGCCGATAACCGACATGCTGGCAGCCGGCGTCCGGGTTGGCATCGGCACCGACGGCGCCGCGAGCAACAATGACCTCGACCTGTGGGAGGAGATGCGGCTGGCCGCCTTCCTGCAGAAAGTCGAGCAGATGAACCCGGAAGTGCTGTCCGCAACCGAAGTGCTGGGCATGGCAACAAGCGGCGGCGCTACGGCGATCGGGCTCGGTGAATCGATCGGCTCCCTGGAAGCCGGTAAGCGCGCAGACCTTATCCAGGTCGCCTTCGACGATGTGCACCACGTGCCGACTTACAACGTCGTCTCCCACCTCGTCTACGTCACCGACGAACAGGACGTGGCCTCCGTCGTCGTCGACGGCAAGGTCCTGATGCGGGACGGCGAATTCCTGACCATCGACACGGCGCGGGTCGCGGACGAAGCTCGTGCACTGGCCGGGAAGATAAGGTCTGCACTGGAGCAGAGGAACCGCTGATGTTCCGAAACGCCGGCGCCGCGCTGATGGGGATAGCTATCGCTGCTGTCGTGTACACGGTGGTACGAGAAATCGGCATCATGTTCTATGCGCCGCCGGATGGCCTCGATTTCTCGAACCCGCAATCTGTCGATCGGTATTATGCTCAGCTGCCGCTCGCAGCGTACCTGGTCGTATTTGCAAAACCAGTGCTTGCGGCTTTCGTCGGCACCCTCGTCGCCTGTCTTGCCGGGACTATGAACTCTTACAACTTCGGCGCCATCATCGGCGGCATCGTGCTCGCCTACACAGTCTCGCTATTCATCGTCGAACCGCATCCATCATGGATTGTGCTGACAACGCTTGTCGGCATCGTCATCAGCACTTACGTCGCCGCGCGTCTGGCGCCCCAGTCCGGCGGCACTCCATTGGGGCTTTTCGACAATGAAAGCGATTCAGGACAGGATTCGGGATAACTACTGCTACGGATGTGGCGCGGATAACCCGCACGGCCTGCAGATAAAGAGCTATTGGGACGGCGAAGTCTCGATCTGCACCTATCATCCGCGGCCGGAACAGTCGGCCGGCCCGACGCACTACCTTTACGGTGGCCTGATCGCCAGCCTGATCGATTGCCACTCCTGTGGCACGGCCATGGCAAACTACTACGAGCGCGAGGGCCGCGAGGTAGGCTCCGACCCGCAGATCTGGTGCGTAACCGGCCGGCTTACCGTCAACTACCTGAAACCCACGCCTATCGACCAGCCCGTCGAACTGCGCGCGACTATCCTCGAGTGCACGGACAAGAAGACCGTCCTGAATACCACCCTCTCATCGGGGGGCGAAGTCACCGCCGAAGGCGAGGTCATCGCGGTGCGGGTACCCATATCCTGGAGGGAGTAGCTGCCGCGCTCACACCGTGGCGGCCACTCTTACTGCCTTGCCGGCGGTTCCGGGAGGCGTCACGGTCTTATACTGTAACCCTTAAAATCAGTTTTTCCGGTTACAGTTGCGGAGGCGACATGACGGCACGAGACAAACAGCATCGGAGTCGGCTATCCACGATAGTGATCGATGTGCTCAACAAAGACTACGACGCCAGCATCGAGTTCTGGGCCCGCGCGCTCGGGGCAGAGATGCCCCGAAAGCCACGCCCGGGGCAGCGCTACACGACGCTTCGGGGCGCCACCGATGACCTGATCGTGCTCGTCCAGCGGGTCGAGCGGGATCCTGGCGTACACCTCGACATAGAAACCGATTCAGTTGCAGCCGAAGTCGAGAGGCTCGAACGCGCAGGCGCCCGGCGCAAATACAAGATCAAGAGCTGGTGGGTGCTCGAAGATCCGGGTGGCAACGCGTTCTGCGTAATTCGCCCACAAACCCCCGACAAGCTCCGGCGACAGCTTCCCTGGCCAGCCTCCATGGGGGTCGAGTAGCCGGTCTGCGCCAACTCTCCGTGCCGCGGCTCGCAGAATCTGCCAAGAGGCCGGATCCTCAGGCTGGTCCTCGTCTGCGATTGTCTGCCTGATCCGCAACCAGCGGGCAGAACCGCGCCTTGAGGTAACCGATCGCGCCTATCGGGAACGCGAACCAGAGTATCACCGCGTAGATATTGAACAGCGTCAGCACCATCACTGACGTCCCGATCGTCACGGCAATCATTACGAGCGTGAAGAGCGCGGATGCGAAACGATTCACGCGCACCTCGAAGCGGCACATCGGGCACGAATACGAGCCGAACAGCAGTTCCGACACCGGGACCGAGTTCGCTGAACAATTGGGACAGTTGCGGTTCACTGTTCTCGGGCGATCAGGTGCTCAGGAAACTCTGCCCGTAGTCCATCGGCGACGTGCCGAAATACTCGGCGAGACTCTGCCCGATGTCGGCGAAGGTCTCGCGCTTGCCGAGCGGCCCGGGCTCGATCCGGGCGCCGTAGGCGAGGACGGGGATGTGCTCGCGTGTGTGGTCCGAGCCCTGCCAGGTCGGGTCGCAGCCGTGATCAGCGCAAAGGATGAGGATGTCGTCCTCTCCCATGGCGTCAAGGAGCTCCGGCAGCCGCCGGTCGAAATACTCGAGGGCTGCTGCGTAACCGGCTACGTCCCGGCGGTGACCGAACAGCATGTCGAAGTCGACGAAGTTCGTGAACACGATCGAACGGTCCGGCGCCTGCCGGAGTTCTTCCAGCGTTGCATCGAACAGCGCGGCGTTGCCGGTCGCCTTGACCTTCTTGGTAATGCCCTTGTGAGCATAGATATCGGCGATCTTGCCGACGCTGATGACCTCTCCGCCGGCGGCCGCGAGCTTGTCGAGCACGGTAGCGGCGTGCGGCGGCGTGGTCAGGTCGCGCCGGTTGCCGGTGCGCACGTAGGTCTCGGGCGAATCCCCGACGAACGGGCGGGCGATCACGCGACCGACCTTGTACTCGTCCACGAGCTCACGGGCGATGTCACACAGCTCATAGAGGCGCTGCAGGCCGAAGGCCTGCTCGTGCGCCGCGATCTGGAACACGCTGTCGGCAGACGTGTAGAAGATCGGCTTGCCGGTGCGCACGTGCTCGTCGCCGAGCTCGGCGATGATCGTCGTGCCCGAGGCGTGGCAGTTGCCGAGGTAGCCGGGCAGCCCCGCGCGTTCGACGAGCGCGTCCAGCAGCGCCTGCGGAAAGGTGTCCGTCTTCTCGGTGAAGTAGCCCCAGTCGAACAACACCGGCAGGCCGGCGATCTCCCAGTGGCCGCTCGGCGTATCCTTGCCGCTCGACAGCTCCTCGGCGAAGCCGTAAGCGCCGATGATCTCGACATCGGTCTCAGCACCGGCGGGAAATGTGCCCGTGCTGTCCCGGCTGGCGTGGAACAGGCCCAGGCGGGCGAGATTCGGGAGGCGCAACGGACCATCGCCGGAAGCCGCCCGCTCGGCCGCGATGTGGCCGAACGTATCCGCACCGACGTCGCCGAAGCGGTCGGCGTCCGCCGTCGCGCCGATGCCAAACGAATCCAGTACGAGTACTGCCGCTCTTCTCATCTTCTGACCTTGTATCAGGCCGCCTGCAGCGCGAAAAACAGCCCTGCCAGCGACGCGTTCATCAGGTTGGCGAGTGTACCGCCAATAACTGCCTTTAGACCAAGTCTCGCGATATCGTGCCGCCTTTCCGGCACCACGGCGCCCAGCCCGCCCAGCAGGATCGCGATCGAGGACAGGTTGGCGAACCCGCACAGGGCGAACGTGACGACCAGCTGGGTGTGTGCCGAGAACGTCTCCTTGATGCCCACGAAGGCGAGGTAGGCATAGAACTCGTTGATCACGAACTTCTGGCCGATCAGGCTGCCTGCCTCGGCCGCCTCGGCCCACGGCACACCGATCAGGAACGCGACCGGCGCCAGCAGCTTGCCGAGCAGCCACTGCAGCGTAAGACCGTCGAAGCCGAACCAGGTTCCCACCCAGGACAATACGCCATTAACCAGGGCGATAAGTGCGACGAATGCCACCAGCATGGCGCCGACGCTGAAGGCCACCTGCATGCCCGTCATTGCGCCGTTGCCGATGGCCTCGAAGATGTTCACCGGCGGCTCATCGTCAGTCGTATGCCGCGGATCGAACTCGACGGTGCCGGGCCGCGTCTCCGGCATCATGATCTTGGCGATCAGCAGCCCGCCCGGCGCCGCCATGAAACTCGCCGTGATCAGGTACTTGAGATCCACACCCATCGCCGCGTAGCCCATCATCACCGCACCCGCGATCGTCGCGCAGCCGCCGGTCATCACGGCGAACAGTTCGGACTCGGTCATGTCCTTCAGGTAAGGCCGTACCACCAGCGGCGCGTCGGTGTGCGCCACGAAGATGTTCGATACGGCGGAGATGGACTCCGGATGGCTGGTGCCCAGCAGCTTGTGCAGCCAGCCGCCGAA
>JBFFSI010000122.1:0-4889 GCA_041572475.1 Woeseiaceae bacterium
GCATTTCGATGCCGGCCAGTTCGTCGAGAAGTTTGACGATGAAGGCGCGCGCAAGGGCTACTGCCTGTACAAGGTCGGCTGCAAGGGCCCGACCACGTATAACGCCTGCTCGACGGTCGAGTGGAACGGCGGCCTGTCGTGGCCGGTCAAGTCGGGCCACGGCTGCCTCGGCTGCGCCGAAGACAACTTCTGGGACAAGGGCAGTTTCTACAGCGCGGTCACCAACCTCGGTGTCACGGGCAACGTGGAATCGACGGCCGACTCGATCGGCGGCGCGCTTGCGGGCGCAGCGGCCATCGGCGTTGCAGCGCACGCGGTCGCATCGGGTATCGCAAAGGCAACCGGCAAGAAATCGAAGCCGGCTGAGGAGGTGAGCAATGGCTAGCGTAACCACGCCGAACGGCTTCGAACTGGACGACAGCGGCCAGCGCGTCGTCGTCGATCCCATCTGCCGTATCGAGGGGCATCTTCGCATAGAGGTCAACCTCGACGAGAACAACGTCATCCGCAACGCGGTATCGACCGGCAACATGTGGCGCGGCCTCGAGGTCATCCTCAAGGGGCGCGACCCGCGCGACGCATGGGCGTTCACGGAGCGCATCTGCGGTGTCTGCACGGGTGTCCATGCGCTGCAGTCGGTGCGCGCCGTCGAAGACGCGCTCGGAATCGACATTCCGACGAATGCGAACCACATCCGCAACCTGATGATGCTGGCGCAGTATTGCCACGACCACATCGTGCATTTCTATCACCTGCATGCCCTCGACTGGGTCGACGTGGTCAGCGCATTGAGCGCCGATCCGAAGGCGACGTCCGAACTGCAGCAGGCGATCAGCCCGTGGCCGAAATCGTCACCGGCCTATTTCCGGGACGTGCAGAACCGCCTGAAGCGTTTCGTCGAGTCCGGGCAGCTCGGCCCGTTCGCCAACGCGTACTGGGGCAGCCCGGCTTACAAGCTGCCGCCCGAAGCCAACCTGATGGCGACGACGCACTACCTCGAGGCGCTGGAGTTCCAGAAGGAAGTCGTCAAGATCCACACGATCTTCGGCGGCCGCAACCCGCACCCGAACTGGGTGGTCGGCGGCATGCCGTGCTCGGTCAACGTCGACGACGCCGGTGCCGTCGGTGCGGTCAACATGGCGTGGCTCAACATCGTCTCCGACATCATCGACCAGACCATCGCCTTTACCGACCAGGTCTACATTCCCGACCTCAAGGCGATCGCTTCGTTCTACAAGGACTGGGGTTATGGCGGCGGCCTGTCGGGCAAGAACGTGATGTCGTACGGCGAGTTCCCGGCTTATGCCAACAATCACACCAACGACAGCCTGATGCTGCCGAACGGCGCGATCCTCAACGGCGACCTGGGAACGGTCTACGACGTCGATGTCCGCGACCCCGAGCAGGTGCAGGAATTCGTCGCCCATTCCTGGTACCAGTACCCGGACGAGGCGGTCGGCCTGCATCCGTGGGACGGCATCACCGAGCCCAAGTTCCAGCCCGGCCCGAACTTCAAGGGCACGCGCACCGCGATCGAGCAGCACGACGAAGGCGGCAAGTACTCCTGGCTGAAAGCGCCGCGCTGGAAAGGCAACGCGATGGAGGTGGGGCCGCTGGCTCGCTACCTCGTCGCGTACGCCCGCGGCCGCGAGGACGTCAAGGAACCGGTCGACCGGTTGCTGTCGGACCTCGGCCTGCCGGTTACGGCCCTGTTCTCGACGCTCGGCCGCACCGCGGCGCGCGGGCTCGAGAGCTCCTGGGCCGCGCACAGGATGCGCGACGTCTTCGACGAGTTCATGGCAAACCTGAAGCGAGGCGACACGGCAACGGCGAACATGGAGAAATTCGATCCATCGACCTGGGAGGCGGACGTCAAGGGCGTCGGTTACGGCGAGGCGCCGCGCGGCGCGCTCGGCCACTGGATCCACATCAAGGACACGAAGATCGAGAGTTACCAGTGTGTCGTGCCGTCGACGTGGAATGCGTCGCCGCGCGATCCGGCCGGCAACATCGGCGCCTACGAGGCTGCATTGCTGAATACGCCGATGGTCAATCCCGAGCAGCCGCTGGAGATCCTGCGGACGATCCACAGCTTCGACCCCTGCCTCGCCTGTGCCTCGCACATCATGTCGCATGACGGCAAGGAACTGGCCACGGTCAAGGTTCGATAGGAGGGATTAGCATGGCTACGAGCAGAGTAGCGACGGGCGACGGCGACTATACGGGCAACGTATACGTCTTCGAGGTTCCCGTGCGCGTCTGGCACTGGGTCCACGCACTCGCCATTACCGTGCTGACCATCACCGGCTACCTGATCGCGAACCCGCTGCCGTCGATGACCGGCGAGGCGAGCGACAGCTTCCTGATGGGCAACATCCGGCTGATCCACTTCAGCGCGGCAATGGTGTTTGCGGTCGGGCTCTTCGTGCGCTTCTACTGGGCGATCGTCGGCAACAGGTACGCGCGCGGCCTGCTGGTCGTGCCGGTCTGGCGGGGTGAGTTCTGGAAACGCCTCGTGCACGAGGTGAAGATGTACTCGTTCCTCACGCGCAAGGTCGCGAAGTACCGCGGTCACAACCCGCTGGCGCAGCTCGCGATGTGGCTCTTCAACGTGCTGCTGGCGTTATTCATGGTCTGCACGGGCTTCGCGCTGTACAGCCAGGGCACCGGTGCCGGAAGCTGGGCCGACCGCTGGTTCGGCTGGGTGTTCGTCATCGAGCCGAGCTCGCAGGCCGTGCGCATGTGGCACCTGCTGGGCATGTGGCTGATGGTGTTTTTCGTGATCATCCACATCTACATGGTGATCCGCGCCGAGTTCATGTCGCGGCAGAACGGCATCAGCGTGATGATCGACGGCATCCGCCGGTTCAAGGACGACGGTCCGCGCGACCCGCAATGACGGAGACAGTCCTCAGCCACGCGGACGGGGACCCGGGCGCGTACGAAACCCTGGTCCTCGGTATCGGCAACGTACTCTGGGCTGACGAGGGATTCGGTATTCGCGCGGCGGAGGCGCTGCACGCGCGGTACACGTTCCCATCCGACGTGCGCCTGATGGATGGCGGAACCCAGGGCATCTTCCTGTTGCCCTGGGTCTGCAGTGCCAAGCGCCTGCTGATCTTCGACGCGGTCGATTTCGGCATGGAACCCGCCGCGCTGCGAATGGTGCAGGGCGAAGAGGTGCCGTGTTTCATGGGCGCCAAGAAGGTCAGCATGCACCAGGCCGGTTTCCAGGAGGTGCTTTCGTCGGCCACGCTGTCCGGTTCACTCCCCGGCGAACTCGTGTTGATCGGCGTGCAGCCCGAGATCCTGGCCGACTACGGCGGCAGCCTGACGGCCGGCGTGAAAGCGCGCATCGGCGAAGCCGTCGAGCTGGCCTGCGAGGTGCTGCGCGGCTGGGGCATCGAGGTGAGGGAGCGCGACAAGCCGCTCGAAGGCGCCGAGAGGATCGGCCCCGGAGCGCTCGATATGCGCGATTACGAAGCGGGACGGCCGAAAATGACAGGAGAAACGCAGTGAGTCATGTTCTGATCGACCGCCTCATCGACGACCTCGGTTACGAGCGCGTGACACGCGACAACCACGACGAATTCGTCGTCGCCGACGGTATGAACGTACTGTTCTTCCCGGGCGACCCGGCGACCGTGAAGGATGCGACCGACGTCGCGGTGGTGCTGCCGGAGCTAGTCGCCGCGTTCGACGGGCAGCTCAGGCCGGGTGTCGTCACGGACACGTTCGGCGACGGCAAGGAGCTGAAACGGCACTACGGGTTCAGTCACTTCCCGGCACTCGTTTTCGTTCGCGGCGGCGGCTACGTCGGCGCGATCACCCGCATCCAGGACTGGGCGGACTACCTCGACCAGGTCAGCAACCTGCTCGTTGCCCCGCCGCGCCGGGCACCGGGATTCAGCATCCCCGTCGTGACGGAGGGCAGCGCATGAACATCAGGGACATACCGGTACGCGTCATCGGGCCCGGCAGCCAGCCGGGTGACGGCGACGCCATCACCTACATGGACATGCCGAACGATATGTCGCGGTTCGTGGCCCCGATCATGCCCGAGCCGGAAGACGTGCTGCGCATGGACGGCGCGCGCGAGGCGATGGACTGGCTGCGTGCCGCGCTCGACAACTGCGAGCCGGGCGGCGAGCTGGTACTCGCAGACCTCAGTTCACTGGACGAGGAAAGCAGGGACGTCGTCAACCAGATCCTCGGTGAAGGCGAGGTCAGCATCGTTTGTGAGGGCGAGGTGCGGACCCGTACCCAGGAGTCGGTGCTCGCGGGTGTGTGGCGCACGTTCTTTTTCGATCACGATGACCGCGTGGTCTGCGACCTGCTCGAAGTGGCCGAGGTACCCCGGGTCGTCGGCTTCGCGGCCGACAGCGCCGGCACGGTCGACGCCGGCGCCGAAGGCGTCGGGCCGGAGCTCGCCAATGCGCTGCCCATACTCGTCGAACTCCAGGCGCGGCACGAGAAATTCAAAAGCGGGGGCAAGCCGCATTCGATCAACCTCACGCTGCTGCCGCTGTCGGAGCCCGAACTCGAGTTCATCGACGAGCGCCTGGGACGCGGGCCGGTCGACGTCCTCTCGCGCGCTTACGGCAAGTGCGAGGTCATCAGCACGCAGACGGCTGGCATTTGGTGGGTGCGCTACTACAATTCCATGGGTGTGCTGATACTCAACACGCTCGAGGTGGTGGACGTGCCCGTCGTCATCAAGGCGGCGCCCGAGGATCTTGCCGATTCGGCGGAGCGCCTCAAGGAAATTCTCGAGCCCTACTGGTCCGAGGTCGCGTGACGGGCCCGGAGGGCGGCGGGGATCATTCCCGGCTCGCAGACGACAGCCGGCTCGAGTGCCGGATATGCTGGTACCTGTACGACCCGGCGGA
>JBFFSI010000123.1:0-4813 GCA_041572475.1 Woeseiaceae bacterium
CCTCATCGGCGAACACGGGCGCTGCCGCGAGCAGCAAGAGAACCAGCAATGAGAACGGCCGGCGCATGGTCGTGTCAGGTCCCGAAGTTGGTGGCGCCGACCCTCAGTGTGCCACTGACCTCGTCGAAGGTGTAATCGAGGTCCTCTCCCAGCATCCTGACCTCCAACTCGGCCTTCGGATCGAGCCCCGGGATGGCGCCGACCAGGCGGCCCTCGCGAGCCACTCGTTCCGCCTCGGCAGTCTCGAACTGCAGCCTGTAGCCCGTTTCACGTCCGACCCATTGCAGGAATTCATAGGTCGATCTGCCACTGAAATCGAGGGTCGGTGCCGTGGCTCCGATCCAGTCCCACTGGGCAGCCGTGGCGCGGATATTGCTCAGGCTGGGGCGGGCATCGCCGACGAATTCGAGACGCTGGCCCGCGGTTGCCTTGTCCTCACCGCCGCGACGACTGACCGTCACGGCGCCTTCGCGAACGCTGACGACGAGCGTCAGCGCATCGACGGCCGCCATGTACTGCGTACCCACGTGACGCACGTCGCCGTGGGCAGTGTCGATAACCAGGCTCGAGGCGTCGCCATTCGACTGTGAATCGAAGTAGACGCGGCCATCGCGCAGGTAGATCGAGTCAGCCGATACGAACTCGACAATCGTGCCGGCATCGATGCGCAGCGAACCACCGCCGTGCCAGGCGAGCCCGATCCCGGCACCATCGCCGGTCACGATCGTCTGGCCCGCCAGAACGGTATCGGCGACGGGCATTGCCGTCAGTTCTGAACGCTCGCCCAGCAGGTAGATGGCGCCATGGCTTTTGCCGATCGCCGCCACCTCGATGGGCGCGACTCCGCCGTCGCGAAGGCTGTTGAACACGAGCACTGCGGCCAGCAGCATGCTCGCCGCCGTCGCAAACTGGAACATTCGCCGCCGCGACCGGCGCCTGGCCGTTGCGCTCCGCCACTCAGCGTAAACCGCATCGCGAACCACGCGCTCGTCTTGCGCTGGGGGCACGAGCCGCGGTTCCGCCCGCGCAAGCAGGGCCTCTACGTGATCGGGGGTTCGAGCCGACTGATCAGCACGCGATTTCGTCATGATTTCACCATTTTGCTCGTTGTGCCGGCGGCACTGTTCAAGGATTCGTAAACATCGGCGAACGCTCGCTTGGCTCGTGCCAGGACAGACTGGGCCGCCTCGGTACCGATCTGCAGACGAGCCGCTATTTCCTTGACGGAGTGGCCCTCGATGTATTTCCACTCCAGCACGTTGCCGTACTTCACGGGCAGGCGGTCAAGCGCCACCTGGATCAGGCGCAGAGTCTCGACGCGCTGAAAATGTCGTTCCGGACTGTCGTCCCGGGGCGCCTGCAGGGAATCGATCGCGGCCTGGATTTCGGGGTAGTCTTCGACCAGCACGACATGCTCGCGGTAGCGTCCCTGGCGCGCGAGCCAGTCGTTGATCTCGTTCCTGCAAATCGCGCAAAGCCACGTAAACATGGCCGCTTCGGCGCGGTAGGTATGCAGTTTGCGGATGGCGTGGGTCAGCGTGATCTGCGCGACATCCCGCGCGCCGTCGGGATCGTCCGAGAGCCGGGTCAGAGCGAAGCGATAGAGGCGCGCGAAGTTCTCTTCGAAGAAGCGATTGAAAGCCTGCTCGTCGGCCGCGAGCAACTGCCTGGCTAGCCTTTTGTCCTCCAGATAGACCGGCATCGCGCCCATTCTCCCAGTACCTGCCCGTTAGACGGGCGCGGTACGAAAAATCGGTCGCGTCTATATTACGCCGGTTCGGTGGAGCAGGATGTTCCTAGCGCTTCATCGCCTCGAAGAACTCGGAATTCGTCTTCGTATCCTGCATTTTGTTAAGCAGGAATTCGACGGCGGCGAGTTCGTCCATCGGGTGCAGGACCTTGCGAAGAACCCACATCTTCTGCAATTCGTCCGGCGCGGTCAGTAATTCTTCCTTGCGCGTACCGGACCGGTTGATGTTGATGGCGGGGAACACGCGTTTCTCGGCGATGCGGCGATCGAGGTGGATCTCCATGTTGCCGGTGCCCTTGAACTCTTCGTAGATGACCTCGTCCATCTTCGAGCCGGTGTCGACGAGCGCCGTAGCGAGGATCGTGAGGCTGCCGCCCTCTTCCACGTTTCGCGCCGCACCGAAGAACCGTTTCGGGCGATGCAGTGCGTTGGCGTCAACGCCACCGGTGAGCACCTTGCCCGACGACGGTACAACCGTGTTGTAGGCGCGCGCGAGGCGAGTAATCGAATCGAGAAGGATCACGACGTCGCGCTTGTGCTCGACGAGGCGCTTCGCCTTTTCGATGACCATCTCGGCGACCTGCACGTGCCGGCTTGCCGGCTCGTCGAAGGTCGACGACACGACTTCGCCGCGCACGGTGCGCTCCATCTCGGTCACTTCTTCGGGACGCTCGTCGATGAGCAGCACGATCATGTCGACTTCGGGCGTATTTGCGGAAATCGCCGAGGCGATGTTCTGCAGCAGAATAGTCTTACCGGCCTTCGGTGGCGACACGATCAGTCCACGCTGACCTTTGCCGATGGGCGCTACCATGTCGATGATGCGGGCCGTGAGGTCTTCCGTGCTCCCCGTGCCTTGCTCGAGCTTCAGGCGCTCCGTCGGGAACAGCGGCGTGAGGTTTTCAAAAAGGACCTTGGTGCGCGCATTCTCGGGCGAGTCATGGTTGATCTGCCCGACCTTGAGCAGCGCGAAATAGCGCTCGCCTTCCTTGGGCGGCCGGATCAGGCCCGACACCGTATCGCCGGTGCGCAAGGCGAAGCGCCGGATCTGGCTCGGGCTGACGTAGATATCGTCCGGCCCGGCGAGATACGAGCCGTCCGCGGAACGCAGGAAACCAAAGCCATCCTGCAGGATCTCGAGCACGCCTTCGCCGTAGATGTCTTCGCCCTGGTCGGCATGCGCCTTCAGGATCGCGAAAATCATCTCCTGCTTGCGATGCCGGGCGATATTCTCGAGACCGAGCGATTCACCGAGCGTAACCAGGTCGGCCGCGGGCCGATTCTTGAGCTCGCTCAGGTTCATGATGTTCTTGCTCTGCTCGAGCTGTTCCGGCGTGATTACCTCGAGACTTCCCTCGTCATCGGGGAATTCTCCCTGCCCTGGCCGGCGACGACGCCGGCGGTTAGGATTGCCCTTTACCTTGTTGCCCGACTTTTGCGGTCGGCTTTTCGTTTGATTACCCAAGTATCCTCTCACAGATTGCTGTCCAGAAAATCGGTTAGTTGTGACTTAGACATGGCCCCGAGCTTCTGGGCCTGAACGTTGCCATCCTTGAACAGGATGAGTGTCGGAATGCTGCGAATGCCGAACTTCTGCGCCGTGTTCGGGTTTTCGTCGACATTGAGTTTGACGACCGTCAGGCGGTCGGCGTAATCGTCAGCCGCCTCGTCAAGTAACGGCGCAATCATCTTGCACGGCCCACACCACTCAGCCCAGAAATCGACAAGGGCGGGCTTCTCAGACTGCAGCACGTCTTTCTCAAAATCACCATCATTGGTGTGCACGATGTTGTCGCTCACCGGCTACTTCCTCCACGTCTTCTGATCGGATTTGATGTTGGCGTTGCCCGTCGCCGCTCCCGGCGGCCCAACGAACACTACAAAATGGATGACGCTGCCTTCTCTATCAGGCACTATGTCGCAGCTTTAGATCGCGGCTTCTTTGATGAATCGTTTGATTGCGAAACTGGCAGGTGCGACGATTGTCGCGTCGGTATTCGCTAATTTGAACGCGTAACGCGTCAATTTGCAAGCCTTAAATTCACTTTTTATGACCTTATACCCATGTCAGATAACCATCTGAGCGACCTCAGGTTTGATGCGCTGCCGCTGCTCGATAGCGTGCGCGCGGGCATCCGGGAGGCCGGTTTCGAATTCTGCACGCCGATACAGGCGAACACGCTGCCGATTGCCCTCAAGTCCGCCGACGTTGCGGGCCAGGCCCAAACCGGAACGGGCAAGACGGCCGCGTTCCTGATCGCGGCTTTCCAGAAAATCCTGTCGGCCGGGACCGAGCCGGAGGAGCCGAGGCAGCCACGCGTATTCATACTCGCGCCGACGCGCGAGCTCGCCGTGCAGATTGCCAATGACGCCGAGCTGCTCGGCAAGCATACCGGTCTGAAAATCGGGCTGGCCTACGGCGGCACCGACTACGAAAAGCAGCGCAAGACGATCGGAGATGGCATCGACCTCCTGATCGGAACGCCGGGGCGCATCATCGATTATTTCAAGCAGGGCGTCTTCAAACTCGACCGGGTCCAGGTCGCCGTACTCGACGAAGCCGACAGGATGTTCGACCTCGGCTTCATCAAGGACATCCGGTACCTGCTCAGGCGCCTGCCGCCCCCCGAACAGCGGCTCAACATGCTGTTTTCGGCAACGCTGTCTCACCGCGTCATGGAACTTGCCTACGAACACATGAACGAACCCGAGCTCGTGCGCATCGAGCCGGACAAAGTAACGGTCGATCGCGTTCGACAGGCTATCTTTTTCCCGTCGAACGAGGAAAAGCTGCCGCTCTTGGTCGGGCTCATCCGCGAGATGGGCGCGGCCCGGATCATGGTGTTCGTCAACATGAAGCGCGAGGCGGAGCGGGTCGAGGCATACCTCGAAACCAATCACATCCAGGCCAAAGCCATATCAGGTGACGTGCCGCAGAAGAAACGGCTGCGCATGCTGATGCAGTTCCAGAGCGGCGAACTGCCGGTACTCATCGGCACCGATGTCGCCTCCCGTGGGTTACACATTCCCGACGTGCAGTACGTGATCAACTACGACCTGCCG
>JBFFSI010000124.1:0-4803 GCA_041572475.1 Woeseiaceae bacterium
AGCAGGTTCTTGCCCTCGCGCAGGCTCGTCTCCCAGGTGATCTGGCGCCGGCCCGGGAAACCCTGTAGCTCGATGCCGTCAGGCAGCGATATCGTCAACATGGCCGAATCGAGCGCGGTCGCCGAAGCGAACACGAAGTTCACCGTGCGAGGCTGCTCGAGCGCGAGCGTAACACCCGGGATCGCATCGTCGTGCGGCAGCTCGGGTTTGTCGAGCAGCAGCCCGGCCACGACCCAGAATGCCGCTGTCGCCGCAAGGGCGGCAGCGAACCCGGTTGCAAGCCAGCGGTTTCGCTGTCGCCTCGAGCCCCGGTGGGCCACCCGCGCAAGCGCGCGGTCGTAAAAGCCCGGCGGGGCCTCCGGTGCCGGCAGTTCGTGCAGCAGCTCGAGGAGCTCGCGATCGTGGTTGTCAGAATGTTCGGTCGTCATGTTGTCATTCCGCCTATCTACTGAAACGAATAGCGTCAGGAAAAGGTTCCATCGGCCTCGAGCATTTCCCGCAGGCGTGCCCGGGCGCGGCTGAGGCGGGACTTCAGGGTCCCCACCGGTATGCCGGTGAGTTCATGGATTTCTGTCAACTTGTAGCCCTCGGTGTCGTGCAGCAGCACGACGACGCGATGGTCATCGCCAAGCTGAGCGAGGGCCGCGTCGAGGCGTCGCAGCCTGACGTCACGGGCGTGGTTTTCTGCCGGATCGTCTGGCCCCGCCATGCCGGCCAGGCCCTCACCCGGCAGGCTGCCCTCGTCGACGACGTGCAGGCGCTGCCGGGTGAAGCGCCGCCGTTCGTCGATAAACAGGTTGTACATGACCCTGCACAGCCACGGGCCGGGTTCGTCGAGCTCGACGAGGTCGTCGAGCTTCGTGAAGGCCCTGGTCAGCAACTCCTGGAACAGGTCTTCGGCCTCGTCTTTGGCGCCGGTCAGGCGCCAGGCGAGGCGATACAGGCGATCGAGGTGCGGCCTGACCAGGCGCTCGAACGCGAGATGATGTTCGCTGCTGCTCATTACCGGATCGAGTTTAAAGGTGTAGCATTGCGGAGCAAGGATCCGATTGGCGCTTTCGTGCATCTGACCTACATGAATAAGAAATTTCTGCCGGCAATTACCGGCACCGCGATCGCGATCGCGATCACGAGTCTCATGGATGCGACGGGCTACTTCATGTTCAGCGCACTGGCGTTGTGCCCACTCGTTGGCCTGGCGTGGTACCTGCAGCGCGTGTCGCGGCGTGAAATCGGGCTCCTGTGGGGTCCCCGCAACATGTACGCACTGGCGCTGGCATATCCCGTGCTGGTGCTCGGGTCGACGGCCCTGGTCGCCCTGGCGGGCGGCGCCGTCGATACCACGAGTACCGACTGGGGAAAGACCTGGCTCAACGTGTTCCTGCTGAGCTCGACCGGTATTTTCGCCGCGCTGTTGACCGAAGAGGCTTTTTTTCGCGGCTGGCTCTGGGCTGCGCTCAAACGTGCCGGGCAAACGGACCTGCAAGTCCTGATCTGGACGAGTGTCGCATTCGCGGTCTGGCACATTCCCGCGATTTCACTGGATACCGGCTTTGATGTTCCGGCGCAGGAGATCCCGATCTATCTCGTCAACGCAACCCTTCTCGGTCTGATCTGGGGCGTGCTGCGCATGGTGTCCGGCTCGATCGTCGTGCCGGCCGTCTCGCATGCCGTATGGAACGGCATCGATTACCCGCTGTTCGGTTTCGGCGAAAAAGTCGGCGCGCTCGGCATCCAGGAGACGCATATCTTCGGACCCGAAGTCGGCTGGCTCGGCGTCGCCCTCAATACGATTGCCTTCGCCGTCTTGCTCGCGATCGCGCGGCGCCGGCAGCTGACGGCCTAGATGCTGAGCTGGAACAGGAAGTAGTGGTCGACGAGCAGCGCCGCGAATAGCACGCCGAGGTAGGTAATCGAATACTTGAAGGTGCGCATCGGGAGTTCGAGTTCGCCCGGCCTCAGGCGCATGCGGACCGCGTAGTAAAGGAAGATCACGTCGAGGACGATCGCGGTGCCGAGGTAGATGAGCCCGCTCATCCCGGTCAGGTAGGGAATGATCGTGACCAGCACGAGCAGGATCGTGTACAGCAGGATGTTGAGGCGCGTGAACTCGTTGCCGTGCGTGACCGGCAGCATCGGGATGCCGACCTTCTCGTAATCGTCCCTCCGCGCGATAGCCAGCGCCCAGAAATGCGGCGGCGTCCAGACGAAGATGATGAGAAACAGGAGCAGCGCGCTGCCGTGAATCTCGTTGGTGACGGCTGTCCAGCCCAGCACGGGCGGTGCTGCGCCGGCAGCGCCGCCGATCACGATGTTCTGCGGCGTGGCGCGTTTGAGGAACACCGTGTAGACGACGGCATAGCCGATCAGCGAGCAAAACGTGAGCACGGCGGTCAACGGGTTGACAAGCAGCCACAGGATGAGCATCGAGGCAACGCCGAGTACCGTGGCGAAACCGAGGGCCCGCTTTTCCGTCAGCCTGCCCTGTGGCAGCGGCCTGCCCCGCGTACGCATCATCTGTATGTCGATGCGATGATCGAGGACGTGGTTGAAAACTGCCGCCGACGACGAGGCGAGCCCGATGCCGAGCGTTCCGAACAGCAACGCTTCCGAATTGGGCCACCCTGGTACGGCGAGGAACATGCCGACGATCGCGGTAAACACGATCAGCATAACAACCCGCGGCTTGGTCAGCTCGTAAAGATCGCGCCACTCGGTGAATGGAACACTGTGCATACGTGAAGCCACGGATTTGTCAGCCAATTCGAGACAAGCTCAGCAGGTGTTTGATGTCGTCGACCATGTCATAGGGGTCGAGGTCCGGCTCGAAATACATCACGAGGTTGCCGAGCGGGTCGACCAGGTAATACCCACCTGCCGGGAGCCCGCCCGGTTTCCTGGCATCGAGTAACGCCCGCAGACCCTCATCCTGCAATGACGCCACGTCCGCGTGTTCGGACTCCAGGAACAGGGTATCCAGCGGGCCGTCGCCGTGCAAGAAGACACGCCGGAGGCGGTCCATTTCCTTCCCGAGCATGAGCCGGGCCTGACGCTGGACGTACAGCCGGTCGCGGCAGGTGGTGCTGCAAACGCCGGGATTTGCATAGACCAGCAGCCAGCTGTTGTCGTGCAGGGTCAATGCGGGAGACGAGGATAACTCGTCGTTGAGATTGACGATCGGTTCCAGCAGGATGCCGTGATTCGACCGGCCTGCGGGTGCCAGCGGGCTGTCGCTGAAATACATCCAGGCGGCCACCATCAGCGGGCCAAGGAAGACCAGTGCAATCAGCAGCAGCTGCAGCCGGCCGGAAGTGGCTTGGCTTGCGCTCATTCCTCGAAACCCCGGTTGCGATAATTCCAGACGAGCAGCAAGGCGAGTACGATCGCCATCCCGAACCACTGCAGCGCATAGCCGAAATGTCTGCCCGGACCGATTGCGTTCGGCACCCAGTCACGGTAATAGCCGTGGGCGTCGTTCGGATCCAGGAGCAATACGAACGGCTGGACCGGGCGGCCGAGCGCCACCTCGACGTCCTCGAGCACAGGGTACACCGCGAATTTCGGCCAGGTCGGGCTTGGCGTGACCGGTTCCCCCATCCTGATGCCCGCGCGCGGCAGGGCGCCGGCACGCCCCCGGACGGTCAGGCGGGGCGCCGGCAACGCGATTCTGCCGGGATCGAAATCCTGCTGCGTTTTCTGCAGCCAGCCGCGATTTACCAGCAAAACCGGCGCGTCGGCCGCGGTGATAAATGGTGTGATGACGTAATAGCCATTGCGGCCGCCGACGATGATGTTCTCGAGCAGGAGTTGGTGGTCGGCGTCGAATTGTCCCGTCACCTTGAGCTGCTCGAATGGCTGGACGTCGACGCCGTCGTACCAGGACGAGTAACCGGAGTCGACTTCGAAGTCAGCCAATTCGGCACGCTTTTGGAGGCCACGGCTCGCCTGCCAGGTGCCGAGACCCATGAACTGTACGATCAGGATCCCGCCTACCAGGTAAGGCAGGTAGCGTCGCAGGGAGTTTTTCCGATTGTCGATCACGTTATACTGCACCGCCGCTTTAATGTGAGTTGTCGATGAAGCTCGTTGTATTGTTGTTGCTGGTTGCGGTGATCGTCAGCCTTTTCTCGGGCCTGTTCTTCCTCGCGAAGGACAAGGATCAGCCGAATTCACCACGGCTCCTGAACGCGCTGAAGATGCGGGTCGTCCTGTCGATCGCCCTCGTCCTTTTCCTTGTCGTCTCCTACCAGCTGGGTTGGATTACGGCATAGAGCCGCGACCGGCACCCTTTGTTACCGTCATGTCTCGATCCCGCTTGACGGGAGCTCGCTGACGCTGCGCTTTACTTCCGGTAACAAAGGTCCCGCCCGCGGCTCACGGGCGCAGCCCTACATCCAGTAGACGAACACGTAGAGGCCGATCCAGACCACGTCCACGAAGTGCCAGTACCACGCGGTCGCCTCGAACGCGAAGTGGTTCTCCGGCGTGAAATGCCCTTTCATGACGCGCAGCCACATGATCGTCAGCATGATGGCGCCGATCGTCACGTGCAGGCCGTGGAAGCCGGTCAGCATGTAGAACGTCGAACCGTAAATGCCGCTGGTCAGTTTAAGGTTCATTGCTTCATAGGCGTGGATGTATTCCTCGGCCTGCAGGAACACAAAGATGAAACCCAGGATGAATGTCAGCCCCAGGAATGTCTTCAGGATTCCTCGCTGTCCCGCCATCAGCGCGTGGTGCGCGATCGTCACTGTTACCGAACTGGTGAGGAGAATCGCGGTGTTGATCAGCGGCAGACCGAAC
>JBFFSI010000125.1:0-4776 GCA_041572475.1 Woeseiaceae bacterium
CGAGGTGGTCGTGCGCGCGGCTGCCGAGGCCCTGCGCAAGCATCCGGAGCTCGAGCTAATCCTGGTCGGTGATGAAAGCCAGCTGCAGCAGCACGTCGGCCGCATCGTCAGCGGTGAGTCGCGCCTCGATATCGTGCACGCAGGTGAAGTCGTAACGATGTCCGACGCGCCGGTCGAGGCGCTGCGCAAGAAAAAGGACTCGTCGATGCGCGTGGCTATCAACCTGGTCAAGGAGGGCCGCGCCCAGGCCTGCGTCAGCGCGGGCAATACCGGCGCCCTGATGGCGACCGCCAAGTTCGTCCTCAAGATGCTGCCCGGCGTCGACCGGCCGGCAATCATCACCGAGCTGCCCGCCAAAGGCGGCACGCTGCACATGCTCGATCTCGGCGCGAACACGCTCTGTACGGCCGAGCACCTGTTTCAGTTCGCCGTTATGGGATCGATAGTGACGGCCGATATCACGGGCATCGAAAATCCGCGTGTTGCGCTGCTCAATATCGGTGCCGAAGACACCAAGGGACACGACACCGTCAAGGACGCAGCGGCAATGCTGACCTCGAGCACGATGAACTATGTCGGCTTCATCGAGGGCAGCGACCTGTTTTCCGGGAAAGCGGACGTCGTTGTCACGGACGGCTTCACCGGCAATGTTGCGCTGAAAACGATGGAGGGGACGGTCGGGCTGGCCAAGCATTACCTGTGGCGAGCCTTTACCGCGAATGCCTTCGCGAAATTCCAGGCTTTGCTGGCGCGCGCGGTGCTCAACAACCTCATGGGACTGATGGACCCGCGCAAATACAACGGAGCGACTCTTGTCGGGCTTGATGGTATCGTGGTCAAGAGCCACGGCAGTGCCGATGCGTTCGCGTTTGAGCATGCGATCGACACCGCCGTTGTCGAAGTCAGGAACCGGGTGCCGCAGCAAATCGGCAACCTGCTGCAACGGGAAGCCGCTTGATGTACACCAAGATCGTCGGAACCGGGCGTTACCTGCCCGAGAAGATCCTGACCAACTTCGATCTGGAAGAGATCGTCGATACCAGCGACGAGTGGATACGTGCACGAACCGGCGTCGAGCGCCGGCATTGTGTAAGAGATGACGAGACCACCGGCGATATGTGTGTCGAGGCGGCGAAGGCCGCTATTGAAGACGCCGGCATCGACGTCAGCGACATCGACATGGTGTTTGTCGGCACGACCACGCCGGACCTGATATTCCCGAATGTTGGCACGCTCGTTCAGCACCGCCTGGGCATTCCTGCCTGTCCTGCGGTCAGTATGGAGGCGGCGTGCACCAGTTTCATCTACGCGCTGGCTACGGTCGAAAAGTACATTCGCGCCGGGGAATCGAAATGTGCGCTGGTCATCGGCGCCGAATGCATTACCAAGCTGGTCGACTGGAACGACAGGAATACCTGTGTGCTATTTGGCGACGGTGCCGGTGCGGTCGTCGTCAAGCCGTCCGAAGAACCGGGCATCCTTGCCACGCACCTCGGGGCGGATGGACAGTACAAGGACCTCCTTTACTACCCGGTGGGCGTGTCCAAGGAGCTGGCCAAGGCCGGCACGGATGCGGCGCGGATCATGATGACCGGCAACGAAGTGTTCAAGGTCGCGGTCAAGACGCTTGGCAACGTTGCAGTGGAGGTGCTCGAGAAGGCGGGCATTGACAAGAGCGAAGTCGACTGGCTGATACCGCACCAGGCCAATATCCGAATCATCCAGGCGACGGCGAAGCGCCTCGACCTGCCGATGGAAAAGGTCATCGTTACGGTCCAGGACCACGGCAACACCTCGGCGGCCTCCGTGCCGATGGCGCTGGACGTCGGCATTAGGGACGGCCGCATCAAGCCCGGCCAGCTCATCCTGATGGAAGCCTTCGGCGGCGGGTTTACCTGGGGTTCCGTATTGATGCGGCTCTGAGGCCGCGAACCCGGGCTACCAGATACCGAATCTTTTGCCGCGGGCAGCGCGGCGCTTCATGCGTTGGTGAAGTTGCTGGCGGCGCCGGTCCAGGCGATCGCGCCGAATGGCCGCGTCGACGGACGAGCCGTGGTCGGCATCGAACTGGCTGCGGAACTCGCAGAAGTCATCATAGGCTTCGCGCGCGTAGCGCAAGTCCCGCATGGCCAGTTCGATCATGATCACGTCGTCGAGGTAGCCGATGACAGGGATATCGTCGGGTAACAGGTCCTCGGGGTCGCTGAAGTAGACGAACATCGCCATCAGGCGTTCCCGCGCATCGTCCGGCAACTGCCACTCGTCGTCCACGAGCATGTCGGCCATCTTTTCGAGTTCGGGCAGCCGCTCGGCGACGAAATCGGGCAATGGCTCGTGGCTGCGGATCTCGAGCAGGGTCTGACGGATGGCGTCGACGATCTCCTGTTCTTCGGCATCGCGGACGGCTTCGCGGGACTGCCCGAGCGCTTCGCGGAAGTACCGCAGATCACGGTCAGACAGTTCAAAAGAGAGTTTCATGCCCATGATAGATGAGGCCCAGAGGTCAACGGCAAAGGCTACCTAGCGCGTGCCGCCGGGTCAATCGGAATACGCGCCGATGCACGACTCGAAACACGACTATGGTTTACCATAGGCGCCTGCAACTGGACGCGAGCCAATGAAACCCAAGCTCATAATTGGCAACAAGAATTATTCCACCTGGTCACTGCGGCCATGGCTGCTGATGCGTGAGGCGGGCATCGAGTTCGAGGAGCATCGGATCTCTCTCGATACCGAGACCACGGCCAGCGAGATTGCTGCGTTCGGCGCAGGGCGCACCGTGCCTATCCTGCAGCTTGGAGATCTCACGGTCTGGGATTCCCTGGCCATCTGCGAGACCGTCGCGGAGCGTTGGCCTGACAAACAGCTCTGGCCCGCCGATCCCGATATGCGCGCGTTTGCGCGCAGCATCTCGGCGGAGATGCATTCGGGTTTCCAGGTACTCCGGGAATGCATGCCGATGAACTGCCGGGCAATGGGTCGCATCGTAACGTTGCCGGACGAGCTGACTGACGATATCGATCGCGTCATCGCGATCTGGTCGCATTGCCACAACCATTACAGCAAAGACGGCGGCTGGTTGTTCGGCGAGTTTTCCGTAGCCGACGCCATGTTCGCGCCGGTCGTGCTTCGGTTCCGGACTTATGGCATCAATCTCCCGGAATCGGCGGGCTTCTTTCCCCACCGCGTCCTGGAGAGTGAGGCGATGCAGGAATGGCTTGCGGCCGCCGAGACCGAGGTCGAGGTAATCGAGGCGGACGAGAAGGGCAGATGAATCGGGCAGTATTCCTGACGTTAATTTTCGGCGCCTTCTGTGCGACGACGACTCGTGCCGAAATCTACGAGCTGCCGCCGGAAGGATTCGACGTGGTCGGCGCGCTCTCCACGGTGACGGCGCGTTACGAAGATACCCTGGTCGATATTGCGCGCCGCCATGGCCTCGGCTACGAGGACGTGGTTCGCGCTAACCCGGACGTCAATGTCTGGGTCCCCGGGGAAGGCACCGAGGTCATTCTGCCGACCCGCTTCGTGTTGCCTTCGGGGCCGCGCCGGGGCGTCGTCCTCAACCTGGCCGAGTACCGGATGTACTACTTCCCGGAGCCGCGTGGGGACGAGCCGGCCTACGTGATGACATATCCGATCAGCATCGGACGCATGGACTGGGAGACGCCGCTCGGCCTGACCCGGGTCATTTCCAAGGTGCGCAATCCGTCCTGGTACCCGCCCGAGTCGGTGCTTGAGGAGCACGCCGCGGACGGCAACCCGTTGCCGCGTATCGTGCCACCGGGGCCGGATAATCCGCTGGGCAAATACGCAATGCGTCTGGGCCTGCCCGGCTACCTGATACACAGCACCAACCGGCCGGCCGGCGTCGGTATGCGGGTGACCCACGGTTGCATACGCATGTTCCCGGAGGACATCGAGTACCTGTTCGGCCAGGTCGGGATCGACACGCCTGTGCGCATCATCAATGAACCGGTGAAGATCGGCTGGGACGGGGATCGCCTCGTCATGGAAGCGCACCCCGTGCTCGAGGTTGCCGCGCCGGTGGACGAGGCAGCCGCCGGCGACGATACAGAGGCCGATACGGCCGATGGCGACGAAGCGGCCGTCGACGAAGTCGATTTAGTCGCCAGGGATCCGCTTGCCTATGTCATCGAGCAATTCGTCGCGGCGACCGGGGTGCGGCCCGGCGAACTCGACTGGCGCCTCGCCGAGGAACTCGTCGATCGGGCCGATGGCATCCCGACCGAGGTCGGTGAGGCAATAAAAAACGCCGCGACAGGCGCGGCGTTTGAAATCGATTGAAGTCTGTTCTTATTTTGACATCGACTTCTGGAACATGCGCTCCATGCTCTCGCGGTTTGCTTCGCAGCAAGCCTGGGCTTCCGTAGCTGCAGACAACGCTTGATCAGCGGTGCTCTGGGCAGCAGCGGCAGCCTGGGCAGCACGATCAGCAGCGGCACGAGCAGCTTCCGCAGCCGAAGCGGCAGCAGCAGCGTCGGCAGCAGCGCGATCGGCCGTAGCCTGAATCTCTGCCGTGTTGGCGCAGCCTGTTGCCAGGACAGCGACGAGCAGCATTGCGCTTACTTTGAGTCCGGTCTTCTTCATTTTCAAAGTTTCCTCTGTTGGGAGCTAATTGCAGGCGCATTATTTCGCAAACGGGCCGAAGCTTCAATGAAAACACTTGCTTTTGTTGTCGTTTAGTGGCGACAGGCCCTGATGCGGAAATTGGAAAAGGTGGGCTGTTGGGTGCGCTCGAGCGTCGTGCGGAGC
>JBFFSI010000126.1:0-4664 GCA_041572475.1 Woeseiaceae bacterium
ACTGCGCGGTATCCGGAGCAATACAATAAAGAGTGACCTGGATCACTGACGGAGGTTCACTGCCCTGTAATGTTCCGGTTTCAGTCTGACTGCGTTTGCAGGACGACATTTCGCTTGGTAACTCGAAAGGACTAATCATGAAAATTGTTGCAAAAAAGACGCGGCTGTCGCTGGCGGCGTTGCTCGTTGCATCGTTCCTCTTTCCGATCTCGGCAATGGCGGACAGCGGCTTTTACATCGGGGGCAGCATCGGCAACGCCGCCGTTGACTTCTCCGACATCGACATCGATTTTGACGAAGACGACAACGCTTACAAGGCGATTCTCGGCTATCGCTTCGACCTGCCGATGATGATCTTTGCCATCGAGGGCGGCTACGTGGACATGGGCGAGCCCGAGTTGAGCGAAGGCGTGGCCTCGCTCAGCGTCGAGGCGAGCGGCATCAATCTCTTCGCGCTGGCCGGTGTCGAGGTGGGTCCCGTGGACCTCTTCGTCAAGGCTGGCTACCTCATGTGGGACGCCGACCTGGTCCTGGACGATGGCTTTGAAGTGCTGAGCGAGTCCGATGATGGATCCGATCTCGGCTACGGCCTCGGCCTGTCGTTCGGCCTCGGCCCGCTCGAGGTTCGCGGTGAGTACGAGATGTACGACATCGAAGATGCCGACGTCTCGATGATCTCGGTGGGCTTCACCTACCTGTTCGACTGATATCGCTAGTGCCTGATATCGGCCGGCCCCGCATTGCGGGGCCGGCTTTTTTTGTGCTCAAGCGATCGCCTCGCGGCGCATCGGCTGCTTCTTCTGGTAGGTGAGCGAACGCCACACCCATTCCAGCGGCCCGAAGCGGAAATGCCGCATCCAGATCGGGCTGACCATCAGCTGGAACAGCCAGATCCCGCCGACGACGTAGTACAGTTCGTGGCGCTGCAGCGCTCCGTACAACCCGAAACCGATGCCGGTGAACACGAAGGCGGTGATGACCGAGTGCATGACGTAATTCGTTAAGGCCATGCGGCCGACTGCCGCGAGTCGGGAGGTCAGGAATCGCAGCCAGCCGCTCTTGCAGACGAGCATCCAGAAGCCGACGTGGCCGAGCGTGACGGGCAGGCGTCCGAGATCATAGGTCAGGCTGGCCTTTGCCATCGTCACGATGTCGAAATTACTGTTCACGATCTGCCAGGTCTCCAAGGCATTGACCGGCAGGCCGATGCCGTAGCCGGCCAGCATCATCACGGCATAGAAGCGCCTGGACTTCTCGCCCGTGATTATGCCGAGCTTCAGGAAGGCCATGCCGATGAGCATCATGCCGATCACGTCGAAGAAGCCGTACTGGTAATAGAAGGTGGACTGCATGAACACGATCCAGCCCGAGCGTGCGGCAATGATCTCGAAGTAGTTGCCACGATTGCCCTCGATGGCTTTCTCGATCTTTTCCGCAGACGGCTTGGCGTCACTCTGGATGCCCTGCCACGCATCGATCTTGCCCTGGTTTTCCTCGTCGAGTTCCTCGCTCTCGGCAAGGCCGGCCAGCACCTGCTCCGCGGCCTGCGCTTCCTCCCAGGCCGTGAGCGTCGTGTGGTAGTCATAGGCGAATTTGGGGGCCAGCGAGGCGAGCACGAGGACGCCGAGGATAATGAGCGTGCGGGGTTCGAGCTTGCGAAACGCGAAGATGAACAGCCCGGAAATGCCGTAGTGATACAGGATGTCGCCACCCCAAAGCACCAGCCACGCGTGCACGACGCCGAACAGGAACAGCCAGAGGGTGCGCCGGAAATAGAGGTCGGCGACCCCCATGCCGCCACCCTTCGCCTCGGCGCGGCTGATGATCAGGATGACGCCGGCGCCGAACATCAGCGAGAACAGGCCCCGCATCGTGCCCTCGAAGAACAGGTTGGCCGTGATCCATGCAATGAGGTCGGCACCTTCCGAGCCGCCGTACACGCTGGGATCCGAGTAGGCGAACGGCAATCCCATCGCAACGATGTTCATCAGGAGTATGCCGAGCAGAGCGATGCCGCGCAGAGTGTCCAGCGCGTCCTTGCGTTCACCGCCCGTTACCGGTGCGAGATCAGCGCTCACCTCAATGATCGGCTCGTTACTCTCAGCCATGCAAACCCCCAAATTGTCTTATTGTTATTGACCCTAGTCTGGCACAGTCCGTGTGCCAATGCCGCGATGAATGCGATTAGCCGCTGAGCTTCCAGATGTCGCTCTGGTCGATCGAGCGATCGCGGTGCATCAGGATCCACTCGGCGTGCTCGTCGAGGCAGGAGCCGCCGAGCGCCTGCAGTATTTGCCGGCGCTCCGCATCGTCGTGAGCGTTCTCCAGGCGCCGTTTCGCGTTGTGAAAGACGCGCAACATGAACTCGTACTGCTTGATCAGTTCCTTTTCCGCCGTGCTCTGCGCATAACCCTGCCGGACGCCGTAGGCGAGCAGCATCGAGCCCATCAGGACGAACAGGGGGTCGATCAAGGTCTCGCCGAAGAGGGGGCCACCGAACAGGATGAGCAGGATTACGGCGACGCTTATCAACAGGCTCAGCATGGAAAGCCGTTCCGTATTGCGATTGCGCTTGATCCACTGGGCCGCCTTGCGGTCGTAGTAACCGAGCTGGCCCGATTCGCTGTCACCGATCCACTCTCGCAGGGTGAATTCGAGACCCTGGTGACTGATCTCCCGGTCAGCGTCACAGCGGGTGCCGGCCACGCGCATCACGTTTCGAATCCAGCCCAGCTCCGGGTCCTGGGTCTGCAGGAAATTGTCGTGCGTGAACTTGGATTCGTTGTCGTTGGTGATGCCGGCTGCGGAGAGGTAGAACTGCACTCGTAATCCTTCGGCGAGCGTGCGGTAGTCGAGGTACTTGCGGTGCCAGCCCTCGCGCTTCGCCAGCATCTGCGTGCCGGCCGATAGCACGAAGAACAGGAGAAACGCGACCATGTAGATTTCCTGGGTGCGCAGGTCCGAGAACAGGATGAACATGAAGCCCATCAGGAAGGCGAGTACGTGCGTAACCTTGAGTATGCGCAGAGTCAGTTTCTGATAGTGGATCGCCAGCCAGTCGGCAATGCAGAACACGTGATTGATGGTCGACAGCCCCCTGGGCAGGCTGTCCGCATCGTCCGTGTTCATCAACGGGTAACACTCCCCCGGGATACGATCTTTGAAGTTGACGGCATCCCGGCTGAATTCAGCCGAGCGCGCGAAGACGATCCGATGTTGCTCTGGCAGGTCACGCTGGCGGGGATTGTGCCGATCATTCGTGAACCACCAGCACTCCAGCGGCTCGAGGCCGTCCGCCGGCGCGCCGTTCGGCCCTTCGCGCGAGCAGACGATGTGGTAGATAAGGTCGCTCTCGTCATCGATGAGCATCTGCTGCGTGGCCACCGTGCGCGTGGTGTAGCCGGGCATGATGTCGTGATGGTGAAAACGCACGACCTGCGCCGTGCCACCGAGCTGCCCCGACATCTTGCCGTCCCAGAGTGCGAGCAGGATATGGCAGTGCGCCGACAGGAACACACCGCTCTGTGCATACTGCAGGTCGCGGGCTCGCCCCGGCTGGCTGATCGAGTCAACAGTGCCATTGCGGGCAATCGGCAGTTCGAATACGTCGTTCGCCCGCGCATAAAGCGAATCGAATTCCGCGATGGACTCCTCGCTGGTAAATTCCGAGCAGTAGACGCCGCGCGGCATCGGCATCACGACGGCCAGTTCCATGCCGAGCTCTTTCGCGACGTTCGCGACCAAGCGGTCGGCACCCTCGGCCAGCGGCGAGAGCAGCCGCAGCTTGCGGTTGGGATACCGTTCCCGAAGGTCGGTGAACAACGCGCGGACGCGCTTGCGTATCCCGGGTATTTCGTCGGCCCGCAGATCGCGGTGACCCGTGATACCGATGACCAGCGGAAGCCGGTAGCCATAGACCGAGGCGGATCGCGCCGCCGCCACGGCCGCCGCATGCTCCTCGTGGTAGCCGGGCGCATCGAGCAATTCCGCCCAGGTGTCCGGAAACTGCCCGTAAGACTCGCCGGGGGCGCCCAGCCACCGCTTCTGCAGTGGCGCGAGTCCCCGGGTGGGCTGGCCGTCCACTCGGCTCCGCGAGCAGGCGATGTGGTACACGATGTTGCGGGCCGGTCTGCCGCTCGCGTGCGGCACGTAGCCCGGCATCTCGCCCCCGCGCCGGAACCTGACGACGTGGCCGGTGCCCCCGAGGTCATCGAGCGTCTTGCCGTCCCAGATCGCGATCAGGATGTCGCAACGGGCGGCGACCCAGGCGCCGACCTCGGCGTATTGACGATTCCGTTCGTCGCTGTAATCGCGAATCGAGTCCTCGGTGCTGCCCGGCGCCAGCGGCAGCGTCGTGGTCTCGGTCGCGTAATTGAGAAGGCGGCCGAACTCCGCCCAGGAACCGGAGGATTCGAAGTCCTGCGCGTAGACGTTCTCGGGCATTGGCAGCGGCGCGACGAGCTCGATGCCGAGATCCTCGGCGACGAGCGCGACGATGCGGTCTGCGCCCTCGGCCAGCGGCGACATGATTTGCAGCGAACGGTCGGGGAAACGCTTTGCCAGGTCCTTTAAAAGGTCTCGTACCGCGGCCTCGATACCCGGGATCTCGTCGAGCACGAGGTCGCGGTGGCCCGTGACGCCGACGACGAGCGGCTGCACGGCTA
>JBFFSI010000127.1:0-4585 GCA_041572475.1 Woeseiaceae bacterium
CAGCCGACCCGGTCAAGGGTGGCGACATCGAACCACCACGCCAGCGGCCTTCCCAGCCGATCGAGCACACCCCACATGACGGCGTTCGCAGCGCCAGCCTGGATCAGCAACAGGCCCCAGCCGGCCGAGTGCCGCAGGACCTTGTCCCGCAGCAGCCCCCGGTAAAGCAGCGCCGCGTTCACTATCGCCGCGACCGAGATCGCGAGCGCGAGGCCCGCGTGGCTGCCGGCGAAGCCGATCGCGGTCAGGTACCAGGCGAGCGAAACGCTGAGCAGGAAATTGACAGCTAACGCGATGAGGCCGATCTTCACGGGGGTTTTCGTGTCCTCGCGCGCGAAAAATGCCGGCGCAAGGATTTTCACGTAGGAAAACCCGACCAGGCCGACGGCGAATGCCTGCAATGCCAGCGCAGTCATGCGGACGTCGTCGGCGTCGAAGACGCCGCCGTAGAAGATCGTGGCGACCAGCGGCTCAGCCAGGACGATAAGGCCCACGGCGGCGGGCGTCGCGATCAGCAGCACCAGCTTCATCGACCAGTCGAGCGTAGCCGAGAAATCCTCGTACGCCCGGTTGGACCACTGCCTCGACAGGTACGGCAGGGTCACCGTCGCGAGCGCGATGCCGAACAGCCCGAGCGGGAACTCCATGAGTCGATCCGAGTAATACAGCAGGCTGATCTTGCCGACCCCGAGCATGGAGGCAATGATGCCGCCGATCAGCACGTTCACCTGGGCTACCGACGAGCCGAATATTGCGGGCAGCATCAGCGTCATGACGCGTTTTACCCCCTCGTGGCCAGCCGCCCACTTCGGTCGCGGCAAGGCCCGGATACGCAGCAGGAACGGCACCTGGAAGAACAGCTGGAAGACGCCGGCGATGAAGACGGCATACGCGAGGGCCATGCCGGGCTCCTCCAGCAGCGGCGCCAGCCAGATGGCGCAAGCGATCAGGACGACGTTCAGGATGACCGGTGTGAACGCGGGGACGGCGAAACGCCCGTAGGTGTTGAGGATGCCGCCGGCAAACGCCGTCAGCGAGACGAAGAACAGGTAGGGAAACGTGAAGCGCAGCATCAGCGTGGCAAGGTCGAAACGACCGTCCTCGCCGATGAAACCGGGCGCCACGATTGCCACGAGTAGCGGGGCTGCGACGACCCCGGCCAGCGTCACCAGGAACAGGATCAGGCCGAAAGTACCTGCCACCGCATCGACGAACTCGCGGGCCTCGTCGTGCTCGTGCTGCTCGCGATAGCGGGCCATGACAGGCACGAAGCCCTGCGAGAACGCGCCCTCGGCGAAAAACCGCCGCAGCATGTTGGGGATCCGGTTAGCAACCAGGAAGGCGTCCATGACGAGCGAGGCGCCGAAAAAACGGGCAAAAACGATGTCGCGGACGAGGCCGAGGATCCGGGACAGCAGGGTCATGCCGCTGACGACAGAGGTCTTCAGCATCAGCTTGAGGCCGGATACTCGTTTGGTCGCCATATGGCCCCGGAGTTTATATGTCATTGCGAGCGAAGCGAAGCAATCCATGGATTACCGCTGCGGCTGCGCCGCTTCGCAGTGACCTTGCTGGCGGTCATTGACATCGCCCCGGCGGGCGCGAATAATACGCGGCTCTTTGAAAGCACGACTTACGGTAATAAGCAGTGGCAAACATCAAGTCAGCCGGGAAAAGGGCCCGCCAGGCCGAAAAAGCCCGCAAGCACAACATGGGTCTGAGGTCGCTCATGCGGACCAAGATCAAGGCCGTCGTCAAGGCATGCGATGCCGGCGACAAGGACGCGGCCGTGGCGGCTTACAAGGACGCCGTCCCCGTGATCGACAGCATGATCAACAAGGGCATCGTCAACAAGAACAAGGCTGCCCGGCACAAGAGCCGCCTCAACAAGCGGATCAAGGAGATGTCGGCCTAGATTGCTTCGCCGTCCGGGCTCGCAATGACGAGACATGAAAAAAGCCGCCAGTTGGCGGCTTTTTTGTGCGCGTTATCGACTGAAACTACCAGCAGTCGTCCTCGGCAGTGCCGTCCAATGGGAAGGTCTGGCGCACGCCTGCCTGGTCCAGCGTCATTACGCCGCATTCGGCATCTCGCGTCCTCTGGATGCCGATGGGTACCGCGACGGCCATGAACGAGGTCGGCTGCACATTGACGAGCACCATCGCGTACACCGAGTCCGTGTCGCCCGGCGGCACCCGATCGCCTTTGTCATCCAGCCAGAGCGGGTTGTCGACAAAGCCGAGATTGGCCAGGCTGGTCTCATAGCGCTTGTTGTCCATGAAGAACTGCTGCTGGCGATCAGCCACCTGCAGCAGCGCCGACTGCGCTGTCGTGCGCCGCGTCTTCGTGATGTGCTGAACGTACGACGGGTAGGCCACTGCCGAGATGATCGAGACGATCACGACGACGATCAGAATTTCGATCAGCGTGACGCCGGCCTGGCCCCGATAAGAGTTCCTGAAGTATTTCATAGTCCGTGTCCTATAGTTGCTGGGGTTCGGTCGGTACTGTCGTGCCATCGTTGGTCCCGTCGGAACCTCCACCTCCGCCCGCGGGCGGCGCAACATCGGCGTCTTCCTGCAGATGCCAGAAGGTCCGCCAGCGCGTCGTGGCATTGACGTTGTCGATCTGCAGGTCCGGGCGCAGGATCTTGTTCGGCGGCACCGACACGACCTCGGCCGGGATGCCGAGCGACTGAAGCTCGACGCTGCGGTCTTCCTTTGTCGTCGGCGTGCCCTCGGGATCGGACGCATCGTCGTCGCTCGTGTCGTAGTTGACCACGGCCCTGGCGTCCTGGAAGCCGACCGCATACAGCCGCCCTGCACCCTCCGATGGGGCACACGCCGTGGCGCCACTACCCGAGTTCGGCAGGTAGGTCGTGAAGAAGGTCTTGCCGGTCAGGGTGAGTGGCGTCGCCAGGATCTTTTCGCCAGGCTCCTCCATCGCGAGACGCCAGCCAAAGCTCAGGTCGACCTCGCAGCCACCGTCCGACTGCAGGCAATTATCCGTCACATCGCCCAGATCAACGTGCGTAAGGCCCGTATCGGTTGCGCTGGCAAGGGCCGTATTACGATCCTTGATCATGTACATGAAGTTTTCCGTCGTGCCACCGAGGTCCAGCGGGTCGGCGCGGTTGCCCGAACCGATCACGACGCCGTCGAACAAGCCGAACTTGTCTTTGCTGGGCACGAGATCGGGCCGATGGAAGAACCGCCGGTCGTCGGCAATATCCGGTGAACTCTCGGCGTGGCGGCCCAACGAAGCGAGCTTGGTGATGCGCCATTTCGCGGTGTCCTCGCCGACAATATCGGCACGCCAGACATTCCCGCCCGTGTCACCGACGACAATCCGGTCCGTGAGGCCATCACCATTGGTATCGCCGATCGTCAGTGTCGACGGGATGCTGTCAACCATCTCGGGGTGTTCATAGATGGTCGACGACGAGCCGCCATTGTTGCCCCTTGCCTTCCAGATCAGGAGGCCCGTCTCGGCATCGACGACATAGATGGCATTGCCTTCGGAGTCGTCCGTGCCGACGACACCACGCGTGTCCTTGTTCAGGTCGTAGCCGCCGGCGAACATGATGGCCGGGCGCGGCCCGAACGCCGTCGGCACGAGGCCGACGCGCGGCGTCGAGAACGTGAGTCCGAGCTCCTCGAATGCGGGATCACCGCTCTGGATGGTCCACATCAGCTCGGGACGCTCAGGATTCGTGACGTCGAGCGCGTAATAGTTCTTGCCACCGCGGCGCATACCCACGTACAGGAAGACCCGGTCGCCGTCGCCCGAGTTGATCGAGCCGTCCTGGTTCTTGTCCATGATGAAGGCGACCGGCGCGCCGTCGAGCGTGTACGGGTGCTGCATACCCGAGCCGTTGGCTCGCAGCACCTTCTGCGCCGGCATCGAGGCGCGCGGCATGAACGCCCAGACTTCCTCGCCGCTCTCGCCGCCACCGCCCCCGGTGTTGCGGATCATGCGCAGCATACCGTCGTCGGATGCCACGGCGATGAAGATGGCCGGGTTCCCCGGGTCGCTGTAGCCGGCGATAGAACCGTAGTTGATCGGCAACGGCCGCGAATGCAACGCATCGCCGAAGATCCAGTCCCGCGCCTCCGAGGTATCCCGGTCACCGTCAAGGTCGTCGACGTCGAGGCCTCGGGAAAAGGCGATCATCGATGCCGCGGCTTCCGCCGTGGCAACGTCGAAGCTCTCCTGCGTGCCTGCCGCCGTGATCAGGTCAACATTGAGCGGCGCCAGCGAGGATTCGGTTCGATCGTAATAGACCGTACGGCCGCCGAGGCCGTTGGCCTCCTGCGGGTCACCGGAGATGACGCCAGGGATTTTCTGGCCTGCGCCACCGCGATTCACGACGCGGCCGTCGCGGCCTTCCACCTCACCCACGTCCGTATCGGCAGCCGGCAATGCGGCCGGATCCGTCCAGTACGTCAAGGCGTCGAAACGAATGCGACCGTCGGCGGCAATTGCAGGCGTGTTCAGCGCATCGACAAGGAAAGCATCCGACGAGGCGGAATTGGCGCCTTCGAGCCGCAGCTTCTTGACGTTGCCCACCCAGTACGGCCGTGCC
>JBFFSI010000128.1:0-4482 GCA_041572475.1 Woeseiaceae bacterium
GGCACGGGGCACGCGTCCATGCGGATGCCGCCTACGGGGGCTACTTCGGACTCGCCGAATCACTCGGCGAGCCGGCGCGTGCCGCCTTCAGCGCGCTGCCTGAGGTGGACTCGATCGTCGTCGATCCGCACAAGCACGGCTTGCAGCCCTACGGCTGTGGCTGCGTCCTGTTTCGCGACCCGGACGTAGGCCGCTATTACAAGCACGGCTCGCCCTACACGTATTTCACGTCGGCCGAACTCCACCTCGGGGAGATCAGCCTCGAATGTTCCAGGCCCGGCGCGGCCGCCGTCGCATTGTGGGCGACGCAGCAGCTGCTGCCGCTGGAACAAGGCGGAGAGTTTGCGGGCTGGCTCGACGACTGCCTGCAGGCCGCCAGGGACCTGACCGGGCGCCTCGCCCGGAGTGACCATTTGCAACCCTGCCCTGCGCCGGAACTCGATATCGTGGTCTACGCCGCGCGGGCGCCCTCTGCGACGGCCTCGAGCAGCAAGGCACGCGAGATCTTCGACGCCGCGGCGTCCCGCGACCTGCACCTGGCGCTCGCGAAAATGCCGACGAACTGGGTGCAAGGTTTCGTTCCCGAACTCGCGGGGGACGAGGAGGCGGTGACTTGCCTGCGTTCGGTCATGATGAAACCCGAGCACAGGAGCTGGGTCGACAGGATCGCTGCGATCCTCGACGAGTGTGCCGCTAGCGCATAGCGCGCAACAGCATGAAGCCGAGGTAAAAGCAGGCGAATCCGCCCACGATCGAGGCCACCAGGTAGGCAAAAGAGTTCAACAGCTCGCTGCGCTGTAACATCGTGTGCAGCTCCATGACCAGCGCGGACAGGGTCGTGAAGCTGCCGCAGAAGCCGACGGCAAACAGCAACCGGTACTGGTCCGGAACGATGCCGGTCTCGTTGAACCAGGCGGACGTGGCAACGAGGTGTGCGACGGCGCCCATGACCAGGCAGCCCGCGAGGTTGGCGCTCAGCGTCCCCCACGGAAACGCGATGTCGCGCTGCAGGAAGACGTTGAGCGCAAAGCGCGCCATCGCGCCGAGGGCGCCGCCGAGCGCGACGAAAAAATACTGGAGGGCGACGACCCGCATCGATCAGGCCAGTCGGCGGCGGGCCTCGTCGTATTCCTGCTCCATGCGCAGCACGAGATCGCGAGCGGGCATGACTTCCCTGATGCTGCCAACGCCCTGCCCCGCGCCCCAGATATCCCGCCAGGCCTTGGCATCCGACTGCACCTTCTCGAAGTCCATCGTCGCCTTGTCGCCTTCCGGCAGGTTGTCGGGATCGAAACCCGCATTCGCGACGCTGCCCTTGAGGTAATTGCCGAGCACGCCGGAAAACAGCGATGAGTAAACGATATCGTCGGCCCTGCTGTCGACGATCATGTCCTTGTAACCCTGGACGGCGTTGGCCTCCTCGGTCGCGATGAAACGCGTGCCGATATACGCGAGGTCGGCGCCCATGGCCTGCGCCGCGAGCACGTCCGCGCCGCTGGTCATCGCGCCCGACAGGATGACGACCCCGTCGAATTCCTCGCGAATCTCCTTGACGAGGGCGAACGGGCTGAGCGGGCCGGCATGGCCGCCGGCCCCGGCGCAGACCGCGATGACGCCGTCCACGCCCTGCGAGATAGCCTTGCGGGCATGCCGGACACTGATGACGTCGTGAAACACCAGCCCGCCATAGGAGTGCACGGCATCGACGACCTGGCCCGGCGGGCTGAGGCTGGTAATAACGATCGGCACCTTGTGCCGGACGCACGCCTCCATGTCCGCCAGCAGGCGCGGATTGCTCTGATGGACGATCTGGTTGACTGCGTACGGCGCGACCGGATCACCCGGATGCGCGTCGGCGTGCTCTGCGAGTGCGTCCTCGATCTGGCACAACCAGTCTTCGAGAGCCTCCTGCGGCCGGGCATTTAGGGCCGGGAAGGCGCCGATGATGCCGGCCTTGCACTGCTCGATGACGAGCGCCGGGTTGGAGACGATGTACATCGGTGCGCCGATCAGCGGGATACGCAATTTGCCCGCAAGTGCTTCTGGTAGTGCCATCTGCTATTCCTGGTCAACCAACATGAACGTGGCCGTGCAGTCTGCCACGACCGAGTCATCTTCGGCCTTCCGGGCCTCGCCGCGCAGCAGGATCAACCGGCCGCGCCGCTTCTCGACCCAGCCCTCGAGGTGGATCGTCTCGCCGACATAAAGCGGCTGCCTGTAGCGGACCTCGCAACGCGCGGTGTGAGCCTTTTGCCCCTGCTTGTACATGACGTTGGCCGTTACATCGTCGAGCGCAGCGTAGATGATGCCGCCGTGGACCGTGTTTTCCCAGCCGACGTGGTTCTGATCGGGCGTGAAGCTCGCGCGGCAGCGATCACCGTCGCAGTCGAAACGGATCTTGAGGCCGATCGGGTTGTCCGGCCCGCAGGCGAAACACATCGTTGCGGATTCGACTTGCCCCGTCATAGGCGCTCAGGGCACCTGCTCTGAAATCGTGAGGTCGATCGATTTGTTTTCGGCTGGCCGCACCATGACCGCGCCGAACCAGTCCCCGGATTGCTGGGTGCGCTGCCCGGAAACGGCGACGCGCGCGATCAACTCGAATTCCGGGTACATCGATAACGTCCGACCCTGCATCATCGAGTCGTTGTCGGTAAACGTAACTTCAATGGGGAACTGCGACAACATCGCACGCGTGACCGCAATAGGCGGCGATGGCTGTGCCGGGTCGCGCGCCAGGATGAAGACCGTCGCATCCTGCTGCAGCGAGTCCATTGCCTTTTCCGACAAGGAAATCCGGGCACTGACAATGACATCCTCCGGCAGAGCTGCCTGAGGTCGGGCCGGCGCTTCGGTCTCCTGCATCGGGATCGGCGGCGATACTTCCGCGGGTGCCGGTTCGCCCCGCCAGGCGGCGATCTGCTGGCGCAAAGTGCCCTCGATCTCGGGCGGCGGATTCAGGCTCAGCAAACGCTCCCAACGATTGGCGGCAAGCGCCAGGTCATTGCGGCTGGCTGCCGCGCTTCCGGCATAGAACAAGGCGGCAGGATTATTCGGGTCGATGGCGAGCGCGCTCTCGAACAACCCCGATGTCTCCTCACTGGGCACGCCTCCGGCGTTGGCGAGCCGCGCTTCACCGAGCGATACGAGTGTCTGGGCATTCCGGCCCGCTTCCAGGGTATTTGCGCGCTCGTAAGCGCCAATCGCACCCGCAAAGTTGCCGAGCGCCATGTAGGAACGGCCCAGCATTTTCCAGCCATTCAGATCGTCCGGGTTCGACGCGAGGCGTTCCGCCAGGGAGGCGATGACCTCGTCCATATCGGCCGCCGCACCCGCCGGCGCGCCTGACGGTATGTCGGGCGCACCCTGCACGCTGTAGAGACCGGCCGAGAGCGCAACGATCACGACGGTCGACAGCACAATCGTGCTGCTGAACCGCTGCTGCCTGCGATACAGCGGCCACACCGCAAAGACGATCGCGACGAGGCTCATCGCACCGAATACCACCCACAGCGTCATTTAATTCACCTTATCGTCGTCGATGGGTAGCGCCATGCGGCGCCGAATGATTCCGCCGATGAGGACGACGCCCGCAAGGAGCAGCACGCCGGGCGCCACCCAAAGGAATAAAGTCTTGCCGCTCGCACGCGGCCGATACAGCGCGAAATCTCCATAGCGCTGCACCAGGAAATCGAAGATTTCGTCGTCCGTCATGCCTTCATCGAGCATGCGGCGTATCTCCCTGCGCAGATCGGAGGCGAGAAACGCGTTCGAATCCTTGAGGCTCTGGTTCTGGCACTTGAGACACCGAACTTCCTCGATGATTTTCTCGTAACGCGCCTGCAGTTCCGGGTCATCGAAGGCCTTGCCTGTATCAATGGCCCAGGCCGCTCCGCTCACGAGCAAGAACGCCAGTGTAAACAGCAGATACCTCATTCGCCCGCCTCCATCGTCGCAAGCAGGGGCACGAAGTCGCGCTCCCAGGCAGCCCTGTCCAGCGGGCCGAGATGCTTGTGCAGCACCGTGCCGTCCGCCCCCACAAGGAAGGTCTCCGGCGCGCCATAGACGCCCCAGTCGATGCCGACCCGGCCGTCGCTGTCATCACCACTGGCCTCGTAGGGGTCGCCGAGTTGCTGCAACCAGCGCAGCGCCTCTGCGCGCGTGTCGCGCCAGTTGATGCCGTAGATCGGGATCGCATCCGACCGCGACAGCGCCATCAGGAACTCGTGCTCCTGGCGACAGCCCACGCACCAGGTTGCCCACACGTTCACCAGCACGGTCTCGCCGGCAAAGCTCTCCGTCCCCACCGACTGCGCGGGGTCTTTCAGTGTTGGCAGCACGAATTGCGGCGCCGGCTTGCCGATGAACGGCGACGGCAGCTCGTTGGGATTGCGTCCCAGCCCGATGACGAAGACCGGGATCAGTATGGCAAAAACGATCAACGGGAGCAGGTATCGCGACATCAGCTGGCTCCGTTCGCCC
>JBFFSI010000129.1:0-4402 GCA_041572475.1 Woeseiaceae bacterium
ATGGCCGCGACATTCGCGGCCATGGGCCGCTCCTACACGTCTACGGACTAACAGCCACCTTGGTCTTCTCGCCCTCGAGGCGGGCCACGATCGTGGCGCAGCACGCGTCACCCCAGATGTTGATGCTGGTCCGCGCCATGTCGAGGATGCGGTCGAACACGAGCAGCACGCCGAGCGCCTCCAGCGGCAGGCCGATCGCGGTCAGGATGATCGCGATAGCCACCAGCGAGGCCGACGGCACGCCCGCGACACCGATCGACGTGAGCAGCGCGATCGCCACAATCGAGAACTGCACGCCGAACGTCAGCTCGAGGCCGTAAGCCTGGGCGATGAACATCGCGGCCGCACACTCGTACAGCGCGGTGCCGTTCATGTTCACGGTCGCACCGAGCGGCAGCACGAAACTCGAGATCTTGTTCGAGACGCCGACGTTCTCCTCGACGCACTCCATCGTGACCGGCAGCGTCGCCGACGACGAGGCCGTCGAGAACGCGGTCAGCATCGCCTGCGCCATGCCCTTGATGGTCTTTAACGGGTTCACCTTGCCCACGAAACGCAGCAGCACCGGCAGGGTCACGAACGCATGGAACGCGAGCGCCGCGAGCACGGCGACCGCGAACACGGCGAGCGGCCCGGTCGCCTTGTAGCCGGCCTTGGCGATCACGGCCGCCACCAGCCCGAACACGCCGATGGGCGCAAACTTCATGATCCATTCTGTCATGCTCATCATGACGTGGAACACCGCGTTCCAGAACCGGTACAGCGGCTCGGCGTACTCGTTGTCGAGGCGCGTCATGAAGTAGCCGAACAGGATCGCGAAAAAGATGATGCCGAGCATCTGGCCCTCGACGGCCGCCTTGACGATGTTCGGCGGCACCATGCGCTGGAAGATCTTGGCGACATCGCCCGGACCCTTGCCCGCGACCGACTGCTCCAGCGCCGTCGTGTCCGCCTCGAGCGCCAGCATCTCTCTCGCGGGTTCGCCATCGACGTAGCCGGGCCCGACCGCATTGATGATGACGAGCCCGACGAGGATCGCGAGCAGCGTCGTCGTTGCATAGAACAGCAGGGTCTTGCCGCCGAGGGCGCCGAGGTCGCCGCCGGAGCCGATACCTGCCACGCCGACAATGATCGACGACAGGATGAGGGGCACGATAATCATCTTCAGCGCGTTCAGGAAGATCGTGCCGACGTAGTCGAAGATCGCGATAGCCTTGACGCCGAACACGGTCGGGTCGACGCCGGTCGACGCCTTGGAATTGAACACGAAGCCGCCGACGACAGCGGCGAACACGATGGCGATCAGGATCTGCCAGTGCAGCTCGAGCTTGCGCATAGGTCCCCCCCGTTTGTCCTTCTATTGAAGGAGCGGCTTTAGCCGCGACGATCGCGGCCATGGGCCGCTCCTACATCATCGTAGTCGACCCCCCCTTGTCGCGGCCATGGGCCGCTCCTACTGGAACAGGTCCTGCGCGGCCAGCACGTCCTCGGAGATCACGATCTCGGACCGCTCGTACAGTGACTGTACGAAGGCGAGGTACTCGGACACACCGGCTTCCTGCGCCAGCTGGGTCTTGCCGGCATCGCGATCGGCGAGCGGTATCGATTCCGGGCGACCCGGCAGCACCGCGTCGAGGCTGAACACCGTGTAGCCGCCCTCGACATTCGCCACCATGCCGCGCACCGGCGAGTCGATCGTCGGCTTCGTGGCCAGGAAGACCTGTGCGGCCACCGCCTGGTCGACGTCCTCTTGCTGACGCGACAGCAGCATCGGTGGCGACACCTCGGCGCCTGCCGCTTCGGCCGCGGTACGGAATTCTCCACCCCCGTCCAGTGCCGCGAGCAGGCCTTCGGCCCGGTTGAACACGATCGTCTCCGCGCGCTCGCTGCGGATGGTTGCCGCGACCTCGTCTCGCACCTCCTCGAGCGGCTTCCTCGTCGCCTCGTTGTAAGCCGTCACCCTGAAGACCGCCATGCTATTGGCATCGAGCTCGATAATCTCGGACACCTGGCTACCGGTCAGCACAGCCTCGTCGAAGACCGCATCGATCGCAGCCTGGTTGGCGCCAAAGGGCTCACCGCCCGAGCGCGTGAAGCCGGTCGCCGCCTGGACCTCGATACCCGTCGCCTCGGCGATGGCGGCCATGCTGTTGGCATCGAACAGCGCGTCGGAGGCCTTGCGCTCGAGGTCCAGGAATACGGCCTCGGACTCTCGCTCGCGCAGCTCGGCCAGCAGGTCGCCGCGCACCTGGTCGAGCGGCAGCGGGCCACGCTCGAAAACCTTGTCGAGGCGCACGATGTGGAAACCGAAATCGGTCTTGATCGGTCCGTCCACCTCGCCCTCGTTCATCGAGAAGATTGCGGCGCCCAGGTCGCCCGGGAGCTGCGACTCCGTCAACACGCCGAAATCGCCGCCGTTCGCGGCCGTGCCGCCGTCATCGGAGAACTCGCGCGCCAGCTCTTCGAAGGACTCGCCGGCGCGAAGGCGCTCCAGCAGCTCGGTTGCCTCGGCCTCTGCCGCATCCTCGTCCTCACCAGCGAGTATCAGGATGTGGCGGGCCTGCCGCTGCTCGTCCTGCAGGTAGCGGGACTTCTCGTCCTCGTAGTACTCCAGCAGCGTTTCTTCGTCGATCTCGATGCTTTCGGCGACCCGATCGCGGCGGATCTCGATGAACTCGATGTCAACGCTCTCGGGCGTCCGGTACATCGTCGGGTTGTTCTCGTAGAACGCCGTGACGTCCTCGTCGGAGACCTCGACCCCGGCCGCAGCCGCTTCGACGTCGAAGCTCGCCAGCGTGACGAGCCGCTGCTCGGCCACGAGGTTCAGGTAGCGCCGGTACTGGGCGGGCGTAATGAGGGCCGTCGCGCCGATCGCGCGGCGCAGCTGGTCCTCGCGCATAGCCTGGCGCTGGCTGGCCTCGAAGCGGGACGGGTCGAAGCCGTTCTCCAGCAGCACCTGGCGGTAGGTGTCGATGTCGAAGACGCCGTCCACCCTGAACTCGGGTACCTGCTGGATGGCGCGCATCAGCTGCTCGTTCGAGATCTGGTAGCCGTTCTCGATCAGGTGCATCTCGACGAGGCGGTTGCGGATCATCGAGTCGAGCAGGCTGCGGCGGATTTGCTGGCGGTACTCGTCCGGCAGCTGCGTCCAGGTCGGGTTGCGCTGCAGCTGGTCGCGGTAGAACTGCTCGAACTGGCCGATGCCGATTTCGCTGCCGTCCACCTTGGCCGCAAACGTCTGGCCGAGGAAATTGTAGTTACCGACGCCGAAAAACAGGAACGGGATGCCGATCAGGGCCAGGATCGCGATGGCGATGCCACCCGTAAATTTCTCGCGAATATTTTGCAGCATAGTGTCTGAACCGCTTGAATGAGGCGGGAATTCTACTGTAGCCGCCGCGCAATGTGTAGGATTGCCGCAGGCAGCAAAAGGAGAGCCCACATGCGCTGGAGAAGCCTGTTCGTCGTCCTGTTAACCCTGTCCGCAGCCACCGGCCCGGCCGCCCTGGCGGAAACGATCGCGATTATCGGCACCGGCAACGTGGGCATGGCCCTCGGCACCGAGTTCGCGGCCCGTGGAAATACCATTGTCTACGGCTCGCGCAACCCGGATTCGGAAAAGACCCGGGCGCTGGTCGAGAAGACCGGCGCGGGCGCGAGCGCGGCCCTGCCGGGCGAAGCGGCAAGCGGGGCCGACATCGTGGTGCTCGCCGTGCCGGGCATGGTCGTCGAGACGGTCGTGCGGGGCCTCGGCGAGCTCGAGCGCAAGATTGTCATCGACGCGACCAACCCGCTGGTGATGACCGAGGCGCGGCAGTTCGAGTTCGGCGTCGCAACGTCCAACGGCGAGATCGTGCAGGCGGCGCTGCCCGGCGCACGCGTCATCAAGGCGTTCAACACGATTCCGTGGCAGGTGATGATCGATCCCGGTCAGTCGGCACGACTGCCGCTCGTGCCGCTGTCGGGCGATGATGCCGAGGCCAAGGCAAGGGTAGCGGAGCTCGTATCGGCCCTCGGTCTCAGGCCGCTCGACTTCGGTCCGATCTGGTACTCGCGCTGGACCGAGCTGACGGCCACGATCATGCTCAACCAGCGCCTGGCGGGACGTGACGACTACCAGCTGATCCTGCGACCGAATTAGAGGGACAGTCACCCTGATTGCCGGACCTGAGGTCACTGTCTCCCCGGTTTTTTGCAAATAAAAAAGCCCGCCCCCAGGCGGGGAGCGGGCATTTTTAGTGGCGGAGTGGACGGGACTCGAACCCGCGACCCCCGGCGTGACAGGCCGGTATTCTAACCAGCTGAACTACCACTCCGTACTTCTGGTGGGTGCTGACGGGATCGAACCGCCGACCCTCGCCTTGTAAGGGCGATGCTCTACCAGCTGAGCTAAGCACCCCGA
>JBFFSI010000130.1:0-4149 GCA_041572475.1 Woeseiaceae bacterium
CCGAGTCTCGCGATACGTCGGCCGACTATCCTGACCGTGACGCGACATCGCATCTCGTCTATTCTTTACCAGGTCTGCCGGGTAATGCTGACCAGCGGAGGGGGTTATGGCGGTAGAAGCGAGCGCTGCGGCGCCCAATACGACAACGGCTGCGAAAGAAGGGCACCGGGCCTGGGTGCGGGCTTGCCACTGGGTGGTGGCGATCAGCTTTCTCGTCCTGTGTTTCTCGGGTATCTATATCTTCGCCGTGCATCCCCGGCTGTACTGGGGCGAGGTCGGCAACGACCTGACGCCGGCAATTCTCGAGATACCGATATCGGCCAACCATCAGCCGGAAGGCTGGGAAAGGACGGCGACCTTCCCGTTGCGTGACGGCGAAGTATTTACCGCTTCGCGGACATACAGCATCTTTAATCAAAACGGCTGGGCCCGGAGCCTGCACTTCCTCGCCGCCTGGTTCCTCGTCGTGACGGGCCTCGTGTACCTGCTCACGGCGCTGGTCTCAGGGCATGCCTGGCGCAACCTGCTGCCCGGCGCACGTGAACTGTCGCCCGGAAAGCTGTGGCGTGATGTCAAAGACCACATGCCGTCAAAGATCGGCTCCTCCGGCGGCGGGCCGCCGTATGGCGTGACGCAGCGGTTCAGTTATTCGGTCGTCGTCTTCGTCTTGTTCCCGGTGATGGTGCTGACGGGCATGACCATGTCGCCGGCCGTCACGGCGGCATACCCGATCCTGCTCGACATTTTCGGTGGCTTCCAGTCGGCGCGGACCATTCATTTCTTCACGTTTGCGACGCTGTTTTCGTTTTTGCTCGTGCACCTGGCCATGGTGCTGCTGACGGGCGTCAGGCGGCAGCTGCGCGGCATCATCCTGGGGCGTTGATATGAGCAAAAAGACACGCAAGATTCAGCGGCGCACTTTTATGAAAGGCCTCGTGTCCTCGACGGCTGCTGCACTCGCAGGCTGTGGGCAGACGGAGCCGCCGACCTACGGCCACATCCTGCGCATGGGCGACTGGCTGACCTACAAGTCGCATCGTCTCCTCTTGCCGGATACTTCGCTGGCCCGCGAGTACGAACTGTCGGACATCTCGCCCGCGCCCGCCATCGGCACGACCAACCCGGCTGACCCGGACAAGGGCGGCGTGCATCCGGAATACGCGCCCGAATATGCGGGGTATCTGAAAGATGAATTCGCGAGTTACGGGCTGCGGGTCGAGGGGCTGGTTGCGCGGCCCGGTATGTACTCACTGGCCGCGCTCAAGCGCTTGCCTTCGCGGACGCAGATCACGCGGCATGCCTGCGAGGAGGGCTGGTCGGCGATCGCGCAGTGGACCGGCGTGCCCCTGAGTGCCGTGCTGGAAGCGGCCGGGATCCTGCCCAACGCGCGCTACGTGCAGTTTCATGCCTTCGACGGCTGGGGCGACGGCCTCGACATGATCGACGCGCTGCACCCGCAGACGATCCTGGCCTACGGCATGAACGGCCGGGACCTGCCTATTCCGCACGGTGCGCCGATCCGGTTGCGCGTGGAGCGGCAGGTCGGCTACAAGAACATGAAGTTCATCCGTAGCATCGTCGTGACCGAGCACTTTGACGACCACGGCCAGTTCGGCAGCATCCAGAACGGGTGGTCGTGGTACGTCGGCGTGTAGCGATACAGAGGTTTCGAGTGCCGGTCGTTGAGCCACGTTCGAGGCGGAGTGCGATGAGTAGATTTGGCGCCTGCGTCGCCCTGTGGCTCGCAGCAATCGGCCTGGCCAGTGCGGAACCCACCGACTTTGCCAGCTGGACGCACTACGGCGGCGGCCAGCACGGCATGCAGTACTCGAGCCTTGCCCAGATAACGCGTGAGAATGTCGCGGATCTCGAGGAGGCCTGGCGCTACCGGACCGGCGAACTCGGCCAGGGCCACCGCGAGCCGTTCGCCTTCCAGGCCAACCCGATCCTCGTGGACGGGCGCCTCTACCTCTCGACCGGCAGCGCCATCGTCATCGCGCTGAACCCGGCGACCGGAGAGGAGATCTGGCGCCACGATCCGAAAATCGACCGCAGCAAGCCCCACGACGAGATCGCCAACCGCGGTGTTACTTCGTGGCTGGACCCGGAGGCGGAGGCGGGTGTGCGCTGCCGGCACCGCATTTTCGTAGGCACCCTCGATGCACGGCTGATTGCGCTAGACGGCGCGACCGGCCAGCCGTGCGACAGCTTCGGCGACGGGGGCGAGATCTGGATGAACAAGGGTGTGCGCGCGGAGGAGGACGACCGCGTCCATTACACGATCACGTCACCGCCGGTCATCGTCGATGACGTCGTCGTTATCGGCTCGGCGATCGGCGACAACCGGGCCGTCGAGTCCGAGCTCGGCATCGTTCGCGGGATCGATGCGCGCACCGGGGAGGAGCGCTGGCGCTGGGACCCGATCCCGAGAGCGGCCGACGACCCGGTGTACGCCAGCTGGCAGAGTGACGAGGCGGCCCGCACCGGTTCCGCGAATGCCTGGGCGCCGCTCGCAGCCGATCCCGTACTGGGCCTCGTTTATGTGCCAACGGGCTCGGCAAGCCCCGATTTTTATGGCGGCGAGCGCGAAGGCGACAACCCGTACGCCAACTCGCTGGTTGCGCTCGAGGCGGCCAGCGGCGAGGTTGCGTGGTACCAGCAGCTGATTCACCACGACGTCTGGGATTACGACCTGTCCGCGCAACCGACACTCGTCGAGCTCGAGCACGACGGCGAGATCATCCCCGCGGTCCTGCAGGGCACCAAGACGGGAATGATCTTCAGCTTTGACCGGAGAACCGGCGAGCCTGTGTTCGACATCGAGGAGCGGCCGGTGCCGCAGGGCGGGGTGGCGGGCGAGCACTTGTCGCCCACCCAGCCGTACCCGGTGGCGCCGCCGCCGCTGGCCAGGGCCGAAGTGATCACGGAGGACGATGCCTGGGGCATGCTGTATTTCGACACCCGGGCCTGTCGCAAGAAGATCGCACGCCTGAGGTCGGATGGAATCTTCACGCCGCCGAGCCTCGAGGGAACGGCGCAACTGCCCGGATATGCCGGCGGCATCAACTGGGGAGGTCTGGCGTTCGCGCCCCCGAGCCAGGTCGTCGTTACTTTTTCGATGGACGTGCCCATGGAAGTCGCCCTGATCGAGCGGGAGAACTTGCGGGCCGTGTACGAGTCCGGGGAATTCGAGGGCTTCGAGTTCGCGCGCATGGCCGGCACGCCCTACGGCATGCGTCGCTCACTCCTGGGATCGCCGCTTGGTATTCCCTGCACGGCGCCGCCCTGGGGCGTTCTGGCGGCCATCGACATGCGCGAAGGGACGATCAAGTGGCAGCGGGGTGTCGGCACCGTACAGGACGTGGCGCCGGCTATCTTTCCCAACCTGGAGCTCGGCATGGCCGGCCTCGGCGGGCCGATCATCACGGCCGGCGGGGTCATTTTCATGGCCGCGGTCATGGACAACTACCTGCGCGCCTTCGACCTGGATGACGGTGAAACCCTCTGGGAGGCGCGCCTGCCGGCGGGCGGCCAGGCGACGCCGATGACCTACTACCTCGAAGAGACCGGCAGGCAGTACGTCGTGATCGCGGCCGGCGGGCACGCCCGCATCGGCACGACGCCGGGCGATTACCTGATCGCCTACGCCCTGCCGCACGGGCCTGACCTTACTCGTTAGGGTCGGTTACGGCCGTAGCGGTCGTGCGCCTCGACCCATTCTTCGGACACGATCGCGCCGCCCAGCGACATCTCGCCGCAGAGCACCGTCGCGGCGACGATTTCGGCGAACTTCGCGACCTTGCCCCTGCCGTAGCAGTCGAGCAGTTCGAGGCACTCGCGCTGCGTGGCGAGGCCGGTGCCGCCGCCGTAGGTCGCCACGATCAGCGACGGGATGGTGATCGAATAGTAGTAATCGCCGTTGGGCATCACCTCGGCATAGATGGCGGCCGCGGAGGATTCGACCACGTTGGCGGCATCCTGGCCCGTGGCGATGAACATCGCCGTTATCCCGTTGGGTGAGTGCGCGCCGTTGTTGTTGACGCCGGTCAGCATGCTGGCCAGGTTGATGATCTGCCGGCCCCGGTAATAGCTCTGCACGTTGGTGTGCAGTATTTGCTTCATCAGCTTGGCGGGAATGGTCGCCTCGGC
>JBFFSI010000131.1:0-4034 GCA_041572475.1 Woeseiaceae bacterium
ATCGGGTGCCACGCGGCCGATCGCCCCGCCCGACTGCTGGAAGACTACCCGGGTCGCCCGGTCCGGCCGGTGCTCGAAGTTGTCGACGATATCGTCGACGAGTTTCGGCGTCATCTTGCCGATGAAGCCCGTCTTCATGTAGCCGCTAAACGCCCGCGGATCGTCATAGTCGCCCGAGCGCTGCAGGGCCACGTAGTCGGTCTCCTGTATCGACATGTTTTGAACCGTGCCGGCCTTCATGATCGGCGCGACCAGGTTCTCCACCTTGCCCGCATCGCCGCTCCAGACGACGCCGACCATCACGGCAGCATCCTTGTCCATGGCTCCACCGATACCGCCGCCGACGTGCATCTCGTCCGGCGCGCCATCGGCATACTCGGCGAAGAAGTTCATTACCTGCCTGGCCTCGGCCAGCGGGAACGTAAAGAACGCGTTGGTCACCTTGCGCTGCATCGGGTGCAGCTGGAACAGGAAGGACGTGACAACGCCGAAATTGTCGCCGCCGCCGCGAAGCGCCCAGTACAGGTCGGGATTCTCGTCGGGGGCTGCCCGCCGCAGCTGCCCGTCCGGCGTTACGACATCCAGTTCGAGGACGTTGTCGAGGCTCAGGCCGAAACGGCGCGCCAGGCGGCCGAAGCCGCCGCCGAGCGTCAGCCCGCCGACGCCGGTGTGCGAAACCGTGCCAGCCGTCGTGACCAGCCCGTGCGCCATCGCTTCGTGGTCGAGTTCGCCGAGCAGGCTGCCGCCCGCGACGCGCGCAGTCCTGGCTTTCGGGTCCACGTGGACATACCGGTAAGTGGACAGGTCGATCTGCATCCCGCCGTCGCAGGTGGACGTGCCCGAGGCGCTATGTCCGCCGCACTTCACGGCGACCAGCAGATCGTTCTCGCGCGCGAAGGTCACGGCGCTGCTGATGTCCGCCGAACCTGTTGGCTGCACGACCAGTGCCGGGTACTTGTCGAAATCGGGGTTGAGCAACATACGTGCCTCGTCGTAAGCCGCGTTGCCCCGCAACAGCAGCTTGCCGCGCAGGCTGTCGCTGAGCTCCTGGACCGCGGCCTGCTTCAGAGTTACCTGGGCACCGTCGCCGGTGATGGCGTCGATGTCGGAAGGAACCTGGGTCGGCGTATGGCGCAGCGACGCCCATACCTGGCTCGGCGGCAAAGCGGCCGCAACGGCGGCAGCGACGGAACTGCGGATGAAGTGACGGCGATTCATGTGGCTAACCCCCAATTGTTGTTGCTTGTTGTTGCCGCGGAGCCGGCTCCGGGACTGCGTTGAGGTTATCGGAACGGTGGCGTCCCGTCGAGCGCTCAGGTCCTCGGCGTCACGTACATCGTGATGTCGGCGTGCACGACGACCTTGCCGTGGGCATCGATCACGTCCACCGGCACAACGACGTCCTGCTTCTCGCCCTCGCGAATGTCCGGGAAGCTGCCCTCGGCCCGAATGGTCGTCTCGGCTTTGCCGAGGTAGTCGATCTGCATGCCCTTCGGAATCCAGCGCATCGAGCGTGGGATCGACACCTCGGTCAGCGTGCCCGCGACGAGTTCGCAGAGGTTGGCCATCGCGATGGCGTGTATCGTGCCGAGGTGGTTCGTGACCGAACGGCGCTTTTTCATGCGCGCGACGCCGCGGCCGGGTTCGAGCACGTCTAACACCGGGCGGATAGACCGGAAATACGGTGCGCGCCAGCAGACGAAGCGCGTGAACAGCCAGCGGCCGGCGGCCGACCCCGACAGGCGTCGCCACGCAATCAGCGCCTGTGATGCATCCGCCATGAAATCCCTGAACTGATTGGTGTCGACATGTCTGCCGTATAATGCGCGATTCGCGGCCCGAGGACCATTGATGTTCGAAAACCCCGAAATCCCGCTCGACGAACTGCCAGCTGTCGAGAGCCTCGAGTGGCGGCCGCTGGACGCGCGCTTCGTCAGGCGAATGCTGGTCGAGCGCCTCATCATTGTGCTGGTTCTGGGCCTTGCCCTGCTCGTGCCGGGCTTCGTCTTCAGCGAGGCTTTCAACCCGCCCGTGCCGCTCTGGGTCCTCGTCATCCCGTTCGCCGTCCCGTTCCTCGCCTGGCCCTTCATCGCCGTGCCCCGGTGCGGTTACGTCGTGCGCGACCGCGACATCGTGTTCCGACGCGGCGTGTTTTTCCGGTCCGTCACGGCCATACCCTTCAACCGGGTCCAGCACGTGGAGACGAGCAGCACGCCGCTGGACCGCAAGTTCGACCTGGCGGCGCTGCAGATCTACACGGCAGGCGGTTCCGGCGGCGACCTGAAAATCGAAGGCATCGGGGCCGCGGTAGCCGAGCAGCTGCGCGGCTACGTCCTCGAGAAGACGGGGACCAGCATTGAAGACGCCTGAGCCGGGCCGGTGGCAACGCACGTCGCCGTTCGCCGTCCTGTTCTTCTTCGGCAAGGTCATCAGGCTGATCATGAAGAACGCGTGGCAGTCGCTGGCCCCGCTGCTTGCCATTGCCGTGGCCAGACAGGGCGATCTCGTCGAGACCGCGACCATCGCGGCCGTGGCCTTGTCCGTCTTTGTCGGGGGAGCTGCGGTACTGCGTTACTGGTTTTTTCGCTTCCAGCTGAACCCCGATGCGATCCTGATCCGCCAGGGCGTCATCAAGAAGTCGCAGCTCAACATCCGGTTTGACCGGATCCAGGGCATCAATACCGAGCAAAATATCGTGTTCCGGAAGTTCGGGCTGGTGACGATGAGTTTCGACACCGCGGGGTCGGCGGCAGACGAAGGCAACCTGCCGGCCGTGCCGCGGGACTTCGCCGATGATCTGCGCCGGCGCATCGGCCGCTGCGCGCCGGGCGTGGACGCAGCCACTGAACAGCCGGCGACTGACGTCCTGCTGAAACTCGACTGGCGCGACATGATCAGGATCGGTCTTTCGGACAAGCGAGCCCTGATCGGTCTTGCCTTGCTCGGCCCGATATTCGAGCGCTTCGACGAGAGCATCGGACGCAGTATCGATGAACTGGTCCGCGACAGCGCCGCGGGCGACCTGCCGATCATTGTGGTTACGGGAGCGCCGCTCGTTGCTGCCATCATCGTGGCAGTGATCCTGGTGCTCGTGCTCATCTCGATCGGCGCAGCCTTCTGGCGGTATCACGGCTTCGAACTGGTCTTGCCGGACGGCACGCTGCGTTCGACGGGCGGACTCGTCACGCGGCACGAGGTGTCGATGAACCTCGGCAAGATCCAGACGCTGCGCCTGCAGCAGGGCCTTGTCTTGCGAGGATTCCGGCGCTTCCGGATGACGGCCCGGCAGGCCCGGGCCGGCCGCAAGCAAGACAGCGACAAGAGCTTCACCATTCCGGTCGTGACTGACCGCGAGGCGAATCACCTGCGGGAACTGATGTTCGCCGAGGAAGGCCGCGACCTGGTGCAGATTCCGACGAGCGATTTGTTCCAGCGCGTGTCACCGTATTTCATGAGGACGCCGATCATGTTGAATGCATTGGCGGCGATTGCTGTGACAGCGATGCTTGCCGGTCTCTCCGGGCAGCCTGGCACACTGGTCATCCTCGCCTGGATCCCGTTATCGGCGCTGGTCGCCTACCAGAGCTGGCGCCACGCTGGTTACCTGCTTACGGACGAGGGCTTCGTGCGCCGTTCAGGGATCATCGGCTACCGGACCGTCGCCTTGCTGTACCGCAAGGTTCAGCGCGTGACCGTGACGCAGTCGCCGCTGCAGCGCCGCAAAGGGCTCGCGACGCTGCGCGTCTACATGGCGTCGGGCAGTGTCAGGATCCCGTATGTCCCTGGGGCGCTGGCCAGGCAGCTGCGCGATTTCATCCTCTACAAGGTGGAATCCAGCCGGAAGGCCTGGTATTGATCGCGGCCGTGGGCCGCTCCTACAGGCGGGGTTTCCGTCGCGGCCGTGGGCCGCTCCTACAGGCGGGGTTTCTGTCGCGGCCGTGGGCCGCTCCTACAGGCGGGGTTTCCGTCGCGGCCGTGGGCCGCTCCTACACGTTGAAGCGGAAGCGCATGACGTCGCCTTCCTGCACGACGTA
>JBFFSI010000132.1:0-3951 GCA_041572475.1 Woeseiaceae bacterium
CCGCGCCCCCAGGGCAGGTGTGGCATGTCGAGGCCGCCGCCGATGCCGCGCCCCCAGCCGTCGAGATGCCCGAGGCTGCGCCTCGGCGCGCCCTCGGCGATGCTGCAGCCGTCGCACTCGAGCTCGAGGTACGGTGCCTCGTTCCAGGTCAGCTTGCGCGCCGAACTCAGCACGTAGCTCGGCAGGTAACCCCGGTTCTCGACCACGAAATCGACCCGCGTGAGCCCGTCCGCTATCGCCTCGGTGGTCACGCCGGCAAAACGTACGCGCGGCGCCAGCGCCGCGACCCGCAGGAAGGCCGCCGAATGCTGATCGCAGACCTCCGCCAGCCTCTCGAACGGCGGGTTCCACAGCCCGACCCGGCTATCGACGCCCCCGATCTCGACCTTGCCGAGCTGCGGGTGGTCGAACCCCTGCCAGTCGATGAACGCGCGACCCCCGTTGTGCTGCTGATCCCACCGGGCAATGGCCTCGATGTCCGCGGGCGTCAGGTCCATGTAGTTCCTGATGAAAGGCCGTTTGCACTCCAAGCCCGCCTGCGCAAACAGGTCCCAGAGCTCCACGACATAGGCGATACAGCCGCGCTGGTGATAGGCGTAGTCCGTCAGGTCGCCGTTGATGGGCTTTTCGGGCTCGTAGGTGAATTCCTCGAAGCCGCTGACCATCGGGTAGCCGGTCGTGGTCTCGAGCCACTCGCCGATCTGCCTGAAGACGGCGAGGTCCTCCTGGTCCATCTTGCTGTCCGGCTTGTCCCCGTGCGGCCGAATGCCCACACCGCCGAAGGTGTGCAGGTTGAGCCAGGCGAATATGTTGGGGTGCGCAGAGGTGAACTCGATAATCGCCCGCGACTCGGGCTCACTGCCCGGGAATGATCCGGCGCCTATCTGATCGTGTTCCGGCGCCCAGGACCACGGGAAGTTCCGGTTCAGGTCGGTCGGTTTGTCGGCCAGAAACGTCGGCGTCGGAATGTTCCTGCCGTCGAAGTTTTCGATCAGGCCCTCGGGATAGACCTTGTAGAACGGTCCTTCGTCGTCGATGCCGCGCGGCAGCATCAGGTTGGGAACCTCGGCCGACTCGATGAACTCGCCCGTCGCGTCCTCGACGCGCATCGCCAGCACGCGGCCGTCGCCATCGATATCCTCGAAGCGCCAGCAGGAGCGGCTCTCGTCCGGCCGGTTGTCACGCAGATTGGAACGCACGAATCGGCCCTCGCCGAGCATCGTCTCGGCACCATCCGGCGACACGCGAGGCAGCACGTAGAAATGGATGTCGCGCAGCGCGTCGCAGACGGCGGGCGACATACCCTGTGGCACCGTTCCGGCCGCGTGCAGGCCGATGATGTCCTCGGCGATCGCCAACGCGACGCTGGAGCCGCAGAGTTCGGACGCGTGCATGTTGCCGTCTATCCAGGCCGCCGGCCGGGTCTCGTCCGGTCGCGCGCCGATGGTCAGCAGCCACAGGTCGCGCCCTTCGGCCGTCCTGCCGATCGATTGCAGGCGCGTGATGTCGGGGTGAGCCGACGCCCAGCCCTCGAGCGTCGTTGTGATTTCGTCGTAGGTGAGGTAGCGATTACGGAAGTCGGTATTCATCCGGCGGATACTACGGCGATCTTGCTAGCGCGACAATTTCATTCGAGCTCCTCTTGCCTGCGGACCGACAGCAACCTCGCCCGCCGGCCGTCGGCGCGCAGTACCTCGACGCGGTAGCCGTTCCAGTCGATCGCATCACCGGCTACCGGGATCCGCTCGAGCTGCTCCGTGACGAGGCCGCTGATGGTCGTGATTTCTGCGTCCGCCTGCCACGGAACGTTGAGCTGGGAACTGATCCTCCGCAGGTCCACCGAGCCACTAACGACCAGGCCGCCGTCATCCAGCACGTGCAGGTCGTCCGCGGGCTCGTCGCTCTCGTCGCGGATGTCGCCGACGATCTCCTCGATCACGTCCTCGAGCGTCACGATGCCCTCGATGCCGCCGTACTCGTCGACGACGACGGCGAGGTGACGGTGGCTCTCCTGGAAAGTCCGCAGCAGCTGCATCAGGTGGACGCTCTCCGGGACCACCAGCACCTCCTGGCGAATCGCGTCCCAGTCGATCTCCGTGTCGTCGTGAGCCAGCAGCCAGTCCAGCAGGTCCTTGACCAGCACCACGCCGCTGATGTCGCCCATTTCATCTGTCGGCGAGAACGGGAAGCGGCTATGGCTACTCTCGCGCACGTATTTCATCGCCCAGTCACGATCCATTTTCGCCGAGAGCCAGCGCACCTTCTCGCGCGGCAGCATCACGTCGTGCGCGTGGAGCTGGCCCACCTGGGTTGCGCCGACGATCATTCCCGCGGTTCTCGGGCCGACCGCCCCCTCGCTGCGACCGAGCAGCGCCAGCAGCCGGATCTCCTCAGCCGAGGTCACGGGCATCGGCACGTCACTGCGCAGTGAGCGCGAGATGCGTTCGCTGACCCAGACGAGCGGCAGCAACAGCCGGCTGAGCCAATCGATGCCGTGGGCAACGGGCGTCGCCAGCGCACGCGCGTGGCTGACCCCTAGCGTCTTCGGGATGATCTCGGTGAAGAGCAGGACCGCGAGTGTGAACAGGATCGAGAAAATCCATAGCGTCTCGGCCGTGAACACATTGCTGTAGCTCGCTCCTGCGACCGCCGCGCCGATCGTATGGGCGGCCGTATTGAGGATCAGGATGGCCGCGATCGGCACGTCCATGTTCTCCTTGAAGCCCGCCAGCAGGGATCCGGCGCGCTTTTTTTGCCCGACCATGACCTCGATCTGCGGCCGCGTCAGCGACAGCAGTACGGACTCGAAGATCGAACACATGAACGAGACGACCAGGACGACAGCAACCGCGGTAATGAAAATCAGCATGGGGCCTCCGGGGAGCGAGCAGACCCCGATTGTTTCCTAACTGCTCTCGCCCTTCAATGCTCGACAATGGTGCCGGGCCGCTCAGCACGCATCCGTGATGGCAAGGAATCAGCCGGTGCGCGACAATCTCCCCACAGGCCTCGATCGACAACGATGAGTCACGAACACGGCAAACTGGCCGCCGCCCTGCGCGAAGAAATCAGGGCCACCAACCGGCTACACCGGCGCTACCTCAACGATCCGGCGTTCTTACGGCTTTACGAACGCTTCGTCGATATACAAATGGCCTACTTCCTCCCACGGTACGACGACCTGCGGAACCGGCCCGGCTATGACGCAGCCATCGATTTTGTCGTCTCCGACCTAATCGGCACCGGCACCGCGAGCAGGGACCGTGACCTCGAACGCGTAGCCGGCGTCATGTCCCGCACTTTGCCGAGCAAGGCACTCGAAGCCCTCGTTCTCGCGATGGGCCTGAATGCGCGGGTACTCGCCATCAATATCGACATCGCTTCAGCGATGAGTGACGGACTTCGGGGCGGCGCAGCCGTCTCCGAGAGAGACTATTGCCTTGCAAGTCGGCAGGCGACCACATTTGCCGAGTTCAAGAAGCTGATCACTATGAGCCACGAGGCCGGCAGAGCCCTCGATCGTTTTGCGCATCTGCCGCTGATTCGGGGTATCGCGCACTCGATGCGTATTCCGGCACGGCTTGCCGGGTTCGGGGACCTGCAGGCTTTCCTCGAGAAGGGCCTCGATACGTTCCTGGGCCTGGCCGACGTGGATGAATTCCTCAACTTGATGGAAGAGCGCATGACCGCGGTCTTCCATCGCGTCCTCGTGGCGGACCCGGGCCTGCTAGAGACGACGCCTATCGAGCCTTAGTCGCGCCAATATTTAAGATTGGTTGGAGCGGGTGAAGGGAATTGAACCCTCATTCTCAGCTTGGGAAGCTGATGTTCTACCGTTGAACTACACCCGCAAGATGCTTGGTTTCCGGAGATTCTACAGTCAGACGGTGTGACGAGTCACGGTTGGGTGTTAGAGGAACGGTGACGACTGGGCCCCTGCATAGCGACTAG
>JBFFSI010000133.1:0-3949 GCA_041572475.1 Woeseiaceae bacterium
CTCGACGTCGTCGTGAAACTCGAACACGCGGACGATGTGCGCGTGAACCAGCCGGATACTGGTCTGCCACTCGCGGCGAAAATCGTCCCGGCTGAGCCTGTCGCTCGCCAGGATTTTGAGCGCGACATCCGATTTCGTCAGGCGATCCCTGGCCAGCCAGGTTTCAGCGGCACCGCCGCTGCCGAGCCTCCTCACCAGCGTATAGCGGTTTGCAAGCTCAATCCCTTTCCGGAGATCGCGCATGGATGTCGCCGGCTCAGCTCGAAGGTTCGGCGATGCGCACCGGGTCCTGGTCGACGTCGGCCTCGACAAACCCCGTTTCGGCTTCGTAGATCTGTTTGAGCAGGCGCCGCCAGCTCTCGTACTGGGCCGCTGCCGTGCCCGTCAGGCGGCGCGTCTGACCCTCGACCGTGACGACCATGGGCGCGGCCTCGGCGCCGAAGGATTCTGACAGCTCGCGGATGGACTCGATGTGCATCTGCGCCTCGGAACGCCGGTTGAAGCCGCGGATGATGGTCTCGAGGCTCTCGCCGATAGCGATCGCCTGCAGGCTGTTCTTCATGCGCGCCTGCCGATAGTTGCTGTCGCTGGTATCGGCGGACAGGGCCCCCGCGAGCACGACGGCACCGAGCAGGGTCTGCATCGTGGCCGAGCGCCGCACCTGCCGGTAATTGATCGACTCCTCCCGCGCAGTTTTGCGCCAGGAGTGGTAGGGGATCGCGATCCCGTAATAGAAATTCGCGTAGTGCTCGTTCAGCGTGTCGACGACGAGCCGGTCACGTTCGCGAATCTGCCGCAGGCGCGCGACGGAGGGGTCGTTCCCGGCAGGCAGCCGCACGATGGACGTGATGTCGTCGTCGTCGACGGCGAGGTGCTCGCCGAACGCGAGCGGCGACATGTCTGCGAAAAACTGCAGCTCGGAGACCTGGCGGATTTCGTTGATGGTCCCGGGCGGCAACTGATCGACGTAAGCCTTGAGATCATTGGCGATGTCGTTGAAGACTTTCTGGTACGGATCCAGGCGCCGGTCGCGATTCTGGGAATACGAGGACACGCCGGTCTGCGTTTCGTAGGTCTTGTCGTACCAGTGACGGCCCGCGGCATCCTTTACAGTGATGTCCAGCTCGACGAATTCGCCGTCGGACTCCTCGATAGCGCCGCTGATGATGATGTCGGTAAACGCGCTCCGCGACGGGATAACCCGGACGGCGCCCCAGTGGCCGGTACCCTGCAGGGTCGTCTTCAGGTGATAGGGCAGGTAGCGAGCCTCCGCAGTCCGGATCTCCTCGAAGATCCCCGAGTCCTCGGGGTCGTTGCCTTTCGGCACACCGGCGGCAAATTCGACCACGCCGATGTCGAGCAGCAGGGACTCGTCGGGCGGCGCCTCGGCGACGATCAGCTCGGTTTCTTCGGCTTCAATGACCTCGTTGACCGTGCAGCCGGCCGCGGCGAGACAAGCTGCAAGCGTTGCGAGTAGCGTCCATCTCATATCCATCTGAACCCGTGATTACATTCCGCGGTATTTACGATACTCCTCCCAGAGACGTTCCCGAAGCTCGGGGTCATCCTCGGCGAGGGCCGCCTCGCGCAGCTGCCGCGCAATGATGTCGTCATCCGCCGTGATCGGGATATCTTCCGGCGTGCGGGCGCGAATCTCTTCCTGGGACAGATCATCGACCGGTGACGAGGCCGGCACGCCGCTTGTATTGGCAATGACTATGCCGCCCGTACTCATGCCCTGTTCGCCGAGGCTGATGCCGCCATCACCCTCCATTTCGCCGCCGAAGCCCTCGGTGTTGCGGCCTACCGACGAGATCTCCTGCTGTTCTTCCATCAGGACCTCGTCGAAACCGCCGATGGACTGTTCCAGCTCCTTGCCCAGGCGCGCCGCGCGCTCGGCATCGGTCTCGGACGGGAATTCGCCGACCTCGCCGGCGCCGCCAGTGCCCTGTATGGCGCCTTCTGCGGATTGCGCGCCGCCGCCGGACGCGGCGCTCGAACTCGAGCTGTCGGCCGAGGACGAGGCTCCGCCGCCACCGCCGGGCACGCATTCGCCGTCCTGGCCCATGCCGCCGACGCCACCGGGCATGCCGCCGGTGTCGCCGCACTCGCTGTCGGCGTTTGCGGACTCGTCCTCCCACTCGCTGTCGCCATCACCGTCTTCCCCCGAGGCGGTCATATCGTCAGGCGCACCGCCTTCGAGTTCCGGGGGTCGCGCGCCGCCGCCACCCGTCTCACCGGGCATGGGAGGCGGTCCATCCATCTGGACCTCTTCGCCGGGAAACTCGCCTACTTCGCCGCCGGATTCACCGGACTCGCTGCCAGACGGGCTGCTCTCGCCGCCGCTGTCACCGCTCTCACCACCCGGCGGAGACGGCGGGCTCGGCATGCCGCCACCCGGCGTGGGCATTCCACCACCGGGGGACTGTGGCGCAGGCATGCCGCCGCCCGGCGGGCTCGGCATTCCACCGGTCGTCGTCGGCGTGGTCTTGCAACCAGCGGCCACCAGGGCGCCGAATGCGATGATGATCAGCGGTTTCAGCCAACGGAAACCGGTCTTTGCAGTCTGGCTGTGTGTCATTGTCCCGTTCCTCTCGCCGCAGAGGACATGCTATGGGGTTGGAGCCACGAACCCTTGCCCGAGTTCCATCGGGATTGCCGATGCCCTTTGCCCCTCAGCCTTGCGAAGTGCGTCCTTCGACGATAATACGCGACGCCCGAGCGATCAACTCCCGCGCCAATACCGGGCCGGGCGGTCCGAAATGAGCAGCTGCGCAGCTAGTCCGATGGTTTAGTTAGGTTTTTGCGACCTTTCGGGACCCGCTTTCGGAACAAAATCAGCGACAGGTCGTCGGGTTTGCTGGGCTGTGCCGACGTTTCGTCGCGCATCCGGTGCTGCGCGAGCGCGGTCACCTTGGTCGCCGCAGCGGCGAGCGAGCCCTTGCGCACTCGCTCGATGATCTCTTCGAGATGGACGTTGTCCATCAGTCCGTCGCTGGCGAGGAGCACAGTGTCCCTGGCCTGCAGGGTCTGTTCCGCGCCGATGTCGATGCGCATGTCCGGCGTGCCGAGGAAGTTCGTCACGAGATGTCGCTCCTCGTGATGCAGCGCCTCCCGCTGGTCGAGGAACCCGGCGTGAACGGCAAACCCGGTCGGCGAATGGGCCGTCGTCTGCAGCCGAATCCGGCCGCGCTGACCGACCACCAGCGCCTCCGAGTCCCCGACCTGGTAGGCCCGGACGACGCGGCCTTCGATCGAGACCACGGTCAGGGTCGTCGCGGAGCCGTTGCCGAGCTGCTGGACCGCAGCGTTCGCCGCCTCGATGCCATTCAGTATCGCATTGCGCAACAGCATCGTGCGCTCCCCGGAGGCACTGAATGAATCGATCAGGGTGCTCACGGCCGTCTGCGACGCCCGCTTGCCCGCCGGCAGGCCGCCTGCCCCGTCGGCGACGACCAGCACCGCGGCCGCGGGCCCGTAAGGAATGATGGCAACGGTGTCCTCGTTGTCGGTCGTCTTGTCGGGCGACCTGCGCGTGAAGGCGACGAACTCGCCACCGGCAACGAGACCGGTGCGCAGGTCTGCGGTCTCCGCACCCTCCAGGATCACGGGCGTGTCACTCACGGTGCACCGGCTCCCGGCACCAGGCACAGAAGTTCCAGAATTCCTGCGCGATGCCCCACTTGCAGGCCGTGCAGCTGTGCCGGCTGCCGGGCAGCTTCCAAGGCTTGCGCACCTTCATCCGGCACCATGGGCAGTAGCGCATGAACGGCATCAGCTCACCCCGGCAGCGTTTGTTCACGCACCGGGTCTTGTAGCGCTTGTCCGGGTAGCGGCGCGTCGTTTCCGCGACGAAACCGGGCCCGTAGCACCAGGGACAGTAATCCCAGTCGTTCTTGACGCCGCGTTCGCAGCGGGGACACGTAGCGGGCATCCGCGACGCCGAGCC
>JBFFSI010000134.1:0-3925 GCA_041572475.1 Woeseiaceae bacterium
ATACTCGACTCTCAAGTCAGCGCCGACTTCGGCCATGACGACGAGTCCCGTATTGATGCCAACTCTGACATTAAACCCTTTGACCCCCTTTTCATCTTCCAGCTTCTGTGCGTATGCCGAAGCCCCGTGCAGTATTTCAAGAGCTGCTCTGCACGCGCGGTCGGGATCATCCTCATGTGCTATCGGCGCTCCAAAAAATGCCATGATGGCATCTCCCATGAGACGTGCCAGGGTTCCTTCATACCGCGTGATCGGTTCAATCAGTGGCCGCACCGGTCTCCTGCACGTCGTCATTGGGGCAGAACAGGATCTGGGTGACACCGTACTTCGCCTTGGCATCCAGCGTCGGCCCGAGCGCCGCGGCGTAGTTGCCGCCGGTCTTCGTGCTGCCGAGCTGCTCGGTACTGCGGGCGCGCTGATCGTCGACGAGCAGCTTCAGCGCCTGCGCCCCGCTCGCGAAGTAGTCGCCAACCGGTGAGGCGAGCACGAACAGCGTGGCTTCGGTCGAGGGCGATGCCGCGGCACCGATGTTCTCGAGCGTGCCGATCAGGGTCGGGCGCAGGTAGAGGGAGCTCGGCGGCAGCGGGATATCCTCGACGTGCCTCGCCACCAGGTCGATCACCATATTGGCCAGCAGGTCCGTTTCGGGAATCGGCAGCCGCAACGACCGGGCGCTCTTCTGCATCCGCGCCACGTGGTCGTAGAGCCGGAAGATATGCGCCTTGCCGTCGTCCCAGCGGTAAGCCTTGAAGCCCTCGAAACAGGTGCTCGCGTAATGGAAGACGTGCGCCGCAGGGTGGATAGACAGCGGCGCCAGCGGCTCGAGCGCCGGCGCCTGCCAGGCGCCGTCCTCGAAGCGCGCGATGGCGAAGTGGTCGCAGAATTCCGTGCCGAATGCACCCATGGCTATTTTAGTCCGGATTAAAACCTAGGCCCGTTATCTTTGCATTATCGGGAAATGATGGCCACCCCTCCCGCCACGCGGGTCGTGATCAGAAGCTCGGCGGCGTGCATGCCGAAATCAGCTCGCAGGGTTCCGAACCCGGGTTGCGAAACTGGTGCGGCTGGTTGCTCTTGAAGTAATAGGCATCTCCCGGCCCCAGCACCGTGCGCTGGTCGGCAACCGTGACCTCGAGCCGGCCCGCCAGGACGATCCCGCACTCCTCGCCTTCGTGCCTGAGCGCGTGCCGCCCCGTGCTCGCGCCGGGCTGGTAGCACTCCTTGAGCAGCTGTATCGACTTGTTGCGCAGGTTGGCGCCCACCTGGCGGTAGGAGACGCCGCCGTCGCCGATCTCCGTCAGCCGTTCGGCGCGAAAGAAAATGCCCTCGCTCGCGTCGAAATCGTCGGCGAAAAACTCGCTCAGGCTGATCGGGAAGCCGTCGAGGACTTTCTTGAGCATGCTGACCGTCGGGTTCAGCCGCCCCGCCTCGATCTGCGAGATCGTCGCGTTGGCCACGCCGGAGACCCTGGCGAGCTGCCGCTGCGACATGCCGCGCTCGATGCGAATCGCCCTGAGCCGCTCGCCGATGTCCTGGTCCATCACGCACCTCGCAAAACGTTCATTAAAGTAAACATTTTGGACTGGTTATCCTTAAACCTCAATGACTTGCAAACACGCACATAACGAATTGTTTAACATACGGCGTCGCGATTAGACTGGGAGTTTCAATCTCCGACGCAGAGAGCGCACGCCATGGCCACGCCCATCGCCGACACCAACCCATTCTGGATGCCGTTCACGGCCAACCGCGACTTCAAGAAAGAGCCGCGCGTGATCACGGGAGCGGCCGGCCATCACTACACGACCAGCGACGGCCGCAAAGTCTACGACACCTTCTCGGGTCTGTGGACCTCGGGCGCCGGTCACTGCCACCCGAAGATCGTCGAGGCCGTGCAGAAACAGGTCGCCAAGCTCGACTTCTCGATGACCTTCCAGATGAGCAATGACAAGGCCTTCGCCCTGGCCGAGCGGGTCACCGGTATGGCCCCGGAGGGGTTCACCAACTGCTTTTTCACCAACTCCGGCTCGGAATCGGTCGATACGGCGCTGAAGATCGCACTCGGGTATCACCGCGCGCGTGGCGAAGGCAACCGCACGCGGCTGATCGGCCGCGAGCGGTCCTACCACGGCGTCAACTTCGGCGGCATGTCCGTCGGCGGCATCGTGCCCAACCGCAAGGTGTTCAGCGCCAACCTGATCCCCGGCGTGGATCACATCCGCCACACCTGGAACCTGGAGCACGCGGCCTTCACGCGCGGCCAGCCGGAATGGGGTGCGCACCTTGCCGACGACCTCGAGCGGCTCTGCGGGCTGCACGACGGCAGCAACATCGCGGCCGTGATCGTCGAGCCCGTCGCCGGCTCGACCGGCATCCTGCCCCCGCCGGTCGGCTACCTGGAGCGCCTGCGCGAGATCTGCGACCGGCACGGCATCCTGTTGATCTTCGACGAGGTCATTACGGCCTTCGGCCGGCTCGGCAAGCCGTTTTCGCCGCACCGCTTCGGCGTCGTCCCCGACATCATCACGACCGCGAAGGGGCTGACGAACGGCGTCATCCCGATGGGCGCAGTCCTCGTGCGGGACCACGTCTACGATGCTTTCATGCAGGGGCCCGACTTCATGATCGAGCTGTTCCACGGCTACACCTATTCGGGTCACCCGGTGGCGGCGGCCGCGGGTCTCGCAACGCTCGAACTCTACGAAGAGGAAGGCATCTTCGAGCAGGCCGCGGCCCTCGAGAAACCGTTCGAGGACATCCTGCACTCGTTCGCCGATCACGAGCGCGTCATCGACGTGCGCAATTGCGGCCTGATGGGGGCGATCGAACTCGCGCCGCGTAAGGGTGCGCCGGGCGCGCGGGGCCTCGAGATCCACAAGAAATGTTTCTGGGAAGAGAATATCGTGATGCGCAACGGTATGGACATACTACAATTCTCGCCATTCCTGAACGCGAAGGTCGACGAGCTCTCGCAGGCTTTCGACGCCATTCGCCGCGTGATCGACGCCCTCGAGTAAACGGAGACACCATGAACGCCACACCCGCTGAAAACCTCGACGCTGCGAACATCGTCGGCCACTTCATCAACGGCAAGGACGTCGCCGACGACAGCCGGCCGCTGCCCGTCACCAACCCGGCGACGGGCAAGGTCACGAAACACGTCGCGATGGCCGCGAAAGCCACCGTCGAAGACGCGATCGCGGCCGCCGAGGCCGCGTTCCCGGCCTGGCGTGCGACGCCACCCGCCAAGCGCGCGAAGATCATGTTCCGCTTCAAGCAGCTGCTCGAGGAGCACGCCGACGAGATCGTCGCGCTACTCACCGACGAGCACGGCAAGGTGCTCGACGACGCGATGGGCGAGTTCGGCCGCGGCGTCGAGGTCGTCGATTACGCCTGCGGCATCCCCGAACTACTGAAAGGCGAGCACAACCGCAACGTCGGCCCCAACATCGACAGCTGGTCGGAGTTCCAGCCGCTCGGCGTCGTCGCCGGCATCACGCCCTTCAACTTCCCGGCCATGGTGCCGATGTGGATGTTCCCGATGGCCATCGCCTGCGGCAACACCTTCGTCCTGAAGCCCTCGGAAAAGGACCCGAGCGCGCCGCTGCTGGTCGCCAGGCTGTTCTCGGAGGCCGGCCTGCCCGACGGCGTCTATAACGTCGTCAACGGCGACAAGGAAGCCGTCGACACACTGCTCGAGGACCAACGCGTGCAGGCCATCAGTTTCGTGGGCTCGACGCCGGTTGCCGAGTACATCTACTCGACCGGCACGAAAAACGGAAAACGCGTTCAGGCGCTCGGCGGCGCCAAGAATCACGCTGTCATCATGCCGGATGCGGACGTCGACAACGCGGTCAGCGCGCTGATGGGCGCCGCCTTCGGCTCCTGCGGGGAGCGCTGCATGGCCATCTCGGTGGCGGTCTGC
>JBFFSI010000135.1:0-3798 GCA_041572475.1 Woeseiaceae bacterium
ACCCGCGACCCCCGGCGTGACAGGCCGGTATTCTAACCAGCTGAACTACCACTCCGTACTTCTGGTGGGTGCTGACGGGATCGAACCGCCGACCCTCGCCTTGTAAGGGCGATGCTCTACCAGCTGAGCTAAGCACCCCGAATTCTGTAGGCGCGGCATATCACCGCAAACGCGCCCATGGGGCGCTCCTACTTCGGGGCCAGCCCCGAAGGGCGCGCTAGTTTACGGCATCCTTCAGGCCTTTGCCAGCCTTGAATCCAGGAACATTGCTGGCGGCAATCTGAATTGCTTCGCCGGTTCTCGGGTTGCGGCCCATACGTGCGGCACGCGCCTTGACCGAGAAGGTTCCAAAGCCAACCAAAGAAACGGAACCACCATTCCTGAGCGTCTTGGTAACGGCTTCCAACGTCGCATCGACAGCCTTGCCGGCATCAGCCCGTGACAATCCAGCCGCCGCTGCTACTGCGTCTACCAGTTCTCCCTTATTCATGCTTTTCACCCTTGCAGATTGATTAACGAATTTTCCATCAATCCAACGAGCGCTCTTGTCGAGGCGCAATCCGCTGAATGACCATGCGAGGCTCCGTGCATCCTCGCGCGGCTGCGATGCTTATACCAACTGGCCTCCGGAGCGTCAACAAATCCTTTAACCATGCGGGTTTCAGCACTTAGTGCGGCCTGACGACATCCTCGGATTTTGCCTCTGTTTCGGCCGCTTTGGGCTCGGCTTTTTCACCCTCGTCGGCAGCCTCGGGCATGGGCATATGCTGCAGTGCGTGCTCGAGAACCTCGTCTATCCACTTCACTGGAACAATCGTCAGCTTGTCTTTGATGTTCTTGGGGATTTCTGCGAGGTCCTTCTCGTTCTCCTGCGGTATCAACACCTTCGAAATGTTGCCGCGATGGGCCGCCAGCAGCTTCTCCTTGAGGCCGCCGATGGGCAGCACTTCGCCCCTTAGCGTGATCTCCCCGGTCATGGCCACATCGGACTTGACGGGGATGTCGCATAACGCCGACACCAGCGCCGTACACATGCCAACTCCCGCACTCGGACCGTCCTTCGGCGTGGCCCCTTCGGGCACGTGAATGTGCACGTCAACCTTCTGGTGGAACTCCTCGTCCACGCCCAGAACGTTGGCCCGGCTCCGGACCACGGTCATGGCGGCCTGGATCGATTCGGTCATGACTTCGCCCAGCTGGCCGGTGTAGGTGTGCTTGCCCTTGCCGGGTACCACCGCGGCTTCGATCGTCAACAGCTCGCCGCCGGCCTCGGTCCACGCCAGCCCGGTGACCTGTCCCACCTGGTCCTTGTCCTCGGCCTTGCCAAAGCGGAATCGGCGGACGCCGAGATACTTCTCCATGCTTCTCGGCGTGACCGTGATGCAGGCGTCGCGCGGCTTCAGGAGCAGCGACTTGACCACCTTGCGGCAGATCTTCGAGATCTCGCGCTCGAGATTGCGAACGCCCGCCTCGCGCGTGTAGTGCTGGATGATGTCGCGCACGCCGCTCTCGGTGATCTTGAGCTCGTCTTCCTTGAGGCCGTTCTCCTTCATCTGCTTGGGCACGAGGTAACGAAGCGCGATATTCAGCTTCTCGTCCTCGGTGTAGCCCGGGATGCGAATGACCTCCATCCGGTCGAGCAGCGGCGGCGGGATGTTCAGGCTGTTCGCCGTGCAGACGAACATGACGTCCGACAGGTCGAAGTCGACCTCGAGGTAATGATCCTGGAAGGTCGAGTTCTGTTCGGGGTCGAGCACTTCGAGCAGCGCCGATGACGGGTCGCCGCGGAAGTCCATCGCCATCTTGTCGACCTCGTCGAGCAGGAACAGCGGGTTGCGGACTTCGGTCTTGGCGAGGTTCTGGATGATCTTGCCCGGCATCGAGCCGATGTAGGTGCGGCGGTGGCCACGGATCTCGGCCTCGTCACGCACACCGCCGAGACTCATGCGCACGAACTTGCGGTTCGTCGCGCGCGCGATGCTCTGCCCGAGCGAGGTCTTGCCGACGCCCGGTGGCCCGACGAGACACAGGATCGGGCCCTTGAGGCGCCTGACCCGCTGCTGCACGGCCAGGTACTCGAGTATGCGTTCCTTGACCTTCTCGAGCCCGTAGTGGTCTTCCTCGAGCACCGTCTCGGCGCGTTTAAGGTCCTTGAGCACCCGCGTGCGCTTCTTCCAGGGCGCCTTCAACAGCCAGTCCACGTAGTTACGAACGACGGTGGCCTCGGCCGACATCGGCGACATGAGCTTGAGCTTGTTGAGCTCCGAGGTGGCCTTGTCCTTGCCCTCCTTCGACATGCCCGCCTTCTCGATCTTGTCCTCGAGGTCGGCCAACTCGTTCGGCGCGTCTTCCATCTCGCCGAGTTCCTTCTGAATGGCCTTCATCTGCTCGTTCAGGTAGTACTCGCGCTGGCTCTTTTCCATCTGCTGCTTCACGCGGCCGCGGATACGCTTCTCGATCTGCAGCACGTCGATCTCGCCCTCGATGATGCCGAGGATCTGCTCGAGACGCGTCTTGATGTCCTGGATCTCGAGGACGCGCTGTTTCTCCGACAGCTTGAGAGCCATATGGGCCGCCACCGTATCGGCGAGCCGGCCGGGTTCGTCGATGCCTGACAGCGAGGTCAGGATCTCGGGCGGCACTTTCTTGTTGAGTTTCACGTAGTTTTCGAACTGGGCGATGATCGAGCGCACCAGCACGTCCACCTCGCGCTCGTCGAAGCGCTCCTCCTCGGCGAGCGGCGTGATCTCGGCCGAGAAATGGTCGCCCACGTTGAAGCGGTCGATCAGCGCGCGCTCGGATCCCTCGACAAGCACCTTGACCGTGCCGTCGGGCAGCTTGAGCAGCTGCAGGATCGTGGCCAGCGTACCAACCTCATACAAATCAGGGGGTTGCGGGTCATCGAGGTCCGCCTTCTTCTGCGCAACCAGCAGGATCCGCTTGCCGGCGGCCATGGCCCGATCGAGCGCGACGATGGACTTATCGCGGCCGACGAACAGGGGGATGACCATGTGCGGGTAGACGACGACGTCCCTGAGGGGCAATACCGGCACGCCGGAGGCGTCGTCAGTCGTCTCGATGTCGGAAATCAGGTCTTTGTCAGCCACGGGGGTACCTCGCTTCAACTTCGGATCGAGATGAGGTCGAACAGTGGGAAATCAAGTTAAACACAATGTAGGAGCGGCCCATGGCCGCGATTTTTTCGCTATCGCGGCCATAGGCCGCTCCTACGGTCCGGATCAGGCGCCGTCAGAGCCCGTCGGCCGGGCCGACTGCTGCTCGACATTCACCGTCGGGGTCTCTTCCGACTCGTGGATGATGTACGGTTGGTTCTCGCCGGCCACGACGGCCTCGTCGACCACGACCTTCTTGGCGCTCGTCGAGGACGGCAAGTCGTACATCGTGTCGAGCAGCACGTTCTCGAGGATCGTGCGCAGTCCGCGCGCGCCCGTCTTGCGCTCCATGGCCCTCTTGGCCACGGCCGAGAGCGCGTCATCGCGAAACTCCAGCTCGACGCCTTCCATTTCGAACAGCTTGCGGTACTGCTTCGTCAGCGCGTTCTTCGGCTCGAGCAGGATCTGGATCAGCGCGTCCTCGTCGAGCTCCTCCAGCGTTGCCACGACCGGCAGGCGGCCGACGAATTCGGGGATGAGCCCGTAGCGAATCAGGTCTTCCGGCTCCACCTCGTGGAGCAACTCGCCGATCGACTGCTCGTTCTCCTCGGTCTTGACCTCGGCCACGAAGCCGATGCCGCTCTTGGAGGAACGGTTCAGGATGATCTTGTCGAGCCCGGCGAAC
>JBFFSI010000136.1:0-3721 GCA_041572475.1 Woeseiaceae bacterium
ACGCGTGATCTCGGCCAGGCCGCGCGTGATGACGGCGGACCGCGTGTTATCGCCGGCCCCCAGCCCGTCGCCCATGCCCGCAGCAATCGCGATGATGTTCTTGAGTACGCCGCCGAGTTCGCAGCCGATCACGTCGAGGTTGGTGTACACGCGGAACAGGCCGCTGTGAAACAGCTTCTGCAGTTCTCTCACGATGACTTCGTCTTCCATCGCGACGACGCTGCCGGCGGCATAGCCGGCCATGATCTCCCTGGCCAGGTTCGGGCCTGTCAGGACTCCTGCCGGATGGCCTGGCAGCACCTCGTTGATCAGCTGCGTCATGCGCTTGCGGGTGCTGAGTTCGAGGCCCTTGCTCAGGCTGATGATCGGCACCCAGGGCCGGACGTGAGGCTTGATCTGTTCGAGGACGTCCCGGAACGAGTGCGAGGGCACGCCCATGACGATGACGTCCTTGTGGGCAACGGCTTCCTCGATATCGGCGGTGGCCTTGATGGCCTTCGGCAGCCTGGCGTCGGGCAGGTATTTCGTGTTGGTGTGCCTGGAATTAATCTCCTCGACGGTGTCCGGGTTGCGCGCCCACATCGTGACCGGCGCGTTGCGGGCGATCAGGGCCGCCATCGTTGTCCCCCAGGATCCGCCACCGAGCAGTCCGGTTTCAAGGCTCATCCGGCTCCCCCGTTTGTCCGTACATCTGGTCCGGTGTCAGCGCGCCTGGAAACCGCTCCCGCAGCGCGCAGCGCATCGTGTAGCAGAGGTGGCAGTGATCGGCGTAGCCGTCTGCGTGCGGCAGGTCGTAGCGGCGCACGATTTCGGCGGGCCCGCCGGCCAGCAGGGGCCCCACGATGGGGTGCGCGTCGGGATCGTACTCGTTCATGATCTGTGGCAGCGGCTGTTCGAACAGGTTGCCGATCGAGATGCCCTGGCAGACGTGCAGGTTGCCGAAGGCGTCGACGTGCACCCGCCCCGGGTGCCGCAGGTCTTCCCAGGGGCACTCCGCGAACTGCTCCCAGGGCTTGGTGGCGACCCGCGAGGCCAGTTTTTCCGCCGCACGGCCGCGGAACAGGACGGCCGACTCCCCGGCCGGCATCTGGCCTGCCGCGCCGCAGACGTCCACGGCCTCGGGTTCGGCGACACTGATGAAGTCGACGGGAAGGCCCAGCTTGCGCGCCGCTTTGCGTGCGGTCTCTGCCAGGTCCATGCCTTCCTCGTTGCCGTGATAGCCATCGTTGCTGATGGAAAGGTCCTCGATCGATCCCGCGAGGGGTTGCAGCCACTTGCTGGCCTCGGCTTCGCTCGTGGCCCAGTGGCCGTTGGTCACGACGCCGACCCTGAAGCCGGACCGCCTGGCGAGCCGTATACCCTCGAGCATCAGGTCGTAATAGAGGAACGGCTCGCCGCCCTCGAAGTAGATCCACTCGATGCTGCCCAGCGCCTCGGCCTCGGCCAGGATGTGCTCGATGGTCTCGAGGCTCATCGTGCCCGCCTGCGACGGGCCGCCCCAGACGAAACAGTGGTCGCACTCGTAGTTGCACTCGTAGCTCAGCAACAGGTGCAGGCCGGTCAGGGGCTTTGCAGCAGCATTGGTGGCCGGGTCGGTTGGCATACCAATGACTATAGCCGAAAGCAAAATGCCCGAGCAGGTTTTCGCCGCTTAAATGTCAGCGGTTCCTGATGTAGCATCGGCTGCGCACAGCCCATTTCCAGTCTTCGGAGCAGTGAACTCATGTTTAAAGACATTTCTCGCAGTTTCTCTCTCGTGGCGGCCATTGCCGTTACGTCCCTCGCCATCGCGGAAGACGACCCGCGCCATGTGCGGCACGAGCTGATGGAAGACGTCAGGGACGCGGCGAAACCCGTCGGCCAGATGCTCAAGGGCGAGGCGGAATTTAATGCCGAGACGCTGGAGAGTTCGCTGCAGGTATTCCTCGACGCCTCGAAGACTTTCGGCGACCTGTTCCCGGAGGGGACCGAGACCGGCGAGAAGACGCGGGCCGCGCCCGCCATCTGGGAAGATCGGGCCGGCTTCGACCAGGCCCTCGCCGACTTCAACGCCGCGGCCGAAGCGGCGCTCGCGGCCAGCCCGGGTTCGCTCGAAGAGGCAAAGCCCGTCGTCGGGCCGGTATTCCAGACCTGCAAGGGCTGCCACGACAGCTACCGCTTAGAAGAAGAGTAAACGCACCGTGGCGGGACGCGTCGCGCGTGTCGGCCTGGCGCTGCTCGTTGCCTGCCTCGCTACCTCCTGGTGGCTGAGCCGCCCGCTGGCCCTGGCGGAGAACGCGCTGCCGGCGCACCGGCCGGATCCGGTAGCCGGGGAGCGCGTCTTCCGGGCAGGTGGCTGCGCGTCCTGCCATGCGACCCCGGTCGATGGCCAGCGCGCGAGGGGCGAGGCAAAGCTGCTGCTCGGCGGCGGGCTCGAGCTCGACACGGCTTACGGCGTTTTCCGGGTGCCAAATATTTCGCCGCACGGCGAGGACGGGATCGGCGCCTGGTCGATGCTCGAGTTCGTCAACGCGATGCAGCGCGGCGTGTCGCCGGACGGGCGCCACTATTACCCGTCGTTTCCGTACACCTCGTACGCGCGCATGCCCGCCGAGCGCGTGATGGACCTCAAGGCCTATCTCGACACGCTGCCGCCTGTGGCCGGGCGGGTCGACGCGCATTCGCTGGGGTTTCCCTGGTCGCTGCGCCGCGGCATCGGCCTCTGGAAGCGCCGTTACCTGGATGCCGGCCCGGTCGTGCCGATCGATCCCGAAAACGAGGAACTCGCTCTCGGCCGCGAACTCGTCGAAGGGGCAGGGCACTGTGGTGAATGCCACACGCCGCGGGACCGTTTCGGCGGCATGCTCATGGGGCGCTGGTTGAGTGGTGCGCCGAGCCTCGAGGGTGGAGGCCGCATCCCGAATATCACGCCGGCGGGAAAGAACGTTTCGGGATGGTCGGCAGGCGATATCGCCTATTACCTCGAGTCGGGCTTCACGCCGGACTTCGACACGGTGGGCAGTTCCATGGTCGCCGTGCAGGAGGGCCTGGCGAAGCTGAGTGATGCCGACCGCAAGGCGATCGCGGCCTACCTGAAATCGATCCCGGCGGCGGAGTAATGCGAGAGTTACTCGACGAAGCCTTCCCAGCGCGACATGTAGCGGACGAATGCCTCACCGAGACCCTCCGACCGCAGGTAATCGGCGCTGACGGGCAGGTCAACCGGCTCGAAATCGGGCTCGCTCTGCATCCGGTTGGGGAAATCGTGCTGCAGTATCGCCGCCCGCCCTAGCAGCACGAAGTCCGTGCCCGCCTCGAGGCATCGGAGAATGTCCTCGGGCCTGCGCATTTTCCCGGCCGCGCCCAGCCGCACGTGCCCGCGCTCGAGCTCGGTGAAGCACGACAAAAGAGTCCTGTCGCCGTGTCCGGGTTCCTCGGGCTGCTTGAAGACGTCCCACAGCGACAGGTCGATGAAGTCCACGTCCCCGTCTCGCATCAGCTGCCCGGCCAGCTCGCGCATGTCCGCGAGCCGGACATCGAAGCGTTCGGGCGAGAGCCGGATGCCGAGCAGGAAACCGGGGCGGCAGCTCTTGCGAATACCGTCGATGATATCGAGGACGATGCGGGCACGATTCTCGGCCGAGCCGCCGTAGCGATCCGTGCGGCGGTTGATCACCGGCGACAGGAACTGGCACAGGATGTAGCTATGCGCAGCGTGGATCTCCACGCCATCGAAACCGGC
>JBFFSI010000137.1:0-3680 GCA_041572475.1 Woeseiaceae bacterium
CCACGAGGCTCCAGTCGCCGGTCTGCAACGCCTCGGCCGTGAGTTCCTCGAGGGACGGGCCTGCGGCGCAGCCAGCCAGTACGCACAGAGCAAAGATAATCGAAATGCTACGCATGATTCGTACCTCCACGCCATATCGCTACGAGTGCTGACGCGTCCTTGGTACGGTGTCGGGCGGGCTGCGGTCTGTGAAACGGCCCGCAGTTCGACGTTACGAATTTGCCATATTCACGTTTTGCCCCAAAGGCGACATCGGCAACCGTCGATGCCGGCGAGGTTCACGTCGTTGTTGTGGAAAAAATACAACTTTTTGAACATAAGGCGTGAAACGTGACGCGCGTCACGCGCTGGCCGCCCGCACAGCCCGTTCCGCGCGCATTTTGCGCACGCTTCAGGGCTGGAGGGGCAGGCGCGTCGTGTACTTGACCCGTCGCAGCGCGAACGTGGAGCTGGCCGAACGGACGGCGGGATGCCGCAGGATCTGCGCATTCAGGAAGGTGTTGTAGGCGTCCATGTCGCGAACGACGACGTCGAGCACGTAGTCCCTCTCTCCGGAGACCGAGAAGCACTCCATGACCTCGGGGAGGTCCTGGACGTGGCGCTCGAAGCTCTGCCGGTTTTCGTCCGAGTGCTCGGTCATCGCCACGGCCAGCAACACGTGAATGCTGAAGCCCGCCTGCTGCGGATCGACCAGCGCAACCTGGCCTTCGATGAGGCCGGCATCCTCGAAGTCCCGGATGCGCCGCCAGACCGACGTGCGCGACATGCCCGCGATCTCGGCCAGTTCCACCTGGCTGCGGGTCGCATCCTGCTGCAGGGCATCCAGCAGCCGAAAATCCGCCCTTGATAATTTCATGAAACGTAACGTCTCTTTTTAGTGAATTTTTGCATTATTTGTTTCTAATTTGTTTAATAATAGATGATTTCTGGGCACAAAATACATAAAAAATGCGCATGCTGTCGAAAAGATTTGTTAGCGAGGACACGGCCATGCAAGACCTGTTTGAAAACCCCATGGGCCTCGACGGTTTCGAGTTCGTCGAGTTCGCCGCCCCGACACCCGGTGTGCTGGAGCCGGTCTTTCATGCGCTGGGTTTCGAGGCCGTCGCCCGTCATCGGTCCAAGAAAGTCACGCTGTACCGCCAGGGGGACATCAACTTCATCCTCAACGAGGAGCCGCGCAGCCAGGCGGCCTACTTTGCCCAGGAGCACGGGCCGTGCGCCTGCGGCATGGCGTTCCGGGTCAAGGATGCACACGCCGCCTACAAGCGGGCGCTCGAACTCGGCGCACAGCCCATCGACATCCCCACCGGCCCGATGGAGCTGCGCCTGCCCGCCATCAAGGGTATCGGCGGCGCCCCGCTCTACCTGATCGACCGTTACCAGGCCGGCAGCACGATCTACGACATCGACTTCGAATTCTTCGATGGCGTGGACCGGCACCCCGAGGGCTGCGGCTTCAAGGAGATCGACCACCTGACACACAATGTCTATCGCGGCCGCATGGAGTTCTGGGCCGGCTTCTACGAGAAGATCTTCAATTTCCGCGAGATCCGCTACTTCGACATCAAGGGCGAGTACACGGGCCTCCTTTCCAAGGCGATGACGGCCCCCGACGGGCGCATCCGCATCCCGCTCAATGAAGAGGCCTCGCAGGGAACCGGCCAGATCGAGGAATTCCTGATGGCCTACAACGGCGAGGGTATCCAGCACATCGCCCTCTCCTGCGACGACCTGCTCGGCTGCTGGGACAGGCTCAAGGAGCGCGGCATGACCTTCATGACGCCGCCCCCAGATACCTACTACGAGATGCTCGAGGAGCGGCTCCCGGGTCACGGCGAGCCGATCGACGAACTCAAGCCCCGCGGCATCCTCGTCGACGGCTCGACCGAAGGCGGCGATCCGCGGCTTTTGCTGCAGATCTTCTCGGAGACTATGATCGGCCCGGTATTTTTCGAATTCATCCAGCGCAAGAAAGACGAGGGATTCGGCGAAGGCAATTTCAAGGCGTTGTTCGAATCCATCGAGCGCGACCAGGTCGCGCGCGGCGTCGTCGGCGAGCAGAAGGAGGCCTCATGAAGCTCAAGCGCATCCACCACGTGGCGTACCGCTGCAAGGACGCGAAGGAGACCGTCGAGTTCTACCAGCGGGTGCTCAACATGGAGTTCATGCTGGCCTTCGCCGAGGACCAGGTGCCCTCGACCAAGGAGCCCGACCCCTACATGCACGTCTTCCTCGACGCCGGCATGGGCAACGTGCTCGCCTTTTTCGAGCTGCCGACCCGGCCGGACATGGACCGCGACCGCAACACCCCGGAGTGGGTGCAGCACCTGGCCTTCGAACTCGAGGACTACGATGCGCTGCTGGCTGCGAAAGAACATGTCGAGGCCCAGGGCATCGACGTGATCGGCCCGATCAACCACGGCATCTTCCAGTCGATCTATTTCTTCGACCCGAACGGCCACCGCCTCGAACTCGTCGCCAACACGCAGACGCAGGAGCAGCTCGACGAGCTGAAGCGCGTCGCCCCGGCCATGCTCGAGGAATGGAGCCGGACCAAGAAGGCGCCCCGGCATGCGGCCTGGCTGCACGAACTCGAATTTACGGGCGGCGAACAATGAAGCTGGCGTCGCTGAAAGATGGTCGGGATGGCCGACTGGTGTTGGTGTCGCGAGATCTGAGTCGCTGCCTCGTCGCGGCTGAAGCCGCTCCTACACTGCAATTCGCGCTGGACGACTGGGACAATGCGAGCCCGCAGCTCGAAAGGCTCGCAGCGCAGCTCGAGCTCGGCGGCGGCAAGCCCTTCGACCAGGCCGCCTGCGCGTCGCCGCTGCCGCGCGCCTACCAGTGGGCCGACGGCTCCGCTTACGTCAACCACGTCGAACTCGTACGCAAGGCGCGTGGGGCCGAGATGCCGGACAGCTTCTGGACGGACCCGCTGATGTACCAGGGCGGCTCGGACTCGTTCCTGGGCCCGCGCGACGACATCCCGGTCGGGGATGAGGCCTGGGGCATCGACTTCGAGGCCGAGGTCGCCGTCGTCACCGGCGACGTGCCGATGGGCGTCAGCGCTGCAGAAGCCGGTGACTTCATACGCCTCATCATGATCGTCAACGACGTCTCATTGCGCGGGCTCATCCCGGGCGAGCTGGCGAAGGGCTTCGGCTTCTTCCAGTCCAAGCCCTCGAGCGCTTTCTCGCCCGTCGCCGTCACGCCGGCCGAGCTTGGCGCCGCGTGGCATAACGACAAGCTGCACCTGCCGCTGTTGTCGACGCTGAACGGCGAACCTTTCGGCAGGCCCGATGCCGGGGTCGACATGACCTTCGACTTCGGCCAGCTGATCGCGCATGCCGCGAAGACCCGGCCGCTTGCCGCCGGCACGATCATCGGCTCGGGCACCGTGTCGAACAAGCTCGACGGCGGCCCGGGCAAGCCGGTCGCCGACGGCGGCGTGGGCTACTCCTGCATCGCAGAGATCCGGATGATCGAAACTATCGAGTCGGGCGCGCCGCAGACCGCGTTCATGAAGTTCGATGATCGCATTCGCATCGAGATGAACGACGCGGACGGAGGCTCGATCTTCGGCGCGATCGACCAGGCGGTCGTTCGCTACGACGGCTGACTGGCGTGTCCATCCGGCTGTACAGCTACTGGCGCTCCTCGGCGGCGTACCGCGTGCG
>JBFFSI010000138.1:0-3651 GCA_041572475.1 Woeseiaceae bacterium
CCGGCAACAGGCGGCCTGGCCAGGCGACGTAGACGAACCACGGCATGACCAGCCTTCGGCGATCTTTTTCAATCGACCTGACGATTCGGCGCACGACGTCCTCTGGCTTCAGGACCGGCAGCAGCCAGGCAAACCGCGCCCGGGCACCGTCGAACATGCCCGTATCCGTGAAAAACGGGCACACCACCGTCGTTACGATCCGGCTATCCAGCTGCCTGAGTTCCTGTCGCAGGGATTCGTCGAAGCCAACGGCGGCGAACTTGCTGGCGCAATAGTCCGTCAGCCTGGCCGTGCCGGCGAGACCGGCCGCGGAAGCGACGGTCACCAGGTGACCCGAGCCCTGCTCCAGCATGGCCGGCAGGAAGGCCCTGACAGTCCAGAACGGGGCCAGGGCGTTGACGCGGAAGGTCCGCTCGATCGCCTCGTCCGGGATGTCCAGCAGGTGGTTGCCGGACACGATGCCGGCATTGTTGACCAGGATATCCACAGGCCCGCCGTCCGCCAGCGTCCGCTCGGCCACTTCGGCGACCTGTTCACGTTCGGTCAGGTCGCACAGGTACGCCGCCACCTCGTGGCCCCTCTTTTCCAGGCTTGCCCGAACCCGCTCGAGGCCCTCCGCATCGACATCCCACAAGACGAGCCGGCCTCCGGCCTCTGCGAGTTGCGCAGCAAGCAGGGCCCCGATGCCACCAGCCGCGCCCGTTACCAGGGCGCGTCTGCCATGAATATCTGTCATAGTCGCTATCCTCGAAGTGTTGCCGGGGACGATATCACGAGCCCGGCCCGACGAGCAGCGGGCAAATCGTCGACGCGGACCCTGAACGAATGCACGACTCTGACCAATACGACGTTTACGCTTTCGGCGTCATCGCATCGAGCACGCTGCACCTGCTGCAGCAAGCGTTCCCCGTGGCCGAGGGTTATGCCGAACTGGGGCAGTCCCTGCCGATGACCGGTGGTGAGGCGCTGAATTCGGCGATCGTCCTCGGCCGGCTTGGCCTCCGGGTACGACTCGACGGCAACTGGCTCGGCGACACCCCTCGGGGCCGGCGTCTGCTGGAGACGATCGGCGAGCTCGGTATCGACACCCGGCGATTGACGCTCAGGGAGCAGTATTCGGGCGTGCGCGAGATCGTCTTCTCCGATTCGAGGAGCCGTACCATATTCGGCAATTACATCGACCTCCTCAGCGGCGAACGCAAGTGGAATGTGCCGCGCAAGGAGGACATCGCAGCAGCACGCATCGCCTGCGTGGACCCGCCTTTCCGTGACGAGAGTGCCGCGGTCGGGCGTTTCGCCGCAGCACTCGATGTCCCGTTCGTGTCGATCGACTGCTCGTTCGCGCATAACCTGGCGAGAGATGCGGCGGCGGTGATTATCTCCGGCGAATTCCGCGGCCGTGAATACCCCGATGCGGTGCTCGAGGAACTGTTCGCCGAATACCAGTCGCACGCCCGCGGCCTGGTGATATTCACGGCAGGCGATGAACCGCTACTCTACGGCCGCAGGGACGGGGAAGTGCAGCGATTCGAGCCCTACCGCGTCGATGTGACAGACAGTGCGGGGGCCGGCGATTCGTTTCGCTCCGGCGTTATCTACGGCCTGCTGCAGGGCTGGGACGATACAGAGATCGTCGGCTACGCCAGCGCGCTGGCCGCTATCGTGTGCTCACGATTCCCGGGCGTGCTCGACAGCCCGTCGCATCGGGAGGTGCTGGCCTTTATGCGCAGTGCGCCGGCCGCCCGCCCCTGACCTCAGGGCAGGACGGCTTCGAACGTCGTTGCGATTAGCGCATAGCCCGCGGTATTGGCATGGATATCGGGCCCGACGGGGTCCGGATCACACATGTAGGTGAACTCGCAGATATTGTTCACGTTCTTCGGCAGCAAGTTGTTCGGCGGCGGCTGTGACGAAGGCACCAGGGTGCCGAAATCGTCCGATTCGAACGCGGCAGCCACGTCGGCGAGCGTCGCGCCAGCGGACGTGTAAGTGTTCACGAGGTAGTCGTTCAGCACCGCAACAGCCTGGGCAGATTGCATCGCCAGCGCCTGGCCCTCCTCGCCTTCCAGCCAGGCGGCGAGATACGGGTTGTAGTAGTTCATGCCCGCGATCGTGGTGGCCGGATCGGCGACGGCCTGCAGAGCGCTCAGGACCGCGGCGAGGTCGTTCGAGATCTGTGTCGACACGGTCGTGGCGCAGTCGACAGGTGTCGCCGACTCTACGCAATTCTCATCGCGAAAATCATTGCCGCCAATATCGATCGTGACGAGAACCACCTTGTTGCCGTTGTCCTCGAGAAAATCCACTGCGGCGGCGAGCTGCGAGCCGGCGACGTAGACGCAGCCACCGCCATTCAGCATATCGTCGACCGTTGCTCCCGGGCAGCCGAGCTTGACCAGCCGGAGCTCGCGATTCTGCCCCGCGGCCTCGAATGCCGGCCGGATCAGGTCAAAGAGTTGATCCGTATAGCCGTCGTCCGTCGGAAGAGCTGCACCAACGCCGTTGGGCTGGACGCCGACGGCCAGCGAGTCGCCGAGCGACAGGTAATAGAAGACCTCGGCGTCGTTGCCGATGTCGTCGATTTCATCGATTGCCTCGTTGACCGCGTCACACGCGGCGAGCGCCATCGCGGCTGCCGCCAGCCCGAGTCGCCAAATGGCTCGAAGTGAGTCGCCTCTGGAATTCATGGCATAAGCTCTCGGTTTCATTGCCATGCATTATTGGTCGCGCGTCCGAGGCGAAACCGAGACTGCGGTCACAGTTACCGCAATGCTACCGAGGTTGTCGGGTAAAACGTGAAGTCGTCGGGAGGCGGAGCCGCTACCACCAGGTTGCGTAAAGTCCCACCAGCATCAGGATGATAACCAATGCAGCGAGGTTGAAGCCGCCTGTCGTGCGGGTGTCCACCTCCTTATAGTCGATCGCGTCCGGATGATCTTCAGCGCCCTGGATCTGCGACACGACCACGCCCACGGCGATGCACATCAGGAACACGATGCCGACGCGGTCGATGAACGGCAGCTCCGGCCAGGCCAGCTTGAACGTGATCGAAAACACGGCCGAGCCCAGCGCCGTCAACAGCGCCGCAACCGACGTGGTCCTCGGCCAGAAGAAGCCCAGCAGGAACAACGCGCAGACGCCCGGCGTGAAGAAGCCCGTGAATTCCTGGATGTACTGGAAGGCCTGCGGGAAGTTGCCGAGCAGGGGCCTCGCCAGGATCATCGCGACCACGATTGCCGAGAAGCTGGCAATCCGGCCGATGCGCACCAGCTCGCCTTCCGATTCCTTGCCCGGCTTGAAATTCCGGTACAGGTCCATCGTGAAGATCGTCGCGATCGAGTTCATCATCGAGGCCAGCGACGAGACGATCGCAGCAATCAGGGCGGCGAACACGAGGCCGAGAATACCGGCCGGCAGCAGGTTCATGACCGTGGGATAAGCCCGGTCCGGCGCCTCGAGCTCGGGCGCGAGAACCGCTGCCGCCACGCCTGGCAGTACGATGATCAGCGGCATGATCATCTTCAAAAAGGCCGCGAACATGATGCCCTTTTGTGCTTCCTGCGTACTCTTGGCCGCCAGCGCACGCTGGATGATGTACTGGTTGAAGCCCCAGTAGGACAGGTTCATGATCCACATGCCACCGACCAGCAC
>JBFFSI010000139.1:0-3531 GCA_041572475.1 Woeseiaceae bacterium
TCGGTCTCGCGACGGCGCACGGCCGCCTCCTCCGCGGGGCTCAATACCAGGCCGAGCGCCTCCACGATGTCGAGCGCCGTCTCCTCCTGCACGGCGAAGATGTCGGTCAGGTCGTTGTCGAAGTCATTCGCCCAGAGTTGCAGGCCGGTCGCGGCGTTGATCAACTTCGCGCTGATCCGTACGCGGTCACCGTCCTTGCGCACGCTGCCTTCGAGCACGTACGGCACCCCGAGCTCCGCGCCGATCTCGCGTATGTCCTTGTTAGAGCCCTTGAAGCGGGCCACGGAGGTGCGCGCCGTCACGTCCAGGTGCTGTACCCCGGACAACTTGCTGATCAGTTCCTCGGTCATCCCGTCGCTGAAATACTCGTTGGCCGGGTCCGCGCTGAGATTGTGGAACGGCAACACGGCAATGGCGTTCTCGGGCGGCAGGGCGGTCCACCACTTGTCGTAGGCGAACAGGATCAGTCCCGCACACAGCAAGGCGATCACGACGAAGTCCAGGCGCCGGCCGGTAGCGTGAGCGCCGGCCTCGACGGCGACCGCGTCCTTCTCCAGGCTGATGCCTGCCGGCGTCAGTTCGTAGACCCAGGACAGGACCAGGGCGATCGGGAAGCCGATGGCAAGGAGCGCGAGAATGGTTTTGCCTATCCACCCCGGCAGCTCGGCGAGGCCGATGACGACCTCGCCAACCTGCATGATCAGCCACGCAGCGACGATGTACAGCGCCGCCATGCGGAAGACATTTCGGCGCCTGAGTTCTGACACCAGCCCCATGGACCCTACCTGTAGACCAGTTCCGGGCGAGCCACAATAGGGATCGACCGCAGGGCCGGCGGCTTCAGCGCCCGCGCGTGCTCATCAACCCGATGGGCTATCGGGTAAGAGTGGCTACTCGGATGCCGATGCCGCCATGCTTTGGGACCGTTCGTTCCGGGCGTCGTCGATGATCGCCAGTGCACCACGGAAGACGATGTACGCGATGGCGATTCCAACAACGAGGTCCGGCCATCTGGCACCAGTAATGGATACCAGGCAGCCGCCCAGGATGACGCCAATATTCGCTATTACGTCATTCTTCGAGAAGATCCAACTCGCCCTCATATGCACACCGCCATCGCGGTGCCTCGCAATCAATTTGAGGCACACAACATTGGCGGCCAGCGCAACCAGCCCGATTAGCACCATGAAGGATGGCTCCGGGTCACTCCCGTAGAGCGCTCTGCGACTGACATCCAGCGCGACAATCAGTGCTAATGCCAGCTGAAAATAGCCGCTGGCGAACGCGGCGCGAATCCTGACGTTCACCGTTCGCCCAACAGCGTAAAGCCCGATTCCGTAAATCGCGGCATCCGCGAGCATGTCCAGCGAATCCGCGATGAGGCCGGTCGATTCTGCGAGAATTCCCGTGACCACCTCTACGATGAACATCCCGGCGTTGATCGCAAGCAACGTTATGAGAGCGCTGCGCTGCTGTCGCGATTCGACTTCAATGCTGCAATCACAGTCGGACATGCGTTTGGGTTTCGTGAGTGGGCTGGACGGTTGCTTAATGATCGCTCGTTCAAAACCGGTCGATGACCGTGACCCCTGTGCCTTTGAAATCGTTCATTGCGGGAAGCTCGACCAGGGCGTCCTCGAGACTGATTGTTTTGCCGATAAGCAAGTCAGGCCTCAACGCTCCGGCCCGGATCATGGCCAGAAGCTCAGCGTACCTGTGGGCCTGTATACCGTGTGACCCGAGGATTTCCAGTTCATCGGCGATTACGCGAGCCATCGGCACTGCTGGGCGGCTATCGCTGCCCACCATCAACCCTACCTGGATGTGCTTACCGCGTTTTCGCAAACCGCCAATCGAGTTCGAGCAGGTCACGGTACTCCCCAGCGCATCCATTGATACATGGGCGCCACCGCCCGTCATGTCCTTGATACTTTCGGCGACGGAGTCGACCTTGGTCGCGTTTACGAGCGCCTCCGCACCGATGCCCCTGGCGAATTCCAGCTTCTCGTCGTCAATGTCTATCGCGACAACGCGCGCGTTCAATGCCCTGGCGATCATGATCGCGGATAGCCCGACGCCGCCGCATCCATGAACGGCGACCCATTGCCCGGCCGATACCTGCCCCTGGTCGACCACCGCTCGGAAGGACGTAACGAAACGGCAACCGAGACTTGCCGCGGTGACAAAATCGAGCTCGTCCGGCAGCCGCACCAGGTTGCTGTCCGCGTAGTCGATGGCGACGTATTCGGCGAATGAGCCCCAGTGGGTAAAGCCGGGTTGAAACTGCTTGTCGCAGACCTGCTGGTTGCCCGATTCGCATTGCGGGCAAGTTCCGCAGCCGCAAACAAAAGGCAGCGTGACGCGATCTCCGGGCTTCCAGTTGCGGATATCAGCGCCAACAGTTTCGATGACTCCGGCAAGCTCGTGGCCCGGCACGTGCGGCAGGCGAATATCCGGGTCATGCCCCATCCAGCCGTGCCAATCGCTGCGGCACAGGCCCGTTGCCCTGACGGCGATCACCACGCCGCCGGCCTGCGGCTCGGGATCCGGCAGCTCCTCGATGCTCGGTGCTTCGCCGAATGCGCTGTAAATGGCAGCCTTCAACAGAATTTACCGGATCGAGGACCCAACGAGTCCAACTGCAGCAGGGTCCGAATCGGTGCGATCAACTTGATTCTCCCTTCCTCGGTGGCAGCGGTGCGACGTAACCGACGAGCAGCAGCAGCAGGCCCACCACGATGAAGGACACGATGCGCTGCAGCGTGCCGACGGCCGAGAGCTCGATCAGGAAGAGCTTGACGACGACGACCGCGACCAGCGCGGTGCCGAGGAACCAGACGATGCGTTCCTTGCGGCGATTGCCCAGCAGCATCAGGCTGATGGCGAGGGTGCCCCACACGATGGACAGGGAGGCCTGCACCGTATCGGAGGCAAACAGCGCGTCGGCGTCCCAGGGGACACCGGCCCAGTGGTGACAGGCGCGAATGACCCCGCCGGTCACGGCAGCGAAGGCGGTGCCGGCCAGGACGGCGTGTGCCAGCACGTCGAAGCCGGCCAGCTTCTCCTCTTCGCGCAGGAGCCGCCACCAGAACCAGGTGCCGCCGAGCACGGCGAGATAAGCGAGCTCCAGCGGGTTCAGCACTGGCAGGTACTTCAGCGGCTGCGCCGCGCCGGTGCTGGTCAGATTCGTCAGCCAGAGCCATCCGAGCAGATAAACGATCATCGGCAAGGCCGCGGTCAGCACGTAGCTGCCATGGTGCTCACGCACAGGCCACCACTGGTGCACCCTCCGGGTCGTGACGCTCCACACGTAGGCGGCAGGCACCAGCATGGCGCCGAGCAGCGGCCAGGCGCTCGATGGGTCGAACCATCGTGCCAGCCACCAGTGGGCCTCGAATGAGCCCAGCACCACGAAGAGCCACACGCCCACGGCGTGGGCCTGGCCAAGGAGCGGCTTGTCGACCGTGGCCGTCAGCCGCCGCAACAGCAGACCGTGCAGGACGAGCGCTACCGGCCAGGCGAGAGCGCCCA
>JBFFSI010000140.1:0-3506 GCA_041572475.1 Woeseiaceae bacterium
CGGTAGGTGATCAGCGGCACCGGCTGAAACCACCCGTCCTCACCGGCAGGTTCGAGGCCGAACTCTGCGAAGCGGTCGGCGACGTATTGTGCTGCCGCGTCATAGCCGGGCTGACCTGCCATGCGCCCTTCGCGGTCGTCGTCGGCGAGCCAGGCCACATGGCCGTGCAGGGCGTCGATCGTGATGGTGCCGCCCGCAGCACCGGGCGCCGCGGGCTCCGGTGGGGGCTCCTTTACACAGGCCGCGCTCGCGAGGCAGGCAAGGGCCAGCAGAGCGTTACGCATCGATGGGGTCTTCCTTGTACAGAATGCTGATCTCGCGCATCTTCGTCTCGATCCAGTCCTGGGCAATCAGGTTGGTCTCCTTGGGCGGCTGGGCGCGGGCGTCGATCGGGGGCCCGATGCAGAACCGCACCTTGCCCGGGTGCTTGCGCAGCTCCCGCTTCGGCCAGAAGTCGCTGGCATTGTGCGCCACCGGGACTACCTTGCAGCCGGTGGCCTCGGCGAGAGCGGCGCCGCTGATGCCGTAACGCCGCGTCTGCCCCGGCGGCACCCGGGTGCCCTCCGGAAAAATGCAGACGCTGAGGCCGTCTGCCAGGCGCTGCCTGCCCTGGTCGATCACCTGCCTGACGGCCGGGCCGCCCGCCTTGCGGTTGATCGCGATCGACTTCATCACGAAGCCGATGGCCCAGCCGAATATCGGGATCCACAGCAGCTCGCGCTTGAGAACCCAGGTGGCGGGGGGCAGTGCGGCAATCTGCCAGTAGACCTCGAGCACGGTCGTGTGCTTGATCAGGAAGACGCAAGGCTCGTCCGGGATGTTTTCGCCGCCCTCGGTGACCACGTCCATTCCGCAGATCACCCGACCGGCCCAGATCGAAAAATCGGCCCAGGCTACGGCGACGGCCCATTTCCAGCGAAAGGGGCCCCAGAAAAGCAGCAGCTCAATCGCGGACAATAACACGGCCGCGCCAGCGAGCAGCACGAGAAAAACGAGCGAGCGAACAGCCTGCATCAGATCGACAGGCGGGATATGTCGGCCACGTCGAGGAACAAGGCCCGCAGCCCGCCCAGCAGGGCGAGCCGGTTGTCCCGGGTCGCCTCGTCGTCCGTCATTACCATCACGTCGTCGAAGAACTTGTCGACCGGCGCCCGCAGCGCGGCCATCGCCGTCAGCGCCTCCGCGTATTGGCGGCTCTCGATCAGCGGCGCCACGGCCTCGCGCACTTCACCCACCGCGGACCAGAGCTCTTGTTCTGCCGGCTCGACGAGCAGCTGCTCGCGCACCTCGGCCTCGCCGGCAAATTCGGCCTGCCGCAGGATGTTGGCGATACGTTTGTTGGCGGCCGCAAGGCTGTCCGCGGGCTCGAGCGCAACGAATGCCTGAACGGCAGCCAGGCGCCGCGCGAAGTCGACGAGCGAGTCGGGCCGCCTCGCGAGTACCGCATCGAAGGTCTCGGTCGTCAGGCTGGCGTCGCCGTCGAGGAAATACCGGCGCAGGCGATCGGTAATGAAGGTGTACAGCTCGTCGGCGAGGGCGTCGCCCGCCAGCTTCCCTTCCGGTTGCGCGGCTGCTGCTGCGCCAATCGCCGCCTTCAGGTCGATATCGAGCGCACACTCGATCAGGATGCGAACGACACCGAGGGCGGCGCGCCGCAAACCGAACGGGTCACGGTTACCTGACGGCTTTTTGCCGATCGAGAAAACGCCCGCGAGCGTGTCGAGCTTGTCGGCGACGGCGAGCACCTGTCCGTCGAGCGTCGCCGGCAGAGCATCGCCGGCGAAGCGGGGCAGGTACTGGTCGCCGATCGCGGCGACGACCGCGTCCGGCTCGCCATCCGCGGCGGCGTAATAGCGCCCCATGGTTCCCTGCAGCTCCGGGAACTCGCCGACCATGCCGGTGAGCAGGTCGCACTTCGCGAGCATGGCGGCCCGCTTTACGGCCTGCGCGTCGGCGTCGGCGGCTTCGGCAATTGCCTCGCCGATGCGGGCCGTGCGAGCGCTCTTGTCGTGCAGGCTGCCGAGCCCGCGCTGGTAGACGACCTCGCGCAGGGCCTCCTCGCGGTTCGCTAGGGAGGTGCGGCGATCGGAATCCCAGAAGAAAGCGGCGTCTGCGAGCCGCGGCCGAATCACTCGCTCGTTGCCGTCGCGCACCTTGTCGGGGTCCTTGCTGTCGAGGTTGACGATCGTGATGAAGGCGGGCAACAGCTCGCCCTGCTCGTTCTCGACGGGAAAGTAGCGCTGGTGGCTGGTGAGCGTCGAGACGACAGCCTCGCGCGGCAGCTTAAGGAACGACTCGTCGAACGAGCCCGTGAGCGGCACCGGCCACTCGACCAGCGCGGTGACCTCGTCAAACAGTTCTTCGCTCGCGACGGCGCGCCCGCCCGCTGCCTGCGCCTGGGCATCGACGCCCTCACGGATGAGCTCGCGCCGGCGCTCGAAGTCGGCGATGACGCGGCCCTTTTGCTCGAGCGTGTCGAGGTAGTCGGTGGCTTGCGCGATCTCGAACGGCCCTGGCGCGTGGAACCGGTGCCCGAGGGAGCTGCGGCCGGCCGCGATGCCCATGATGTCGGCCTCGATAACGCCCTTGCCGTGCAGCAGGACGACCCAGTGCACGGGCCGGACGAACTCCGCCTCGCCGGCGCCCCAGCGCATGCGGCGCGGGATCGGCAGCTCCTGCAGGGCCTTTTCGACGAGTTCCGGCGCCAGTTCCGCGGTGGACTTGCCGGGTTCGACGATATCGCAGCACAGCCACTCGCCCTTGTCGCCCTTCGTGCGGCCGAGTGCCGCGGGCTCGACGCCGCACTTCTTCGCGAACGCGCTGCCGGCGGCCGTGAGGTTGCCGTCCTTGTCGAAGGCCACCGAGACCGGCGGGCCCTTCTGGGTGACCTTGCGGTCTTGCTGCCCGGCGGCCAGGCCCTCGACCAGGACGCTGAGCCGGCGCGGGCTCGCGTACGCCCGGACCGAGCCGTGATCGAGCCGCGCCCCATCGATGGCCGCCTCGAGCCGTTCGCCGAACGCCTGCATCAGTTTGCGCAACGCCTTGGGCGGCAACTCCTCGGTGCCGATCTCGACGAGCAGGTCCTGCGCTTCGCTCATGATGGCGCCTTCGCGCTCGCCACGGACCCGACCATCGGGAAGCCGAGCGCCTCGCGCGACGCGTAATAGGCCTCGGCAACGGCGCGCGCCATCGTGCGCACACGCAGTATGAAGCGCTGCCGCTCGCTGACAGAAATTGCCTGGCGGGCGTCGAGCAGGTTGAAGACGTGCGAGGCGTGCAGCATCTGCTCGTAAGCAGGCAGCGGCAGGCCGAGTTCGATGAGGCGCTCGTTTTCGTGTTCGGCATGGTCGAACTGGTGGAAGAGTTCGTCGATGTCCGCTTCCTCGAAGTTGTAGCGGGACTGCTCGACCTCGTTCTGGTGATAGACGTCACCGTAGCTGATGCGGCCCAGCGGCCCGTCGGTCCAGACCAGGTCGAAGATGCTTTCGACGCCCTGCAAGTACATC
>JBFFSI010000141.1:0-3435 GCA_041572475.1 Woeseiaceae bacterium
GTGCCCCTCGTACATGTCGCAGATGACGCGCTGGTCCAGCGCCTCCTGCGTTTCGGCATCCAGCGCCGGATAGGGCAGCATGTTCTCGGCTTCCAGCGAGAGAAAATGCCTCTTCTGCGCCGGACTCAGCGTGCCGTCGTTGGCGATGCTGCGCAGCTTCTCGATAGTGTCCCGCATGACGTCGCTCCATGGAGTAATGACGCACGGCCTCATTATAGCGATGGGCTGATCCGGGCGCCCAGGCGTGAGAAATCGCGTGTTGGGCAATAGTGAGGCAATAGAAGCAGCGGGAGCCCTTTTCCCTGTTACTGGTCCCCAATCGCATCCAGCCGGGTAGACTTATGCGCAAATCAACCGACCGGCAGCCCTGTGCACGTAGCGATGCCGGGTGCCGGGTGACAATACAGGCGGGACCCGATGAGCGCCGATTTACTGGTTAGCAACCTCTTGCCGCTGTGGCTCAAGGTCACGTGGACCGCGATGGTGTGCGGCATCGTCGCGATCTACTGGCGGCACCGTGGCCCGGCAAATTTTCTCTGGTTTTCCGACATCGCGTTCCTCGCGCTCTTACCGGGCCTGTGGCTGGAAAGTTCGTTCATCGTCAGCCTGGCGGCATGCCTGACGCTGGTTGCGGAGGCCTTGTGGCTCGTCAGCTTCCTGGGCCGGCTGCTGCGCGTGCCGCATGTGATCGGCCTCGCTGACTACATGTTCGACCAACAGAGCCCGCTGTGGCTGCGAGCGGTGTCGCTGTTCCACGTGCCGTTGCTGGCCGTGATCATCTGGGGTCCATGGCAGCTCGGCTATGACCCTGGTGTCTTTCCATGGGCCGTACTGCTGACATGGCTCGTGCTGCTGCTGACGCGCTGGCTCACGGGACCGAAACGAAATATCAATCACGTGTACCGGTTGCCGCTCGAAGCGGGCGCAAACCTCACGCCGGTACAACACATGCTGCTGCTGATGACGGCGGTGCCGCTGGTGCTGCAGTTGCCCGGACACTTGCTGCTGTCGTGGCTGTTCGCCGGCTAGTGGCGGTTACCTACTCCTGAAGCACTCTTCGACAACCGGGAAATGCGCGAGGTCTGCGCCGGTCAGAACCGGGCCGACACCATAATCCATGCCTTGGTTACGTCATTGAAGCTGTCATCGTCGCTGTCAAAGGATGCGAGCTTGATCAATACGTCGTAACGCTCGCCCAGCTTTCGATTTGCCGACAGGTCGAGTTCGGATCCGAAGCTCGCGCCACCGGTCTCGGCGCCGAAGTCATGCCAGATCGCCTGGAAGTTCCAGGGCCCGTGACCGTAACCGAACCGGACGTACAGGTCTTCGAGGCCGTCCGCAGGGGTCCGCAAGAAACGATCTGCCCAGCCGTTGAACGCATGCAGCGTCGCGAGCGGCGTGCGAAACGCCTGGCCATCGTCGGAGCCGAGGGACTCGAACCCGACACCCGCCGTGAAAGCGCCGCCTGTCCACAAGGCCTGCAGGCGATAGTACTCAGTATCGAAGCGCACCGGCGCGTTGCCGTAGTCGCTCTGCGTGGCCACGTCGCCGAGCAGTTTCAGGCGACCTTCCCCGAGCGCGATGCCGCCCTCTGCACGAATGCCGAAAGTCCTTGTCGAGAGGGCAGGCGCATCATCATTGTCGATCAGGTACCCATAGCCGAAAACCTTCAGGCCTTCGCCCAGTCCGACCCGAACATTGAACAGGTGCGTCGACTGCTCATGGCTTCCGGCCGGAACGCTGTCGCCGAAAATGCGTGCGACGTTGGCGACGTAGCTGTAGAAGACTGAGGTGTCCTTCCAGCCGTCGAACTGGACCGACACCGCGTCGTAGGTCTGCTCGTTCTGTCGCCAGCCCACGCCGCCGACAAAGCGCTGGTCGTCCAGGATGATGCGCTGCCGGCCTGCTCGTGTCCGCCAGTCCTCATTCGGCGCGTACTGGATATACATCTGGTTCAGATCAGGGCCGCTCGGGTCCGCGACGACCGGATAGCCATCCCTGGCCGCGCCGCTCGTGCCGGCGCCGCTATTGAAGTCCTTGACGAGGACCTCGAGGACGTGGTCGAGCTCCAGCAGGCCAGACCAGCCACGCCATGGCTTGGTTTCGAAGTTCAGCCGGGTACGCAGCGTCGAGGCATTGGCGTTGTCGTCGAAACCTTCCTCGTCGACGAACTCGTAACGGTAACGGAACGAGAGGTCGGCATCACCGCCCGTGATTGCATCGGCCAGTCCCGTTTCCTCATCGGCCGCCGACATTGCGGAAACCAGCATCGCCAGTGACCCGACCCATCCCACTGCACTGGTGCGGAATCTCTTTCGCATGAGATCACCTTCTGTTTGCAGGTTGCAGCGGGGCCGCTACCGCGGCCCCGGCTCACTAGTAGATGTCGGCAACCGTGTTGTACACGTTGAACTTGCCTGTTGGCGTAACGACCTCCGGGCCCTTGATGACATGCTTCAGTTTTCGCGTCTTGTCATCGACGACGACGATTGCCGATTCCTCTTCCTGGCCGCTCCAGACCGAGAACCAGACTTCATCGCCCACCTGGTTGAATTCCGGCTGCACGACGCGCTTGGGTCCCGGACCGAGATCGGCCCACTCCGCGATCGGCAGGACGTCGTAGCCGGCCTCGAGGTTCTCGATGTCGAACACGGCGACGCTCTGGCTGATTGCCTCATCCGGGTTGAGCGGGGAATCGACCCACAGGTTCTTCGACGTCGGGTGCGACTTGACGAACAGCGAACCGCCGCCCTGGCCGTTCAGCACGCGAACGACCTTCCAGGCATGTTGCGGGTGACCAACGGGATCCGTGCCGATGAACGTGACCTTGTCGTTACCCAGCGCGCTGGTTACCCAGACCGGGCCGAACTCCGGGTCGTCCAGGTTGGCGCCGCGGCCCGGATGCGGGATCTTGTCGACGTCGATCAGGGCCTCGAGATTCCTCTCCCGGGAATCCACGACTGCAATCTTGTCGGACTGGTTCGCCGCGGTGAGGAAGTAGCGTTTGCTGCGATCCCAGCCGCCGTCGTGCAGGAATCTCGCGGCTCCGATGTCGGTGACGGTGAGGTTGTCGATATCGCTGTAGTTGACCAGCAGGATATGCCCGGTCTCCTTGACGTTGACGATGAATTCCGGGTTTTCGTGCGAGGCCACGATCGCCGCAACGCGCGGCTCCGGGTGATACTCCTGGGTGTCCACAGTCATGCCGCGGGTCGATACGACCTTCAATGGCTCGAGCGTGTCGCCGTCCATGATCACGTACTGGGGCGGCCAGTACGAACCGGCTATCGCGTACTTGTCTTCGTAACCTTTGTACTTCGATGTCTCGACCGAGCGCGCTTCGAGACCGACCTTGATCTGGGCCACCGTGGCCGGCGGGTCCATGTACAGGTCGACCATGTTGATCAGCGCATCGCGACCGATTGTGAAGACATA
>JBFFSI010000142.1:0-3412 GCA_041572475.1 Woeseiaceae bacterium
ATGGGGCCGCTGGACGAAGCCGTTAAGGATATCGGCGGACGCGAAGTCATTGTGCTCGTCCCGGCCGGAGAGACGTCTACCCTCACCTGCGACCTGCCGGCTAAGGGCGCGCGTTTGCGCGCGGCATTGCCGTTTGCGCTCGAGGAGCAGGTAGCGGACGAGATCGAGAAACTGCATTTTGCGCCCGGGACGCGTCGCGCCGGCGGCGATTTTCCCGTGGTCGTCGTCGCTCACGACAGGATGAACGCGTGGGTAGAACGACTCAGCGATGCGGGGATCAGGCCCGCTCGCCTCGTACCGGAAGACCACGGTCTCGCCGTTGTCCCGAACACCCTCAGCATGCTCGTAGCGGAGCATCAGATCGTCTTCAACGATGGCGCCGATCTCGAATTCGTGATGCAGGGCGTCACGCCGACCGATGCGCTGGCAGCCGCCGGTCTTTTCGGCAACGAAGGGCTTTCGGACGAAGCGCAAGAGGCGTCGAGGCACCTGCTCGTCTATTGCGAACCGACCGACGAGCAGCGGTTCGAGAATGACTGGAGCGTTTTGCGGCAGCATCTGGACAGCGTCGATATCAATCTCCTGCCTGACGGTGTCCTGCCGAGGCTGGCAGTGACTGTCGCCAGCGGTGCAGGCGTCAACCTGCTGCAGGGGCGTTACGGAGAACGCACGGACATGAGTGCGCTCTTCAGGCCCTGGCGGTATGCGGCCGCGCTGCTACTCGCGATCGGAGTGCTGGGCATCGCGGGCAAGGCCATCGACTATTTCCGCCTGTCCGGCGAGGAAGCTGCGCTCAAAGAACAATTTACCGCGGAGTACCGCAAGATACGGCCGGATGACACACGCGAAGTCATGGATCCGCTGGGCACGGTAACGTCGATTCGCCGCAGTTTCGGCACGGCCGGGGCTGCGCCCGCCGTATTCCTCCCGTCGTTGCAGCAGCTGGCGGCTGCCATTCAGGAGAACAAGGAAGCCGAGATCCTGGCGATCAGCTACCGTGCCGGTGTCATCGACGTGCGCTTGACTGCGCCCGATGTTGCGACGCTCGACAAGATTCAGAAAAGCGTCAGCCAGTCGACGCGCTTTACGGCGTCGATTCAGTCGACGGATCGCGTCGGCGACCAGGTCAGCAGCCGTATCCAGATTCGCGAGGTAGGATCATGAGAGATTGGTTCGAGTCTCTGGAGCCCAGGGAACGGCTGTTCGTGTCGATCGGAGCCGCCATCATCGCGGTTGCGCTTTTCTGGGGCCTGATCTGGGCGCCATTGGACACGGGGCACCGTGAACTGCAGCAGCGCGTGTCGACCTGGGAACGGTCGCTGGCCGAGTTGCGACCGCTCGCAGCCATGCCCCAGCCACAGAGTGGATCGCAGACCGCTTCCGCGGCGGGCAGCGCACAGTCACCCGTGGTCATTGTCGATTCGACCCTCCGTTCGCACGGTCTCGGTCAGCCGAAGCGCAGTCAGCCGACCCCTAACGGCATCCGGGTCGAATTCGAGAACGTGGCATTCGACAAACTCGTCGTATGGCTCGGCGATTTGAGCTACCAGTACGGCATGGAGGTGCAGGCCGGCAGCCTGTCGGCCGCCACGTCCGCCGATCCGGGGCGCGTCAACGCGACGCTTACTCTCGAACGGTCGCTTTGACAGTGACCCGAAAAGCCCTGGTGCTCGTCGGCCTGCTGACGTTTGTCGCGGCTTTCATCTTCCTGTTTCCGGCACGTGTCGCGTACGACTGGTTCGTGCCGCCCGCCGTGCAGGTGAGCGGGCTGGAGGGATCGATCTGGTCGGGGTCTGCGGCGGAAGCGTCGGTTGCCGGGCTGTATCTGCGGGACCTGCGATGGCGCCTGCGGCCCTCGCGCCTGCTCATCGGTAATCTTGCCGCGAGCCTCGAAGCCAGCCCGTCTTCAGGCTTCCTCGAAGCCGACGTCGCGCTCGGTTTCGGCGGCGTGGTAACGCTCGGGGATGTCAGCGGGTCGCTGCCCTTGAGTGCGTTCGCGTCCATCGCGCGCATGCCTGGCCTGTCGGGGAATGCCAGCATTCAATTCGAGGAGCTACGCATACGGGACGGCCTGCCGATCGCGGCCGACGGGACCCTGGCGGTCGACGATCTCGTGGCGCCGATGGTTGATCCGTCCCCGATCGGCGGGTATCGCGCGGAATTCTTTACCAATGAGAGTGCCGTGGTCGCGAGCATCGAGGATGTGGACGGCGCTTTCGACCTGGCAGCCAGCCTGACGATCTCGCCCGACCGCACTTATCAATTGATCGGGAAAGTGGCCGCCACGGACAGCACCAGCGACAAGCTCCGCCAGCAACTGCGTTTTCTGGGCTCGCCCAACGAGCGCGGCCAGCATGACATCCGGCTCGAGGGCCAGCTCTAGGCCTGCACGTCGACCTCGACGAACTCCTGCAGCAGCGGAAAATACAGCGCACAGCGCACGCTCACCCCGGCGTAGGCGCGGTACAGGGTCGAGTAGCGTCCGAGCTGGTCACGATAGCGCTCCGCCTCGGCACGCAGGAATCCTGCGAGATTCCCTCCTTCGTGCGTACTCGTCTTGTAGTCGACGATCCAGTGCTTGTCATCGTCTATCCGAATCCGGTCGATGATTCCAGACTCCACCGCGCCGTCCACGAGCCCGCTGAGCGCCAGTTCCGCATGACCCTCACCGGCCAGCAGCCAGCGGCCCCGGGAGTCGTTCCGCACGCCCCGCAGCGCGGCGTGCACGCGCGCGAGAACCCGTTCCATCGTTTCGCCGGGCGCAACTCCGAGTTCGCGTAACCAGCGCTCCGTGGGTTCCTGAAGGCAATCGTCGGCAAGGGCATTCACGCCCGCGCCACACCGTGCCGCGTACTGCAGCCAGCGATGCACGACCGTGCCCGCGATCCGCGCTTCGGCGCCGACCCAGTGGTAATCAACCGCGCCAACCTCACCGCCCGTGTCGGCGACCTGTTCCTGACCCGGCACCGGCGCGACGGCGGGCAGCTCCCATGAGGGCTCGACGCGGTGCCGCCGCGGCAGCAGCCACGGGTCGGCCGTGTTGCCGCTTTCGCCGGTTTCCTGAGGCTCGAATGCCTGCTCGAACCGGGATTCGACAGCGGGCCAGAGAAGGCGGAGCAGGCTCCGCGAATCCGGCGCCCGCAAGGATCCACCGTCCGGACTGACGGGCGCGTGACCGACCAGATGCAGGCTCTTGCGTGCCCTCGTGCAGGCTACATAGAGCAAGCGACCGACCTCATGGCGATCCTTGCCGGACTCGTTCAGTTCAATGAAGCGGTGGATGGGGTCGTTCTCGAGGTCCGACCTGCGCCCGACAGGACTGATTATCTTCCGCTCGTCTCCGTGCTCGCCGGCGATGTCGGACCAGCTGAGTACCGATCTCTCGCTCCCGCGAGGCGTTCGCCCGAGCCCG
>JBFFSI010000143.1:0-3343 GCA_041572475.1 Woeseiaceae bacterium
ATCGGGTCCGCCACTACGGCGTCGCCTGCAACAGCGCATCGACGTCGCCGAGCCGCTCGCCGAGGAAGGTCGTGAAGCGGACCGCAGCCGCGCCGTCGATGACGCGGTGGTCGTAAGACAGCGACAGCGGCAGCATCAGTCGGGGCTGGAACTCGGACCCGTTCCAGACCGGCTGCATCGAGGAGCGCGACACCCCGAGAATCGCGACCTCGGGCGCATTGACAATGGGCGTGAATGCCGTGCCGCCGATTCCGCCGAGACTGGAGATCGTGAAGGTCGCACCCTGCAGCTTGTCGACCTTGAGCTTGCCCTCGCGCGCAAGCGCGGAGAGTTCGCCCAGCTCCTGTGCCAGTTCGTACACATCTTTCTGGTCCGCGTTGTGGATGACGGGCACGACCAGTCCCTGGTCGGTATCCGCTGCAAAACCGAGATTGATGAACTTCTTGAAAACAAGGCTCGAGCCGTCGTCCGACAGCGAGGAGTTCACCTTTGGAAATTCCTGCAGCGCCGCGACCACCGCCTTCATAATGAAGGCGAGCGGCGTCAGCGAGATGCCGCGCTCCTTCGCTGGCCCCTTCAGCTGCTGTCGTTTGGCCTCCAGCCCGGTGATGTCCGCGAGGTCGTGCTGGGTGACGTGCGGCAGGTTGATCCAGCTGGCTTGCAGCCGCGGTCCTGAAATCTTCTGGATGCGGGTCAGCGGCTGCTCCTCGACCTCGCCCCACTTCGAGAAGTCGACCTTTGGCGTCTCCGGCAGCGCGGTCGCGGCCGGAGCGGCGGCCTGCCCGGTCAGGATTGCCTTGACGAACGCCTTGACGTCGTCGTGCAGCACCCGGCTCTTGGGCCCGCTGCCTTTCACCCGGGCGAGGTCGACGCCAAGCTCCCTCGCGAGTTTGCGTACCGACGGGCTGGCGTGCGCACGGGCAAACCCGGCCTCGTTGATCGTTGGCAAGTCCCTCGAAATGCTCTGTTTCGGCGACGGCGCAGCCGGCTCCGGGCTCGGGACAGGCTCCGCGGGAGCCCCGGGCGCGTCGGACGGCTTCGGCGCCTGCGCCACGGTATCCTCAGCGGCTTCGACGACAGCCTCGATGATCGCGAGCGATGCGCCCTCGGACACCTTGTCGCCGACCTTGACGAGCACCGATTCGATGCGGCCGCCCACGAGGGCCGGCACGTCCATCGCGGCTTTGTCGGTCTCCAGCGTGACGATCGGGTCTTCTTTCCCGATCGTGTCGCCCTTGCTGATGTGGACCTCGATGACGTCCACGTCGTCGAAATCGCCCAGGTCCGGGACGACCAGCGTCTGGACGCCGCCAGAGCGTTGTTTCTCGCCCGACGCCTTCGCGGGTGTCGCGAGCACCGTCGTGTCGCCCGTCGGCTCGTGCTGAAGTGCGGGCGCGATGACCACCGTGTCACTGACTTCGACCCGCAACTTGCCGATGACGCTGCCGGAAGAAACCTTGTCGCCGACGCTTACGGTCAGCGCGTCAATGATGCCGTTCTCGGGGGCGGGCACGTCCATCGCCGCCTTGTCGGTCTCGAGCGTGATCAGCCCCTGTTCGCGCTCGACCTCTTCGCCCGCGGCAACGAGCACGTCGATGATTTCGACGTCCTCGAAATCGCCGAGATCCGGCACGATGATGTCTATCGTCTTGGCCACTTCACCGACCGCCTACAGCGTCACCGGATCCGGACGATCCGGATCGATACCGTACTTCTCGATGGCCTGCGCGACCGTCTTCTGGTCGAGGACGCCATCGTCGGCCAGCGCCTTCAGCGCGGTGACGGCGATGAAGCGCTTGTCGACCTCGAAGTGTTGTCGCAGCGCTGCGCGCGCGTCGGAGCGGCCGTAGCCGTCGGTGCCGAGGGACACGAAACGCCCCGGTATCCAGCGCTCGACCTGGTCGGGCACGATCTTCATGTAGTCGGTCGCGGCGACAAACGGACCGGACACCTTCTCGAGCTTCTCCTCGATGTAGCTTTTGCGCGGCTCGGATTCGGGATGCAGCTGGTTCCAGCGCTCGACCTCCAGCGCGTCGCGTCGCAGCTCGTTGAAACTGGTGACTGACCAGACATCCGCCGGGATGCCGAAATCCTCTTTCAGCAACTCGGCGGCACCGATGACCTCGCGCAGGATGGTCCCGGATCCCATCAGCTGCACGCGGATCTTGCCCTGCCCCCCGACATCAAGCAGGTACATGCCCTTGAGAATGCCTTCCTCGACGCCGGCCGGCATGGCCGGGTGCGCGTAGTTCTCGTTCATGCAGGTGAGGTAATAAAAGACGTTTTCCTGCTCGCCGATCATGCGCCGCAGCCCGTCCTGGATGATTACCGCGAGTTCGTAAGCGTAGGTCGGGTCGTAGGAAACGCAGTTCGGGACCGTCGAGGCCGCGACCAGGCTGTGGCCGTCCTGGTGTTGCAGACCTTCTCCCGCGAGGGTCGTGCGTCCGGCCGTGCCGCCAATCAGGAATCCTCGCGACTGCATGTCGCCGCCCGCCCAGACGAAATCGCCGATGCGCTGGAAACCGAACATCGAATAATAGATGTAGAAGGGCACCATCTGCGTGTTGTGATTGGAATAGGCCGTACCGGCTGCCAGCCAGGAACAGAAGGCGCCAGCCTCGTTGATACCCTCCTCGAGTATCTGTCCCTTCTTGTCCTCGCGGTAATACATCAGCTCGCCGGCATCCTCGGGTTCGTAAAGCTGCCCTCCCGACGCGTAGATCCCGAACTGGCGAAACATGCCCTCCATGCCGAAGGTCCGGGCCTCGTCGGGCACGATGGGAACGATGTGCTTGCCGATCTGCTTGTCCCGCGCGAGGGCCGTCAGGATGCGCACGAAAGCCATCGTCGTGGACACTTCGCGCTCACCGGTCCCGTCCAGCTGGTTCTTGAAGATCTCGAGCCCGGGAATCGGCAGCTTGGGCGCCCTGGTACGGCGTTGCGGCAGGTGTCCGCCGAGCGCCTGCCGGCGCTCGTGCAGGTATTCGAGCTCGGTGCTGTCGGCAGGCGGTTTGTAATACGGCACATCCTCGACCTCCTTGTCGGAGAACGGGATGTTGAAGCGATCGCGCATCTGCTTCAGCGACTCCAGGTCGAGCTTCTTCTGCTGATGCGCGGTCATCTGGCCCTCGCCGGCGCCGCCCATGCCGTAACCTTTAACGGTCTTGGCGAGGATGATCGTCGGCTGGCCTGCGTGCCGCACGGCGGCATCGTAGGCCGCGTACATTTTTATCGGGTCGTGACCGCCGCGGTTGAGGCGCCAGCGCGACCCCCCAGCTCTGCGGCGCCGCCCCTGAGCCATTGCTGGTCGCCCACGTCGACGCCCTGGACCGCTCGCAGCCGG
>JBFFSI010000144.1:0-3269 GCA_041572475.1 Woeseiaceae bacterium
CTACCATGACGCCGGCCATATCCTGGGCTCGAGTATCGTGGAACTCAGCGCGGGCGGGCGGACGCTCGTTTTCAGCGGCGACCTCGGCTTCCGCGATGCGCCGGTCATGAACGCCGCGAAGCGACTCACGCAAGCCGACGCTGTGCTGATGGAGAGCACCTACGGCGACCGCCTGCACCGGCCCATCGAGGAGACGCTCGACGAGCTGACCGAGGTCTTCCAATCGGCACGTGCCGCGCAAGGCAACATCCTGATTCCTGCCTTCACGGTGGGGCGCACCCAGGATCTGCTGCACCTGATGGTCGAAAATTACGATCGCTGGAATCTCGAGGACTGGCACATCTTCCTCGACAGCCCTATGGGCATCGAGGCGACCGAGGTCTACTCGCGATTCAGGCAGCTGTACGACACGAAGCTGTTTGGTGAACACTCCGACCTGCCCGACTTACCCAAGCTGCACCAGACCCGGTCGCCCGAAGAGTCCATGGTCATCAACGAACTGGAATCCGGCGCAATCATCATCGCCGGCAGCGGCATGTGCAGCGGCGGCCGTATCCTGCATCACCTCAAGCACAATGCCTGGCGGCCGGAGTGCCATCTCGTCATCGTCGGCTACCAGGCGTACGGCACGCTGGGCCGGCGCCTCGTGGACGGGGCAGAGACGATCAAGCTCTGGGGCGAGGACTACCGCGTTCGTATCCGCATCCACACGATCGGCGGGCTGTCGGCGCATGCCGACCAGCGGGATCTCATCGACTGGTACGGTGCATTCGAGAATCGGCCGCCCGTGTACCTCGTGCACGGTGAGCCTGATGCGCAAAAGCCGCTTGCGGGCCGCCTGAGGTCAGAGCTGAAAGCGCCGGCCCACATTGCAGAGCACGGGCAGACGATCCAGGTCTAGTCCTTGTGGTTTTTCTCGTGCTTCTCGTGGTTCTCGCGTTCGGCAACCAGGGCTTTCGCTTCGTCCTTGTTCTCGACCCGCTCGATGTCGCCGATCCGGCAGCGCTGAACGCGGCCCATGTCGCGAAACATGATCTCTGAAAAACTGTTGGGGCAGATCCGGCTCATCGTGTCCTTGATGGCGATACCGTTGGCATCGCGCAGACCGGTGCAACGATTCCGCATGGTGAGCAGGTAGTAATTGCTGGTGCCTTCCCTGATGTAGACATGCTTGTCCGAGAGGCCGTCGAAGCTGTTCACCTGCCGGCGGTTGAAACAAACTCGCTCTTCGGCCTGGGATTCATCGGCAGCTTCCGTCGTGGCGTCTTCGTGTTCGTCTGCCAGGGCCGCGTTTGCCGCAAGCGCCAGTGCAATGAGAAGCGTCAATCTTGCAAGCATCGTTGGTCTCCTCAGGTCGCTTTTACCTTGTATATCGTCGCATAAAGTACCGGAACGACGACCATCGTGAGCAGGGTAGCGAAGCCGAGGCCGAACGCGATCGTGACGGCCATGGACACGAAGAACGCATCCGGGAACAGCGGCGTCATGCCGAGAATTGTCGTCGCAGCTGCCATCATGACCGGGCGCAGGCGACTGACCGCCGAATCCGTAATGGCCTGAAGTTCCGGCTTGTCGTCCCGCCGCTGCAGGTTGATCTCGTCGACGAGTACGATCGCATTCTTGATCAGCATGCCCGACAGGCTCAGGAAGCCGAGCAGGGCCATGAAGCCGAAGGGCTGACTGGTGGACAGCAGGCCGACGGTGACGCCGATGACCGACAGCGGCACGACCAGCCAGATCACGGCGGTCTGCCGCAGGCTGTTGAACAAGGCGACGGTGATCAGCACCATGGCGATGACGAAGACCGGGATCTTGCTCGCCAGCGCGCCCTGCGCATCGGCCGATGACTTGTACTCGCCCCACCATTCGAGCCGGTAGCCCTCGGGCATGGGGATTGCCTCGACCCTGTCTCTCACGGCCGCGAGCAGCGGCGCCGCCTCACCCTGGCGCGGGTCCGCAAGCGCGGTAATGACCCGCTCGCGGTTGACGCGCTGGATGATCTCGTCCTCGAACACCGTCTCGAAGCCGATGACGACCTGCCGCAGCGGGATGACCCGCTGCGCCGCCGGGCTCCAGATCTGCAGGTTGCGAATGCTGGCGACGTCCGAGCGCTGCGAATCCGGCGCCCGCATGATGATCGGCAACAGTTCGTCTTCCTCGCGGTAGACGCCGACGGGAATCCCCTCGTAGGCCTGCAGCAGCACGTTGCTGATGTCCTGGCGGGAGATGGCGAACTGGTTGGCCTGCCGTTTGTCGATGATCGGCCGCAACAGCTTGACGCGCCCGCGCCAGTCGTTGCGAATGCCGAAGGCATCGGGATGGGTTCGGAAAATCGCCTCGGCCTGGCCGGCCAGGTCACGCAGCACGTTCGGGTCCTCGCCGAAAAACTTCGCCTGGACCTTGCCGGGCTCGCCCGGCCCGAGGATAAATTTGCGCAGCTGCGGCATACCGTTGACGAAGTTGGCCTCGAGGTGGTCCTGGATCTCGGTGTAGAGCGTGTCGTTGAGCGACGAGTCTTCGACCTCGACAAGGAACTGCATGTAGGCGTTGTTGGGCTTCTCCGGCCCATAGGTCAGGAGGAACCGCGGTGCCCCGCCGCCGACGATCGTGGCCACGTGCGTGACGCCCTCGACACCGAGGAGGTATTCCTCGATAGCGGCGGCCTGCGCGGCGCTGGTCTCGATGGCGGTGCCTTGCGGCAACCAGTAGTCGACCATCAGTTGCGGGCGCGTCGAGTTCGGGAAAAAGCTCTGTGACACCTGGCCAAAGCCCATCACGGCAACGCCAAACACGACCAGCACGACGGTGATGGTCGCCCAGCGCAGGCGAATGCAGGCGTGCAGGAAGTTGCCGAAGCGCCGGTAGAACGGGCTGTCGTACGGGTCAGCTTCGGGGTCGCCCTCGGGCACCTTGAGGAACATGACGCCCAGCAGCGGGGTGACCGTCACGGCAGTCACCCAGCTCAGCAAGAGCGAGATCATGATCACGGTGTACAGCGAGCGCGTGTACTCGCCCGTGGAGTCCTGGGAGGTGCCGATCGCGGCGAAGGCGAGCACGGCGATGATCGTCGCGCCGAGCAGGGGCCAGGCCGCCTGCTTGACGACATCGAGCGCCGCCTTGCGCCGGTCCATGCCTTGCTGGAACCGTATCAGCATGCCGTCCACGATGACGATCGCGTTGTCGACCAGCATGCCGAGCGCGATGATCAGCGCGCCGAGGGATATTCGCTCGAGCGTGACGTTTTGCAGGCTCATGAAGATGAAGCTGCC
>JBFFSI010000145.1:0-3177 GCA_041572475.1 Woeseiaceae bacterium
CGGGAGAGAATATCCGGAAATTCCGCGACGATGCTCGCGGCCATCGCCTCGTCGCCGTGATACCACTTGGGAATCCAGTTGATCGAACCCATGATCGCATTGCCGGTCATGCGGACGTTGCAAGGAGCAATGCTGCCGTCCGCGATGCCTCTATCGAGCATGGCCTCGAAGCCCGAGCTGTGCTTGCGCGACAGTTCAAGGACTTTCTCCCGGTGCTCCTGCTTGAGCGAGGGAATCTCGCTCATGATCGCAATCGGGCCCTGTTCGCCGACCATGCTCTCGATGTGGTAGCGCAGGTAGAGCCGTACCTGTTCGAGCCCCGTCCTGCCGTCGGCGACGGCCTGCTGCATTGCGTCGCGGCCAATGTCGGCAGCCCGGACGTAGCAGAGATAGACGAGTTCTTCCTTGTTGCGGACGTAGTAGTAGAGCGCCGGATCGGTGAGCCCGAGCATGGTGGCGACGTCCTTCAGCGAGGTGCCGCTGTAACCCTTGCGGTTGAAGCAGTGCGCAGCAGCCCTTAGAACCCGGTCGCGCTGTTGCGAAAAGCGGGTTTCTTCGGTGTTTCGAGGCATTGCGAGATCCTGCAGCAGACTTGAGCTTTCCGTGATTTTGCATTATTTTAATACAGATTAAAACTTTTTCAAGAGCAAAACTCGTTTAGTTTCAGAGACATGCTGGCAGATCGCCGGTCTAAACCCGTGTCTTGCCCGGAGAATCGACGCCTATGAGTACAGTTGTCAGCGATCTGCCACAGGCCCGATCCGCACCGCTACGCTTCGTCACGGCGGCGTCCTTGTTCGACGGCCATGACGCGGCGATCAACATCATGCGGCGCCTGATCCAGGCGCAGGGCGTCGAAGTGATTCACCTGGGCCACAACCGCAGCGTCGACGACATCGTCCGCGCCGCCATCCAGGAGGATGCCGACGGTATCGCGGTCAGCTCTTACCAGGGCGGGCACAACGAGTTCTTCTGTTACATGGTCGACCGCCTGCGTGAACTCGGTGCCGGGCATATAAAGGTATTCGGCGGGGGCGGCGGCACGATCACGCCCGACGAGATCCGGGAGCTGATGGCTTACGGTGTCGAGCGCATCTACCATCCGCATGACGGCATGCAGCTCGGCCTCGAGGCAATGATCCGCGACCTGATCGAGCGCACCGAGGCCGGGCGCCGGCCATCGGCGCGGGCCGGCAAAGGCGCGCAGCGCGATATCGACATTGCCGGCATGATCTCGGCGATCGAGGAAGGCGCGGTCGACGCCGCGGAACTCAAGGCCTTACGCCGCGAATGGCAGGTCAAGGCCGGCAAAGTGCCCGTCGTCGGCATCACGGGCACCGGGGGCGCGGGTAAGAGCAGCGTCACCGACGAGCTCATGAACCGGTTTCTCGCGTACTTCCCGGAGCTGCGCATGGCGGTGCTCGCCGTGGATCCGACCCGGCGGCGCACGGGCGGCGCACTGCTCGGCGATCGTATCCGGATGAATGCGCTGCGCTCGGACCGCATCTTCATGCGCTCGATCGCGACGCGCCGGCAGCACCTCGCCACCAGCGAGATGCTCGGCGATCACATCGCCTACCTCAAGTCGCTCGGCGTCGACCTGATCATCGTCGAGACGGCGGGCATCGGTCAGAGCGACAGCGAGATCGTCGACCTCGTCGACTTTTCCGTCTACGTCATGACGAGCGACTACGGGGCGGCGAGCCAGCTCGAGAAAATCGACATGCTGGATTTCGCCGACCTGATCGTGCTCAACAAGTACGACAAGCGCGGCGCCGAGGATGCCCTGCGGGATATCCGCAAGCAGTGGAAGCGCAATCACACCGCGTTCGACGTCGACGACGATGACGTGCCTGTGTACCCGACGATTGCAAGCCAGTTCAACGACCCGGGCGTCAGCTACGTCTTTGCGCAGCTCTGTCAGCGGGTAGCCGACAAGGTCGGGCTGGACACGGCGGCGTGGACGCCGGATGTCGATACGAGCGTGAAGGAACCCCGCGCGATGGCGATGATCCCGGGCGCGCGCATCCGCTATCTCGCGGAGATCGCGGAGCAGGGCCGCTCGATCAATACGAGCATCGAGTTCCAGGTCGAGTCGGCCAGCACCGCGCAGCACCTTTACGAGGCCCTGAGGGCGCTCGACGACCCGGCATTGCCGGACCAGTTCGGCGTCTACAAGGCAAACGAGCTGACCGCGGGCGCCGACAAGAGCCTGCTCGTGCTGCGCCAGCGCTACCAGGAGGCTATCAAGGCGCTGACCGGCGAGTCGCTGGCTCTCCTGCGCGAGTGGCCGGCGCGCAAGGCCGGGGTTCGCTCGGAGGCCTACAGCTATACCGTGCGCGGCAGGCAAATCACGGGCAGGAATTTCAGCGAAAGCCTGAGTCATCAGCAGATTCCCAAGGTCGCTGCGCCCGACTACAGGGACTGGGGCGAACTGCTGCGCTTCCTTGCCCGGGAAAATCTGCCGGGCGCCTACCCGTACACCGGCGGCGTCTACCCGTATCGCCGGCTGGGCGAGGATCCGACCCGCATGTTCGCCGGCGAGGGCACGCCGGAGCGCACCAACCGGCGCTTCCACTACCTCTCCAGGGGCCAGGACGCGGCGCGCCTGTCGACGGCGTTCGACTCGGTCACGCTCTACGGCGAGGACCCGCACGAGCGGCCCGATATTTACGGCAAGGTCGGCAACTCGGGTGTCTCGATCGCTTCGGTCGATGACATCAAGAAGCTCTACTCGGGCTTCGACCTGTGCGCGCCGACCACCTCGGTCTCGATGACGATCAACGGCCCGGCGCCGATGATGCTCGCGTTCTTCATGAACGCGGCGATCGACCAGCAGGTGGAAAAGCACCTGCGCGAGTCGGGCAAGTGGGAGGCGGCGCAGAAGAAAATCGCCACGTACTTCGAGGGTCGCGAGCGGCCGCGCTACGAGGGCGAGTTGCCCGAGGGCAACGACGGGCTCGGGCTCGGGCTGCTGGGTATTTCCGGCGACAAGGTCGTCGATGCCGAGACTTACGCACGGATTCGCGCCGAGACCCTGTCCAAGGTTCGCGGCACCGTGCAGGCCGACATCCTCAAGGAAGACCAGGCACAGAACACCTGCATATTCTCGACCGAGTTCGCGATGAAGATGATGGGCGACGTCCAGCAGTACTTCATCGATAACAACGTGCGCAA
>JBFFSI010000146.1:0-3096 GCA_041572475.1 Woeseiaceae bacterium
GAGTGCGGGTAACCCTGGGCGCGATTCCTTGCCTCGGCGATTCGCGCCGTGGTGACCGGGTGCGTGCGCAGGAACTCGGGCAAGCGCAGCTCCGGCGACGTCGTATTCTGCCGCGACATCACTTCGAAGAACGAGGCCATGCCGTGCGGGTCGAAGCCGGCGGCGGCCAGCGCGCCGATGCCGATCCGGTCGGCCTCATACTCATTGTTGCGTGTGAAGTTGATCTGCTGTTGCGCGGCCGTACCTTGCGCGATTGCCATGGCTCCCTGCAGCGCGTCGCCACTGCCGCCGGCGGCGCCGAGGACCATGGCGCCGAGCATCAGCGCGGTCGTCAGGATGCTCTGCCGGCTGTTGGCATGCACGGCCCGCGCAATGTGACGCTGGGTGACGTGGGCGATCTCGTGTGCGATGACGCCGGCCAGCTCGTCCTCGTTTCGAGTGGCCTCGATCAGGCCCGTGTGCACGCCGATGTAGCCGCCGGGCAGGGCGAATGCGTTGATGTTGGGGTCGTCCACGACGAAGAATGTGAACGTGTAGTCTCCGTCATTAGTCTGCGCGGCGACGCGGTGGCCGATATCGTTGATGTACTCGGTGATCTGCGGATCTTCGACGACTGCACCGCTGAGGCGAATATCGCGCATGATTTGCCGGCCAATCTGCGCCTCGACCGTCTTGGAAAGCACCGCGTCGGCGGGGCTACCCATGTCCGGCAGCTTGATATCGTCTGCGCCTGCGCCTGAGACGAAGACCAGCGACGTAACCAGCAGCATCGCGACCGCGCGTTTAGGGAAACTGACTTTCAAATGAGGTGCTCTATGCCTTTCGGGCCTGTAATTTCCGACCTGTTTGGTCAGCCCTTGTTCAACATGATAACGCTTTCGAGGACCTCGGCGGCATGGCCTTTTACCTTAACTTTGCGCCATTCCTGGCGCAGGTTGCCGTCTGCATCGATCAGGAAAGTGCTGCGTTCGACACCCATGAACTTGCGGCCGTACAGTGTTTTCTCCCGGATTACATCGAACTTCTTGCACAGCTTCTCGTCGGGATCGGACAGCAGTTCGAAAGGAAAGCCCTGTTTGGCCTTGAACTTTTCGTGCGAGGCGATGCTGTCCCGGGACACCCCGAATATCAACGCTTTCTGGCGCTTGAAGCTGGCGTGCAGGTCCTTGAAGTCCAGCCCTTCCTGCGTGCAGCCGGGCGTGGAATCCTTGGGATAGAAGTACAGCACCACGTGTTTGCCGCGCAGATCCTTCAGGCGAATCTTCTGGCCACCGGTGGCGTCGGCCGTGAAATCCGCGACGGCACGGTTCATTCGGGGTCCACTCAAGGTCGGTCTCCTCCTTTCGCGTCAGGCTTTGACGGGGTCGAGCAGGCCGTCGAGGTTCATGCGGTCGCACAGCTCATGAAACTCTTCCCGCAACTGCGCGATGTGGACCGATGACGGCACATTGATGGCCATCTGCACCGCAAACATCGGCGCGCCCGTGTGGGCGGCCGAATAACGCCGCGTCGCCACGTCGGCAATCTCGATATCGTGGCTGGCAAAGAAGTTGGCCAGGCTGAACACGATGCCCTCGTGGTCGAGGCTGACGACGTCCACCGCGTATGGCATGCGGTCTTCACGGGCCTGCCGCTCATCCGTCTTGCGAATCGTGAACGTCAGGTCGTCGTCCTTGTCGAGCTTCCGGAGTTCGCGCTCGAGTTTACCGAGCGTGGTCCAGTTGCCGGAAACGAGCATCAACATCGCGAACTCGGACCCGAGGGTCGTCATGCGACTCTCTTCGATGTTGCCGCCGCATTCCATGATGACCTTGGTGATGTCCTGTACCACGCCTGTGCGGTCGGTACCTATAGCTGATAAAACAATAAGTTGTGACATTTACCTAGAATCCATATAGATCATGAGCGCCGCGCCTTGCCAGCGCCCGGCATGAACAGTAACATCGCCGCCTCATTCGTGGCGAGGACTAGCTGTGTTCAAGGGCTCCCTGGTCGCCCTCGTGACGCCGTTCGACCAGAATAATCGGGTCGATTACGCGTCGCTCAAGGGCTTGATCGATTTTCATGTTGGCGAGGGCACCGACGGCCTCGTTATCGCAGGGACGACCGGAGAAGCCGCGACCCTGACCAAGGCCGAGCACACGGAACTCATCGCCAGGGCCGTCGAACTGGCCGAGGACCGCCTGCCGATCATTGCGGGGACGGGCTCGAACTCGACCCAGCAGACTATTGACTTGTCCTGCGAGGTGGCCGGGACGGGCATCGCCGCGTACCTGCTCGTGGTTCCTTACTACAACAAGCCGGTGCAGGAGGGGATGTTCCGCCATTTCACGGCGGTGGCGGACGCGGTGGAGAAGCCGGTCATGCTGTACAACGTGCCGGGCCGAACCGGGGCCGACCTGCTGCCGGAGACCGTGGCGCGGCTGGCCGAACACGAGAACATCTTCGGTATCAAGGAGGCGACCGGCGACGTAGACCGGTTGCGCGCGCTGCAGAGCCTTATCGTCGATGACTTCAGGTATTACAGCGGCGACGATTTCACGTCGAGGCTGTTCCTCGAGGCGGGCGGCCATGGCATTGTCACGGTGAGCGGAAACGTCGTACCGGCCGCGATCGCACGGTTGTGTCAGCTGGTCTCATCGGGGCATTTCGAGGAGGCGAGGCAGCTCGACGCCACCCTGCAGCCGTTGAACGAAGCGCTGTTCGCAGAGTCGAACCCCATCCCTGTAAAATGGGCGCTGCACGAGATGGGGCTCGTGCCGCCGAATGTGAGGCTGCCATTGACCGAGTTGTCGGAGCAGTACCACGGGCAGATGCGCAGTGCCCTCGAGCGCGCAGGTGTCAAGCTGGAGAATGTGGCGTGAGCAAAGCTGGAACCGTCCTGATAGTCATGGCCTTGGTGCTTCTTGCGGGTTGCCGCGGCGACGCGGAGCTCAAGTGTGAGGCCGGTGGCGCATATCTGAGTGCGGCGGAAACGTCACGAGTCACCGCGCCGGAGGACCTCGATGACCTGGACAGGGTCCGCGAAGTACCCCTGCCTGAAGTTTCGCCGCAGGCAGAGCGCCCGGAGGGCAGCGGCTGCCTGGAGGCGCCGCC
>JBFFSI010000147.1:0-2920 GCA_041572475.1 Woeseiaceae bacterium
AGCTCCTGGGTGGCCGGTGCCTATTACTTCGGCCAGGATCTCGACAGCATGACGAGCACCACGGCCGGATTCTTCCTGAATGATTTCGCGAAAACTGGCGCGCCGGTGCTTCAAGACCTTATCGATGGGGTCAACCAAATTTCGGCGCTAACGAACGGCCTCGTGCCGCCAGCGACCGAGCCCTACTCACCGGGTGCCGGCTCGGTGGATGACGTCAAGCAGGAACACCAGGGCTATGCCGTGTTCGGCCAGGTCGATTTTGCGTTCACCGACAAGCTCATGCTCTCGCTGGGCGCTCGCTATACCGACGAAACCAAGAAGATCGATGCGACGTATATTCAGACCGCTAACGGGCCAGCGCCCGACTTCGTCGCCATCGGCACCAACCTCTTCCTGGCAGCGAATGGATTGCCGTTCGACCCGACGTCATTTTTTGCGATCGCCGAGCCCAATGTCGACTGGGGCCTGTTCCAGTTCGACCCGTTTGCGCCGCGACCCGACGTCAAGGATAAGCTCAGCGACGACCAGACGACCGGCACCGTAAAACTCTCTTTCTTCCCGTCCGAGTCGACGATGCTGTACGCCTCATGGGCGACAGGCTTCAAGGCCGGCGGCACGAATTCTGACCGCCTCAATGTCAATCAGGACCAGATCTTCCAGCCCGAAACGTCGGAGTCCATCGAAGTCGGCCTCAAGGGCACCTACGGGCCCGTGCAGGTCGTCGCAACCGTCTACCAGACAGATTTCGAAGACTTCCAGGCCAACTCGTTTGCCGGCGGAGGCTTCATCCTGAAAAACGCGGGTGACCTTACGGTCGAGGGTGTCGAGCTCGAGCTGCTGTGGCGCCCCACGGGCTCCACGGAGATACAGGCCTGGTACGCGCGCAACGAAGGCACCTACAACTCCTTCGAGGAAGGCGTCGGCTGGGATGCCTGGGTATTTCAGTATGGCCTCTGGCAGAACCCGCCGCAGGGCGATCCCGGGTGCCCCGGTCCGGTCGGGCTACCTCTGCCGGAAACCTGTTCGCGATCCGGCGACAAGCTCCCCTACAATCCCGAGGATCGGATGTTCCTGGCGCTCACGCAGGAATTCCAGCTTAGCTCCAGTACGACGGCCTTCGCGCGCCTCGAGTACAGCTACAATTCGGACCAGACCACGGACGGTGACAACGATCCGCTGACCGTTCAGGACAGCTTCGAAATCATCAATGCCAGGCTCGGCTTCAACTTCGACAACATCAATGCGAGCCTGACACTGTGGGGCCGGAACATCACGGACGAGCGCTACTATTACGGCTCCTTCGACGTGCCGTTCTCTTACGACAAGACATTGTCCTATCCGGGCGAACCGGCCACGTACGGCCTGACGTTCCGCAAGAACTTCGACTAGATGAGTCTTTGACCTGAGGGCGGCAGGCGCGAACCTGCCGCCCTTTTTTAATGCCCCGGCCGAATCGGCACGCTGCGAATGCGGGTGCAGCCCGGCGCGACTCTAGATCGTGACGTAAACGAGAAACAGCCCAAACAACGCGGCCATAGTCGTCGAGACCCGCAGCACCGCATCGGGGCGCCGGAGCCACCAGGCGATCATGCGGTCAAGGCGCACCTGGCCCATCAGCAGCAGGCCGATGGCGGCGAGGATGCTGACACCGCCGAGGATCTGCAGCAGGCGCGGGAACAGCAGGTCGGGCGCCGCCGCCAGCAAGACGCCGCCGAGCACGATGCGCACGATGACCGCAAACAGAAATCGGCTGTTACCCTGCCAGCTGCCAAGCAGCTGCCTGAACCGCGCGGGCAGAACGGCGCCGAGCAGCCCGACTAGCGCTATTGCGATACCGAAGACTAGAATCAGGATACTCATACCGCAAAGTATACTCCTGCGAGGCGACGATGACGGCAGCCAGATATGACAGCATCCTCGAGACCGTCGGCAAGACGCCGGTCGTAAAACTCAACAAGATTGCACCCGAGGGCGTCAACGTCTTCGTCAAGATCGAGTCGTTCAACCCGATGGGCTCGGTCAAGGACCGCCTGGCTCTCGGCGTTATCGAAGATGCCGAGAAGTCGGGTGCGCTGCAGCCCGGTCAAACCGTGATCGAGGCGACCAGCGGCAATACGGGCATCGGTCTTGCCATGGTCTGTGCGCAGAAAGGCTATCCGCTCGTCGTGACGATGGCCGAGAGTTTCAGTATCGAGCGCCGCAAGATGATGCGCTTCCTCGGCGCCAAGGTCGTGCTGACGCCGGCTGCGCTCAAAGGCAGCGGCATGCTGGCCAAGGCCGTCGAACTGGCCGAAAAGCACGGCTGGTTCCTCGTCCGGCAGTTTGAGAACGAGTCCAACGCCGATGCTCATACGCGCACGACGGCGCCCGAGATTCTCGAGGCTTTTGCAGATACCACGCTGGACTACTGGGTGACGGGTTTCGGCACGGGCGGCACGCTCAAGGGTGTCTCGCGCGTGCTCAAGGCAAAGTCGCCACGGACGAAGATCATCGTCTGCGAACCGGACAATTCGCCCATTCTCGGCAGCGGCATTCCCCAGGAAAGAGACGCAAACGGCGCACCCAAGGACAGTCATCCGCTGTTTCGGCCGCACCTGATGCAGGGCTGGACGCCGGATTTCATCCCGAAGCTGACCGAGGACGTCGTCGACGCCAGGGTGATCGATGAGATTTTGCCAATTCGGGGTGACGACGCGCTGCGCCTGTCGAAGTCACTGGCCCGCGATGAGGGTATTTTCGTCGGTATCTCGGGCGGCGCCACGCTTGCGGGCGCCCTGGCCGTTGCCGGGAAAGCCGCACCGGGCTCGAATATCCTCTGCATGCTTCCCGATACCGGCGAGCGCTACCTGAGCACGCCGCTGTTCGACGGCATATCCGAGGATATGTCCGCCGAGGAGCAGGACATCTCGGCGTCTACGCC
>JBFFSI010000148.1:0-2808 GCA_041572475.1 Woeseiaceae bacterium
GAGCCCTGCAGCGCCTGGTCGTCCTGGCCGGCCCAGGCCGAGTCGTCCCAGAACGTCCGGGCCTGCAGCTCCACGCTGCCCGAGAGGTCTACCTCCCCGCCGCGCGCGGGGGAAAGGGCGAGGAGCGCGGCGGGGAGGAGCACAAACAAGGTGACGATGCGCATCATGCTTACCTCAGGCGGCTGAGCCGGCCCTTGACGAAGTCGTTCTCGCCGAGGCCGGTCTTGAACGTGTAGTCGCCGTAGACCAGGTCCGTCTGCTTGTTGGTCTGCACGTTGCTCATCGACAGCTTGTGGGCGCGCCAGATGCCGTCGTAGTTGCGGTAGTCACCGAGCTCGAGCACCTTCAGGAGGTCACCGCGACGGTCATAGAACTCCACCTTGCGCAGCTGGTAGTCGGCCTGGTCGACCCACGACACCTGCTTCGTGTAGCCGGAGTTCTCGTAGCGCGGCGCGCGCTCGACGACGTCGCACACACGGTCGCCGCAGGGTTCTTCGCCGACGTAGCTGTAGTCGAACTTGTTGAGCTCGATGGCCGTGAAGTCCTCGAACGCGAACTCCGAGCCGACGAACGGGCCGGACTTGTTGGCCGAGCTGATGCGCTTGACGCGCTTCAGCGCCGGCAGGTACAGCCACTGGTCGTCGGGGTCGAGGATCTTGGCGTGCGACAGCAGCGCCGTGCCCTCGATGTCGCGCGGCGTGTCGAACACCACCAGGCTCTTGTCGCCCACCGACTCGTCGGGTTTCTCCAGCGTCACGATGCGCAAGCTGCGCGTGGACGCCTGCCCGGCGGCGTTGCGCAGCACCATCTGCAGCTCCACCGAGCTGTCACCGAAGCCGAGGTCGCTGCGGTCCGAGCGGGCTGCGATCTCGTAACCTCGCTCGTCGGTATTGGCATCGGCACTGGTCGCCGCGGCCAGCCCCAGCACGGCGGCCAGGAACAGGGAAGTCAGTTGTTTCCTTCGCAGGGCCAAGGTTTTCATGGGTCTCTCTCCTTTCGTAAATGGGTCAGGCCGTGGCCTGCGCGAGTTCAGCGCTGCCCACGGTGTCAGGCTGTTCCTTGTTGCGGCCGAACAGCAACAAGGCCGGCAACAGAAGGAAATCCAGAATCAGTGCGCCTGCGATCGACAGGATCGTCATGAGCCCCAGGTCGACGTTCATCTTGAATGCGGACGTGGTCATCACGAAAAAGCCCGCCGCGAGGATGATGGTGTTGACGACGATCGGCATGCCCACGTTGTGGAACGCATAACGGATCGACTCTTCGATGCTGAGATTCCGCTCGTCGCGGGCGCGCACATACTTCGACAGCCAATGCACGGTGTCATCGACAATGATGCCGAGTGAGATCGAGGCAACTGTCGCCACCGAGAAGCCGACCTCGCCTACCAGCAGCGCCCAGGCGCCGAAGGTAGTCAGGATCGGCAGGCCGTTTGGCACGAGGCTCAGTACGCCGAGGCGCACGCTCTGCAGCGCGAACATCATGATCAGGGCGATGGCGGCGATCGCGACGATCGTGCCCGTCACCATGTTCCGCATGTTGCGCTCCGAGATGTAGGTGAACATCACGGCGGCGCTTGTCGGCTTGGCCTGCATGTAGTCCGGCAGGTTCTCGCCCATCCAGGCATCGACCTCGGCGAAGAAAGCCTTGGTCTCGGCTGATGTCGCCTGCTCGATCGTCGCCGTTACCCGCGTTGCCGACTTGTCGACGTTGATGCGGTCATTCAGGTCGAGCCCGTAGGGCAGCGACAGCTCGTAGAGCAGCAGGTACTGGGCCGAGAGGTTGCGGTCGCCGGGGATACGGTAGTAGCTGTCGTCGTCGGCGTGCATGTTGCGGTTCAGGCGCTTCATGATGTCCGAGATCGCATACACGTGCGTCACGTGCGGTTGCTCGCGCAGGAACCCGGTAAAGCGCTCGAGGTTCGCGAGGTACTCGGGCTCGGAGATGCCGCCGGGGCCGGCCGCCGGGATCGAGAACTCGATCGGGTACAGGCCGAAGTGATTCATCGCGTTATCCGACTCGACGCGGAACTCGATGCGCTCGTCAAAATACTCCACCCACTGGTCGTTGAACTTGATCGTGGGAATAAACGCGACCAGCGCGAACGCCGCGAGGCCGACGACAACGATCAGCGTGCGGTAGCGCCGGATCACGAACTCGGCGAGCCAGTCCATCGACCGCACCGACCACTCGCTGCCTTCGGCCGCCTTGACGCGGTATGGCAGCAGGCTGATCGCCGCTGGCAGCAGCGTGATCGAGTAGATCCAGGCCGCGAAGATACCGACAGCCGTGATGTTGCCGAGGTGCCAGTACGGCGGCGCGTCGGAAAAGTTCAGCGACAGAAAGCCGACGATCGTGGTCAGCGACGTGATCGTAACCGGCAGGAAATTGATGCGCACGGCCTCAATGAGCGCCTCGGTCTTCGCCATGCCTTCGCGCATCAGGCCGCGCAGCGACAGCAGGATGTGCACCGAGTCGGCGACCGCGAGCGTCAGGATGACGATCGGCGCAGACATCGCGATCGGCGTCAGCTTCACGCCGAAGACCCCGGCCAGGCCCATCGCGACCATCGTCGACAGCAGGATGACGCCGAGCGTCGCCACCGTGGCCGACAGCGAGCGGATGATGAGCCAGGTCAGCGCGAAGATGACGACGAACATCAGCGGCATCAGCGTGGCGCCGTCCTGCATACCGGTCTCGGCAAACGCGTTGTTGAGCATCGACACGCCCGTCAGGTGGACCGTCAGCTCGGGATACTTCGTCTCGACGTCGGCCTGCAGTCCCCGCGCGTATTCAACGGCCTCGGGC
>JBFFSI010000149.1:0-2704 GCA_041572475.1 Woeseiaceae bacterium
CACTTCGAACCCTACGAAAAATTCTTCCGCGTGCGGACGCGTCTCGACGGCGTGTTGTCCGAGGTGGCGCAGCCACCGGTGGCTTTGGCCAACAAGGTCTGCGCCCGCCTCAAGGTGATGTCCCGGATGGACATCGCGGAACGGCGCGTCCCGCAGGACGGCCGTATCAAGATGCGCATCTCGAAGAGCCGCGCCATCGACTTCCGTGTCAACACCTGCCCGACGCTGTTCGGCGAGAAGATCGTGCTGCGTATCCTCGATCCCTCGAGCGCCAAGCTTGGCATCGAGATGCTGGGCTACGAGGACCACCAGCGGGTGCTTTACGAGAAACACCTCTCGAAGCCCTACGGCATGATCCTGGTCACCGGCCCGACCGGCTCCGGTAAGACCGTGTCCTTGTACACGGGTCTCAATATCCTGAACACGACGGACCGCAACATCTCCACGGCCGAGGACCCGGCGGAAATCAACCTGCCCGGGATCAACCAGGTCAACGTCAATCCCAAGGTCGGCCTGACGTTTGCGTCGGCACTCAAAGCCTTCCTGCGCCAGGACCCGGACGTGATCATGGTCGGTGAGGTTCGTGACCTCGAGACGGCGGAAATCGCGATCAAGGCCGCCCAGACCGGCCACCTCGTGCTCTCGACGCTGCATACGAACGATGCGCCGAGGACGCTGACGCGCCTTGTCGACATGGGCGTGAAGCCCTACGCCATCGCGACCTCGGTCAGCCTGATCATCGCGCAGCGCCTGGCGCGGCGCCTTTGCGACAACTGCAAGGAGGTCAAGGACATCCCCCGCGAGGCGCTCGAGAAGGAAGGCTTCGAGGCGGCGGATCTGGATGCGGGCCTGACTATCTTCGGGCCAAAAGGCTGCAAGAGCTGCAACGAAGGCTACAAGGGCCGGATCGGCATCTTCCAGGTCATGGAGGTGTCGGAGACCATGGGCAGAATTATCATGGAAGGCGGCAACGCGATGCAGATCGCGGACCAGGCCGCCAAAGAGGGGGTCATCGATCTAAGACAGGCCGGTTTGAACAAAGTCAAGGACGGGGTTACCAGCCTTGAAGAGATCAACCGGGTTACAATTGAATAGCTTGAAACTTCGCTTAGTGGGCAAACGACATGGCTGAATCAGCAGTTGCAGGTAACGTCCCGTTTCTTTGGGAGGGGACGGACCGGAAAGGTAACAAGATCAAGGGCAAGAGCATGGCCGCCAATGAGGCCGCGGTCCGTGCCGACCTGCGCCGCCAGGGCGTCGTGCCGAGCCGCATCAAGAAGCAGAGCCAGGGACTGTTCTCGGGCGGCGGCAAGGTCACCCCGGCCGATATCGCTGTCTTCATGCGGCAGCTCGCGACGATGCTCGCGGCCGGCATACCGCTCGTGCAGGCCTTCGAAATCGTCGGCAACGGCCACGACAACCCGGCGATGCAGAAACTGATCCTGTCGGTCAAGGCGGATGTCGAGGGCGGTACGTCGCTGAACGAGGCGCTGGCCAAGCACCCGCTCTACTTCGACGACCTCGTGCTGAACCTCGTCGAGGCCGGTGAACACGCCGGTGCCCTCGAGACGCTCCTCGACAAGATCGCGACCTACAAGGAAAAGACCGAGGCGCTGAAGAAGAAAATCAAGAAAGCGCTGACCTACCCGGCCGCAGTGCTGGTGGTAGCTTTCGTGGTGACCACGATCCTGCTGATTTTCGTCATCCCGGCTTTCGAGGACCTGTTCAAGGGTTTCGGCGCGGACCTGCCGACCTTCACGCGCATGGTCATCGACCTGTCGGTGTTCGTGCGGGAACAGGGCGTGATAATCGCGGCATTGATCGGCGGCGGCATCTTCTCGTTTTTCTATTTCAAGAAGCGTTCCCGGCAGATGCGGCATTTCCTGGATCGCATGTCGCTCAAGATTCCCGTGATCGGCCCGATCCTGCAGAAGGCAGCGATCGCGCGTTATGCACGCACACTCTCGACGATGTTCTCCGCCGGCGTGCCGCTCGTCGAGGCGCTCGAGTCGGTGGCTGGCGCGACGGGCAACATCGTTTATGAAATCGGCGTGCTGCAGATGCGGGACGAGGTCTCCACCGGCCAGCGCTTGCAGCAGGCCATGGAAAACACCGACCTGTTTCCGAACATGGTGATCCAGATGATCGCGGTCGGCGAGGAGTCGGGTTCCCTCGACGAAATGTCGGCAAAAGTAGCCGACTTCTACGAAGAAGACGTCGACAACGCGGTCGATAACCTGTCCAGCCTGCTCGAGCCGCTCATCATGGCCATCCTCGGCGTGCTGGTCGGCGGACTCGTCGTAGCGATGTACCTGCCGATCTTCAAGATGGGTTCGGTCATCTGACGAGAAATTCCCAGGTTTGCAATGCGGCGGCGTCCGGGGGAAACTCCGGACGCCGTTTTCATACTCACAGCACGGGAATATTGAACGGGGGCCGACATGGCTGAGCTGTTTGCAGAGTCGCCCGGCATTTTCATTGCCGTGGTCTTCGCGTTTGCATTGATGATCGGCAGTTTCCTGAACGTCGTCATCTTCCGGCTGCCCCTGATGATGCAGCGTGACTGGCGCGAGCAATGCGAGGAACTTGCCGGGGAGCCGGCGCCGACGCTGCCGGAAGGGCGCTTCAACCTCGTCGTGCCCCGATCCCGCTGCCCGTCCTGCGGTGCACCGATCAAGGCCTGGCAGAACATCCCCGTCCTCAG
>JBFFSI010000150.1:0-2561 GCA_041572475.1 Woeseiaceae bacterium
AGAACAAGCCTGCGAACTCGAGACTCGTCAAGATTCCCACGATGTGGAATAACGTGCTGGTCCTGCACGCGCGGATGTTCTATTCGATGGAAGCCCTCGCCCGTAACGGCACCATCGACGACGGGGCGGCGGTTCACAAGGCCATATTCGACGAGATCCACCGCCGCGGTAACCGCCTCGCGTCCGAAGCATCGATCATGCGGCTGTTTGCCCGCTTCGGGGTCAGCGAAGCCGATTTCGACCGCGTCTGGAATTCGTTCGAGGTGGACCAGAAACTGCGTGTCGCGCAGGACCTCGCGCGCCGCTACGGCGTTTCTAGCACGCCGACGATCGTCGTCAACGGCAAGTACCGTACGAGCGCGGGTGACGCGGGCTCGTATTCGAACCTGCTGGAGCTCATCGACGAGTTGATCCTGCGCGAAAGCCTGCGCTAGCCGTTGTCTTCGGCGACGACGCGCAGCTCGCCGCCCGAGTCACGTTTCCAGTAGAGCCGCTTGGTCGTCACGACCTTGCGGCCTGCCTCGATCGTCACCTGCTCGAAGCGGCTGACGAACAGCCCGTCCTCCTCGGGATCCGCCAGTAACGCGACGTCGTCGAGCTGCAGGTCTTCGATGGCTCTCGCACCCAGCGTCGCAACGCGGTACTCGGCCCACCGGGTACGGGTCATTCCGCGGTAGGTGAACTCATCGGCATATAGCGACAGGTAGCGATGCAGGTCGCCGCTGCGAATGCTCTCCGCCCAGGCGTCGACGGCCGACCGGACCTCGGCCCGCAGTGCCTCGATGTCTGCCGGGTCCGCCCAGCGCACCTCCCTCGCGATGATGACCGGCGTCCGTGTCGGTTCAAGGACCGGCTCCAGCGCGAGTATCTCTTCGTTTGGCAGTGCGAGGCAGCCATCGGTATCGAGCGGCGGGCGCTGCCCACCCCGCCTGTCGACACCGTGCAGCCAGATCCCGTCCCCTCCGCGGTGGTTGCGACGATCCCAGATGTTGGGGTAGTCGAGGGGAAAGGCGACCGGCCCGTAACGCTCGTGCAGCCTGCTGGTGTCCATGCGTTCGGTCACGAAATACACGCCAAGCGGCGTGCGCCGGTCCCATGGCTGCTCCTTGCCCACACCGTTCTGGCCGATGGACATGTAGCGCTCGTCGACATAGTGAATGCCGTCGGGACGGTTCTCGAGGCGATGCATCGTGGCCTCGTCCGTCTCGGCGACGAGCACCGTCGAGACCGACGCCGGCAACTCGAGCAGGTAGGCGGGCAGCTGCCCGTCCGGCCGCGCCGTCGCCTGCAGCGGCAGCAGCAGGAGGATTGGTAGCCAGCGGATCATCGTGCCGATATTACAGCTGCCGCGCTGGCACGACCATGTTATGTTTCCGCCTGTGGCAAGCGAATTTCGGGGACACGCGGTGAAGCGACTGACAGCTGTTCTTGCCCTGGCGGGACTCCTGGCCGAGGGTGCAATCGCGGCGACGGCGGACGAGGCTTTCGAGTCGCTCGCCGAGGCCTACCTCGGCGAGTTGACAGCATTCTCGCCCGTGAACGCGACCAGGATCGGCGATCACGGCGCCGATGATCGGCTCGACGACGTCGGCGCGGCAGCTCGGGACCGCCGCCTGCAGAGCTATCGGGACTACCTGGCGCGGCTCGAGGCGATCGACCTGGACGCGCTCTCGCGCGCCAACCAGGTCGACGCCGGCATGCTGCGCAACAGGCTCGAATCGAACATCTGGTCGCTGGAAACGCTCGAGGATTGGGCGTGGAACCCGCTTTACTACGTGAACCTATCCGGCGGCGCCATCTATGGCCTGCTCGCACGCGACTTCGCCCCGATCGAACAGCGGCTGGCAGCCGCGGCCGCGAGGCTGGAACAGATGCCGCGCTTCCTCGCCCAGGCGCGCGAGGCCCTGCAGCCCGAACGCGTTCCCAAGATCCATGCGGAAACGGCCATCCAGCAGAACCCCGGCCTCGGCACGATCATCGACGCGATGATCCTGCCCGAGCTGGATGCGCTGCCTGCCGATGTGCGCAGCCGGCTCGAGGCCGCGATCGAAACCGCGCGGGATGCGATCGCCGAGCACCAGGCCTGGCTCGAGGAAGAGCTGCTGCCGCGCGCGGCCGGCGACTTCCGGATCGGGGCCGAACTCTACGACACCAAGCTCGCGTTCGCCCTCGACTCGCCACTGGACCGCAAGGAAATACGAATTCGGGCCGAGGCCGAGTACGAGAGCGTGCGCAACCAGATGTACGAGACGGCCAAGGAAGTCTATGCCGCGACCTACCCGTACACGGCGTTTCCGGACAGCCCGGACGAAACCTACAAGCAGGCGATCATCCGCGCGGCCCTCGAGCAGGCTTACCAGGAATTGCCGCCGCGCGACGGCATCATCGACGTCGCGAAACAGCAGCTGCAGCAGGCGACTGATTTCGTCATCGAGAACAACATCGTGACGATGCCCGACGAGCCGGTCGAGATCATCGTCATGCCCGAATTCCGGCGCGGCGTGTCGGTCGCGTACCTCGACCCGCCCGGGCCGCTCGACAAGGGCCAGCGCGCGTTCTAT
>JBFFSI010000151.1:0-2471 GCA_041572475.1 Woeseiaceae bacterium
CTGGCCGAGGACGGCTTCGAGCCGCATCCCGATCTCGTCGCCGACGTCGCGGATCAGCGCGACTGGTTCGACGCCGAGACCAATTTCTTTGCCCACTTCGGTTTCATGCGGGCAGGGCCTCGGTTCAGGCAGCCCGAACTCGCCGAACCGCTGCGTCGCATCGCCGAGCACGGCCCTGAGGACTTCTACCGCGGGAAGACAGCGGAACTGATCGTTGCGCAGATGCCGCTCAGCAACGGCCTGATCACCGCTGCGGACCTGGAATCCTATGCGGCCGTTTGGCGCGAGCCGCTGCGCTCGCCCTGGCGCGACTTCGAGATCGTGACCGCGCCGCCGCCCAGTTCCGGCGGCTTCGCGCTCATACAGCTCCTGAAGATGAAGGACTACCTGGCGCATCATTTCGAGGACGTCCCGCATAACTCCCCGCAATACATCCACCTCGTCGCCGAGATGGAGAAGCGCGTCTTCGCCGACCGTGCCGAATATCTTGGCGATCCGGATTTCGTAAACAATCGCATCGGGGAGCTCATCGACGACGATTACATCGCGAAGCGCGCGCTCGAGGTCAACCCCGACGCCATCTCAGAGGTTGGCGACATCCCGCCCGGCCTCGAGCCCCCGAACACGACGCACTTCTCGATCGTCGACCAGTGGGGCAACGCCGTCGCCAACACCTATACGCTGAACTGGGATTTCGGCAGCGGTGTCGTGGTCGAGGGGGCGGGCTTCCTCCTGAACAACGAGATGGACGACTTCAGCGCCAAGCCCGGGGTGCCGAACATCTATGGCGTGGTCGGCAGCACGGCGAACGAGATCCAGCCCGGCAAACGCATGCTGTCGTCGATGACGCCGACCTTGCTGTTACGTGACGGCGAGGTGCAAATGGTCCTCGGCACGCCGGGCGGCTCGACGATATTCACGACCGTCTTCCAGGTCATCGTGAATGTGCTCGATTATGGCTTGACGCCGCTCGAGGCCGTCGACGCGACACGCTTTCATCACCAGCTGTTGCCGCCGGACCTGGTCACTTACAGCGTCACCCGGCCGTTACCGGCGGAAACGGTCTCGGCGCTGGGTGATCGCGGCTACCGGGCCCAGCCGCACGATTGGGAGTTCGGCAACGTCCAGATCGTCTGGCGGGAGGGCGAGCAACTGGTGCCCGCGTCGGATCCACGTTCGTATGGCGAGTCGCGGGTGGTGACTTTTGGCGAATAATCTGCTGCAAAGTCGCAAGGGCCGGCTGGCCGCCTTCGGAATACTCTATATCTCCGAGGGTATTCCCTACGGCTTCACGATGACGGCGATGGCGGCCTTCATGCGCATGGAGGGCCTGACCCTGGAGCAGATCGGGCTGTTCGCCGCTGCGCTGTTCGTGCCCTGGTCCTTCAAGTGGGCGTGGGCGCCGTTGATTGACATCGTTCGGCTGGAGCGATTCGGCGGTCGCAAGGCGTGGATCGTCTTCTGCACGGTGATGATGATTATCACCCTCATGATCGCCGGGACCATCGATTTCTCTGCGCAGTTCCAGGTCCTGCTGTGGGTTATCGTGCTGAACAATTTTTTCTGCGCGACGCAGGACGTGGCTATCGACTCGCTCGCCGTCAGCGTCTTGCGGGACGACGAGCGAGCCACCGGTAACGGCTTCATGTTCGGCGGCCAGTACCTGGGCATCGCGCTCGGTGGCGGTGGCGCGATCTTCGTGTATGGCCTGTGGGGCTTCGAGGCGGCGCTGACCTACGTCAGCGTGATGCTCTTCGCCAACCTGATCTTCTGCCTGCTGTTCATCGAGGACCCGATCGCCAGGGAAATTCCCGAGCCGCGACGGATTGGTGGCTTCCAGCATTTCATTGGCGTCCTCGGCGAGTTCGTGCGCAACCTCTACACGGGCTTCATGGAGTCGGGCCCGGGACCCAAGCTCGGTCTGCTGTTCGCGTTGTTGCCAAAGGGCGCGATGGCGCTGGCCTATGCCCTGCTGACGACCTTGCAGGTCGACTACGGCCTGAGCGAAACGCAGATCTCGCAGGTGTCGATCCTCAACTCGACGCTGGCGGGTATCGGCTGCGTCGTCGGTGGCATGATCGCGGACCGGGTCGGCGTGAAGCTCACCACGGGCATCTTCTTCGCGCTTTCGGCGGTACCCACGGTGTATCTCGGCATGCAGATCGCGGCCGTGGGGCTGTCGGCCATCCCGCTCTCGCACTTCTATGCCGTCGTCATGTCCCACGGTTTCCTCTTCGGCATGGCGTACGGCTCGCGGATGGCCATCTTCATGGGCCTGACGAGCCCGGCGGTCGCGGCGACCCAGTTCACCGCCTACATGGCGATCTCGAATCTCTGCGTCAGCATCACCAATTACTGGCAGGGGAGAGTGGCCGAGAATTACGACTACACGGCAGCGTTGTATATCGACTCGGCGCTCATGATTCTCGCGCTGTTGCTGTTGCCCTTTATCAAGAGCCGCGAGGTAAAGA
>JBFFSI010000152.1:0-2362 GCA_041572475.1 Woeseiaceae bacterium
CCATGACGTTGTAGTTCGGCACGACCTTGGTTGCCGCGTCGTAGGTGAGTGTCAGGATCGCAGCGTTGCGGCCCTCCATCATCGGCAGCGCGGCTTTCGCCAGCGCGGCCAGGCTGTAGGCGGAAATGTCGTGCGAGATGGCGTAGCCCTCGCGCGTGATCGACTCCACGAAGCCGCCGGCGAGCTGCTCGCGGGGTGCGAAGCCCACCGAGTGCACGAGGATGTCGAGCCCGTCCCAGTGCTTGCCGAGGTTCTCGAACACGGCGTCGATCTCCTCGTCGGAGCTCACGTCGCAGGGGAAGAGCAGGCCGGTGTCCTGCCCGAGACGCTCGGCCAGTTTCTCGACGCGGGTCTTTAGCTTGTCGTTCTGGTAGGTGAACGCCAGCTCGGCGCCTTCGCGCGCAAATGCCTCGGCGATGCCTGCCGCGATCGAACGATCGCTCGCGACGCCGACGATCAGCGCCCGTTTACCGGCCATGAAGCCCATAGACTTTCCCCTTAACTAGACTGGCGGGTAACGTCGACGTACATCGTCAACCTCTGTCCCGGCCGCAGTATCTTGTTTTTATCGATGTTGTTCCAGCGTGCGATCTGGTCGATGCCGACGCGGAACTTCCTCGCGATCAGGTACAGCGAATCACCGTTGCGCACCGTGTAATTGACCTTGCGCGTCGTGTTGCCGAGCGCGGCCGTCGGCGACATCCGGGGCGTGTCGACGACCTTCGAATCGCTCCAGACGACGAGCTTGCGGCCGATGGGCAGCGGGTCGCGCGGCGCCATGCCGTTCCAGGCGGCCAGTTCGCGCGTTGTCACGCCGTAGCGCTGGCTGATCGTCCAGAAACTCTCGCCTGAGGCGACGACGTGCTCGATGCGGTTGGCGGCGCGCTGCCGGTTCTGGGTGGCGGCGAGGCGCGCATCGGCGCTCTTGCTGTAGGCCGAGAGCGGTTTCGTCGCCACCGGGATCATCAGGTAGTGGCCGGCGCGGATCATGTTGCCGCGCAGGTCGTTGGTCGAGCGGATCGCCGACACGGTCGTGTTGTACGTGTTGGCGATCTGCGAGATGGCCTCGCCGTTCTTCACGAGGTGGCGCTTCCAGCGCACGCGCTCGGCGGGCGGCACCCCGGCTACGGCCTCGAGGAACGGCTCGACCGCGTCGAGCGGCAGCACCAGCGCGTGGGGCCCCTGCGGGTCGGTGGACCAGCGGTTGTAGCCCGGGTTGAACGAGTAGATCGTGTCGACGTCGACACCGGCCAGTTCCGCCGCCAGCGCGAGGTCGATCTGCGTATCGACCTCGGCGATGCCGAACTGCGGCCCGTCGACGATGTAGGGCAGCGTCAGCTCGTACTTCGCCGGGTCGTTGACGATCTCGACGAGCGCCAGCAGCTTGGGCACGTAGGCGCTGGTCTCGAGCGGCAGGCGCAGGTTCCAGAAGTCGACCGGCTTGCCCTTGGCGCGGTTGCTCTTCACGGCGCGGCGGACATTGCCCTCGCCGGAGTTGTACGAGGCGATGGCGTTGAGCCAGTCACCATCGTTGAATTCGTAGAGGTGCTCGAGGTAATCGAGGGCGGCGCGCGTCGATTCGACGATGTCGCGGCGACCGTCGTACCACCAGTTCTGCTTGAGGCCGAAGCGCTTCGCCGTGCCCGGGATCATCTGCCAGAGCCCGGCCGCGCGGCCGTGCGAGTAGGCGAAAGGGTCGTAGGCGCTCTCGACGATCGGCAGCAGTGCGAGCTCCAGCGGCAGGCCGCGGCGCTCCAGCTCGTCGGTGATGTAGGGCAGGTAGCGTTGCGCCCGCGTGAACACCCGCTCCATGTACGCGGGATGCGAGACGAACCACTTAAGCTGGGCCTGGATCCGCCGGTTGTCGTCCCAGTCCAGCTCGAAGCCGTCGCGCAGGCGGGCCAGCAGGTCGTCGGCGTCGGGCTCGACCGTCTCCAGCTGGTCCCAGAGGCCGTCGAGCGGCGAGATCAGCGTCAGGCTGGGGTTGTCACCCTCGACGGCGGCCGCGACGTTGCCGAGCGCCTGCGCGTGCGCCGCGCCGCCCATGCCAACTAGCAAAAAGGTGACGGATATGGCGCCAAGGGCGCGAAATCTTTGCAATAATCGGGATTCTGTCAAAAGCATCGGGCTATCGTACCGGCCAATCGCCGCGGCGCAAGGGCAAAGCGACAAAATCGGGACGCAATACGACACGAGGCGATGAAAGTGACGACAGGCACACATTTTCCGGCGTCGGTCCACGACTGGCTCGAGACGCCCCTCGGCCGGGCCCTGCTGGCGCAGGAGAGCCGCATCGTCGAGGAGGCGTTCGACGGGATCTTCGGCGAGCAGTGCCTGCAGCTCGGCCTCTGGGGCGACCGCC
>JBFFSI010000153.1:0-2168 GCA_041572475.1 Woeseiaceae bacterium
ATTCCCGTGGATATCTCGTTCGAACAGGGCGCCGCCGTGCTCGGCCTCGAGTAGAGGCCGCAGCACGCGCAACGTGCGCCCGGCGGCCCTTTCCGCAGGGCGCTAGCGGGGGTTGCCGATCATGCGCAGGAACTCGGCGCGGGTGCGGGCGTCCTTGCGGAAGCCGCCGAGCATCTGGCTGGTCACCATCGAGACGTCCGTCTTGTGGATACCCCGGGTCGTCATGCACTGGTGCACGGCCTCGATGACGACGCCGACGCCCTTCGGGTTCAGCACGTCCTGGATGCAGTTGGCAATCTGCGCCGTCATCTTCTCCTGCACCTGGAGGCGCCTGGCGAAAGCCTCGACCACGCGAGCGAGCTTGCTGATGCCAACCACCTTGTTGCGCGGCAGGTAGCCGACATGGCACTTGCCGATGATCGGCGCCATGTGGTGTTCGCAGTGTGATTCGAACTCGATGTCCCGAAGGACGATCATCTCGTCATAGCCTTCGACTTCCTCGAAGGTGCGCTTGAGGTAGGCCACGGGATCCTGCTTGTAGCCCTTGAACCAGTCTTCGTAGGCGCTGGCAACGCGCTTGGGCGTGTCGAGCAGACCCTCTCGCTGCGGGTCATCGCCGGCCCAGAGCAACAGCGTGCGAATCGCTTCCTCGGCCTGCTTGCGGCCAGGCCTGCGCGGCTTGCGGCTCGTCTTCTTCGTGGTTGCCAATGCTGTTCCCCCCCTTCCTGATGCGCGTGATGTGGCGGTGCCAGGTCCTCAGGCCGTCTGCCGGTCGTCGAGGCCGAGTCCCGCCGGGCAGGCGACCCCGGTACCACCGAGGCCGCAGTAGCCGTTCGGGTTCTTGGCAAGGTATTGCTGGTGGTAGTCCTCGGCGTAGTAAAACTCGTCGAGCGGCTTGATCTCCGTCGTGACAGGCCCGTAACCGGCTTTCGCCAGCTCCTGCCGGTATGCATCGAGTGAGCGCCGCGCTGCCGCGTCCTGCGACTCGTCGACAGTGTAAATGGCCGAGCGGTATTGCGTGCCGATGTCGTTGCCCTGCCTCATTCCCTGCGTCGGATCGTGGTTCTCCCAGAAAATTCGCAGCAGTTCCTCGTAGCTGACGGAGTTCGGGTCGAAGACGACGAGCACGACTTCGGCGTGACCGGAAGTACCGGTGCAAACGGTCTGGTAGTCGGGATTCGGCGTCGTGCCGCCCGCGTAGCCGACAGCCGTCGTGAAGACTCCCTCGGTTTGCCAAAACCGCCGCTCGGCGCCCCAGAAACAGCCGAGACCGAATACGGCCCGTGCCAGTCCGGGGTCGAAAGGACCCCTGATCGGGTTTCCGTTGACGAAGTGCATAGTCAGAATGCCTGCTGGCAGCGCTTGGTGCGAGCAGTCAATGATACCGTGTTCGGCCGGTTGGCGCCGGCCGTCAGGTTGACTCGCCGTCGGTATCCGGCGCCGTCTCGTCTTCCAGCGCGTCCAGATCCGACTGCCGATAATAGAAGGTGTGCACGAGCACCTGGCCTGGCGTCGCGACGGGCTCGCCGTCCTCGAAGCGGGGCCGGAAGACGCGGCGACGCACTTCGCGGATGACATTCCTCTGTAGTTCGACGAAGGCGTCCGGCTGCTGCTCGACGAGCTTCAGGTCTTCAGCGCGACCGCGATCCGTCACGGTATAACTCATCGTGATCGTGCCTTGTCGAATCGGATCATCTGCCTCCTGGATACCTGTCGGCTGCGCGTCGCCGATATACTCGGGTAGCTCGTTGTACCTGAGCGGCCGAATGGTTTCGAGTTCGGCACGCCGTCTTTCGAGCTTCTCTCCTCGTATATCCTGCTCCGACAGGAGATTCCACGTATTGCGGTAGGCCTCCCGGCCACGCTGCGAGTTGCCAATCTGCATGTAGAAATCACCGAGAGCAAGGGTCGCATCCGCAATGCCTTGCCAGCTGGAATCGGGGCTTTCAACAGCGACTCGGAGTGCCCGCTTCAAGTAGGTCTCGCCCGTCGACACCGAGGCCGACTGGTACGACGTGGCTCCCGACGTGTCCATCAGGAGAAAGGATCGGCCGAGCAGGATGAGCGGCTCTGTCAGCTCGACGGAATCCGGGCCCAGCCTGTCCTCGATGATCCGGATTACACGGCGATAGGTGGCCCGCTCGTCGAAGATGAAGCCGGCGCGGCGC
>JBFFSI010000154.1:0-2140 GCA_041572475.1 Woeseiaceae bacterium
GAGCGTGCGCAACCAGATGTACGAGACGGCCAAGGAAGTCTATGCCGCGACCTACCCGTACACGGCGTTTCCGGACAGCCCGGACGAAACCTACAAGCAGGCGATCATCCGCGCGGCCCTCGAGCAGGCCTACCAGGAATTGCCGCCGCGCGACGGCATCATCGACGTCGCGAAACAGCAGCTGCAGCAGGCAACTGATTTCGTCATCGAGAACAACGTCGTGACGATGCCCGACGAGCCGGTCGAGATCATCGTCATGCCCGAATTCCGGCGCGGCGTGTCGGTCGCGTACCTCGACCCGCCCGGGCCGCTCGACAAGGGCCAGCGCGCGTTCTATGCCGTCGCACCCTTGCCCGGGGACTGGAGCGACGAGCAGGTGAACTCGTTCCTGCGCGAATACAACCTGTACTCGATACAGAACCTCACGATCCACGAAGGCGTGCCCGGCCACTATTTGCAGATCGCGTTAAGCAATCGCTACCCGTCTGCCCTCAGAAGCGTGCTCAGGTCGGGACCCATGGTCGAGGGCTGGGCCGTCTACGCCGAGAGGGTGATGATCGACGAGGGCTACCAGGGCGGCGATCCGCTGCAGCGGCTGATCTTGCTGAAGTGGTACCTGCGCGGCATCACCAATGCCATCATCGACTCCGCGATCCACGTCGACGGCATGTCCCGCGAGCAGGCGATGCGGCTCATGATCGAGGGTGGCTTCCAGGAAGAGCGCGAGGCGGCCGGCAAGTGGGTGCGGGCACAGCTGACCTCGGCACAGCTGTCCACGTATTTCGTCGGCTTCCAGGAATGGATCAGGCTGCGCGCGGAGATCGAAGCGGCCTGGGGCGAGGAATTCACGCTGCGCCGCTATCACGACCAGGCCCTGTCCTACGGCTCGCCGCCCGTGAAATACATCCGCGCCCTGATGCTCGGCGAGCCCATACCCCGGCGCGAACACTAGCCTCGGGGCCCCGCGGCCGGCCGGTCGCGGGGCAGCTTATGCCAATTACTTATATCCGAAACGATCGGGGGGGTTCGCGCATCTAAAAGAAACTTGGGGGGCAGGGAAACAAGCACAATGAGCATTACCGAGATGAGCACCCGGCACTGGCCTTCCGTCGCCGTCGCCGTTGCGCTGGTCGCGCTGTTCGGGCTGACCTCCGTAGCCTCGCTACCGATCCAGCTGCTGCCGACCATCGAGGAACCGCAGGTCTCCGTGGCCAACTTCTGGCGCGCCGCGGCTCCCGAGGAGATGGAAGCCAACATCGTCGAGCCGCAGGAAAATGTCCTGAAGAACATTCCCGGCCTGACCAACATCAATTCGTTCATCGGCCGTGGCCAGGGTTTCGTCAACCTGAGCTTCGCCGTCGGCACCGATATCCAGGCCGCCAAGCTCGACGTCATCAACAGCCTGAGCCAGGTCCCGCCGGGGCCGTCCGACGCGGTGGAGCCGCAGGTCTTTGCCGGCGGCGGCGGGCAGACGCCCGGCGCCGCCTCGCTGCTGATTCGCGTCCTGCCGGACAACCCGGTCAAGGAACTCGCCGAGTACCAGGGGCTGATCGAGGAGTACGTGCAGCCGCGGCTGGCGCGGATTCCCGGCGTATCGCGCGTCGACCTGCAGGGTGAACAGCCGCGCGAGGTTCACATCACCTTCGATGCCTACCGCGCCGCTGCGCTCGGCATCCAGATCGGCGACATCATCGCCACGGTGTCCCGCGCCACCGACACGTCCGGCGGGTTCGCCGACGTTGGGCGGCGCCAGTACACGGTGCGCTTCGTCGGCCAGTTCGACCCGGACCAGCTCAACGAACTGATCGTGGGCTGGAGCAACGACCGGCCCATCTACCTCAACGAGGTCGCCGACGTCGAGATCGTGCCGCGCAAGCAGGACGGGTTCACGCTGCGCAACGGCTTCCCGGCCTACTACATCACCGTGCAGCGCGAGTACGACGCCAACACGGTCGCCATACTCGACGGCGTCAACGAGGCTATCGTCGAGCTGAACGCGGGGCCGCTGGCCGAAGCCGGTCTCGAGATGGACCTGAGTTTCGACGCATCGATACACATCCGCCGGGCCATCGAACTCGTGAAGAACAACCTGGGGCTGGGCCTGTTGCTCGCGATCGGCGTGCTCTATTTCCTGATGCGC
>JBFFSI010000155.1:0-2117 GCA_041572475.1 Woeseiaceae bacterium
CGGAATCCTGCGCACATTGCCGGCGGGCCCCGAGCGCGCCGTCACGTCATCGGCAATCGTCACGCCGACGCCCTGCGCAACCAGTTCCCGCGCGACGTGGTAGGTCTCGCTCCAGGCCACGATGTCGAGATTCGCGCCCTGACCAGCGAGGTACTCGGATAGGGACTTACCGAGCGGGCCGCGCCTGTTCAGCGCGATAAACGGATACCCCTCGAGATCCTTCACGGTCAGCTCGTCCTTGCCCACGAAGGTCTCGTCGTCGCGGGCGAGCACGACGAAGCGTCCGCCGGCCAGCTTGTGCTGGTCGATGCCGGGACTGTCGGTCGGGTCGAACGCGAGCCCGACATCGATGCGCGCCTCGCGCAGCGCATCATAAATGGCATCGAGGTGCAGCGTTTCGACCTCGAACGCCGTGCCGGGGTGCTCTGCCATGAACGTCGCGATGGCCCTCGGCAGCACCTCGAGGCCGAATGCCGGGGTGCCGGCGACGCGGATGCGCCCGGCGCCGGCCGACTTGATGTTGGCCGCGACGTGACGCAGCCGGTCGACGTCCTTGTACACGGTCCTGACGTGCAGGAAGAGCTGGTGCGCCTCGGGTGTCGGGATCAGCTTACCCTTGACACGATCGAACAGGCGGTAGCCGAGCTGCTGCTCGGCGTGGGCGAGCACCTTCGAGATCGACGGCTGCGACACGTTCAGCATTGCGGCCGCGTTGGTCATCGAACCCGTCGAGTAGATGGCGTGAAAGACTTCGATCTGGCGCAGTCGCATGCCCGCCCCCCAAAGCTGCAGTATAACCTCGGGTTATAGCATCGCGTAGCAATCGAATTCGGCGACGCAGGCCCTGATGGCATGATGCGGGCATGAAAACATCGCTGTCGCTGCTGCTCCTCTCCGTCGCCCTCGGTCTGGCTTCCAATGCGTACGGCTGGAGCGTTTCCGGCACGGTCGTCAATGAGTCAGGCGACCCGGTCGAGAACGCCGTCATTACGCACGGGCCCGAACGAGTCCCCCTTGATCGTTTCGGCCGCTTCGAACTGGAGGTGGACGCGGATGTGGCCGTGCTCGATATCCGCGCCGATGGCTACTACGGTTTCAGGCACACGCTGCATCGGTCGGATGTCGAGGCGCTGCGCAACAGGCTGCGCGTCGAGCTGGTTACCCGCCAGGCCGGCCGTCGGCTGCTGCTGTTTGCCGGCGATGCGATGCTGGCGCGGCGGTACTTCGAGCCGCTGCCCGGCGAGCCGGTGCTCGTCCGCGAGGGGCACGTGCTCGAAGACGGCAAGAAGTTGCTGGAGGTCATCCGCCCGTACGTGCAGCTGGCCGACTACGCCTCGGTCAACGTCGAGACCCAGATGTCGGCAGACAAACTGACCGAGCGGCTGCCGAAGTCTTTCACGTTCTATTCGCCGCCCGAGCTCGCCGAGCTGCTGAGCTGGGCCGGTTTCGACTATGCGGCCCTCGGCAACAACCACACCTGGGACTACCAGGCGCAGGGCCTCGTGCCGACGCTCGAGGCTCTCGAGAATGCGGGTCTCGACTACTCGGGCGCCGGGCTCGACGAGGCCTCGGCCAGGAAGGCGCAGGCGGTCGAGATCGGGGACCAGCCTTACCGGTTCCTGAGCTACGTCGGCTGGGCGGGCCTGTTCTCGCCGACGCAGGCAGCGAGTGGCGACAAAGGCGGCGCGGCGCTCGGTAACAGCGAGGTCTTGGCCGAGGACCTGGCGCCGATCGACGCGGGCACGGTCGCGGTCATCCAGTATCACAGCGGCATCGAGTACAGCGAAATGCCGGCCATGAGTGAGCGCATGCGTCTCCGGCAGGCCATCGACTACGGCGCGGACATCGCGATCGGCCACCATCCGCACGTGCTGCACGGCTTCGAGATCTACAAAGACCGGCTAATCGCCTACTCGATGGGCAATTTCCTCTTCGACCAGTTCGACTACACGACGCAGATGGCGATGCTCGTCTACGTCTGGATGGACGGCGACGAAATGCACCGCGCCGAGGTCGTCCCCGTCAACATCAACGGCTACGTGCCCACCCCGGCGACGGGGGCATTCCGGTCGGCCATCCTCAATCGCCTGGCGCGGACCTCGCGGCCGCTCGGCACC
>JBFFSI010000156.1:0-2099 GCA_041572475.1 Woeseiaceae bacterium
GGATCGGCTTCTGTGGGAGCGGCTTTAGCCGCGACTGAAGCGCGGCGCATGGCACCCGCACCCGGCGAGCTTCCTCTCGCTCAATCTCGCTGCGGCATCCCTGCCTTGCTCGAATCGTGAAGACGCGCGCTCTCGCTATCCCTGCTCCGCGCGCGTCTTACGACGCTCTAGGAACTCCCCGGCCACGGCCACCCCTCAAGCCGCAGGGGCCCGGTACGTGCGTGGGCGCGCGAGCGTCGTGCGCAGTGCAGCGAAGCAGGACGCCCGAGCAAGCGGAGAACGATCCGAGCGAGCCATGGACGGCGAGCGAGGTTAAGCGAGCGCGCCTACCTCGTGACGGGCCCGTAAGCCATGGTGCATGTCGCGGCTGAAGCCGCTCCTACAGGATCTAGGATCCCTTTCGGCCGCTCAGGAATAACGCGTCGATGATGAGGAACGCGGCGCCGACGGTGATCGCCGCATCCGCGACGTTGAACGACGGGAACGGGTCCATGAAAGGCACGCCGGCGAACTTGACCTGTACGAAGTCGGTGACGTAGCCGAGCCGGGCGCGATCGATCAGATTACCGATGGCGCCGCCCAGCACCAACGACAGCCCCGCCATCAGGATCAGCGGCCCGTTTTCGCGGATCCTGTACAGCCACACGGCGATGACGCCGCTGACTGCGGTCGCCAGCACGACGAAGAACCAGCGCTGCCAGCCGCCTGCGTCAGCAAGGAAGCTGAACGCCGCCCCGGTGTTCTGGTGGTGCGTCAGATTGAGAAAGCTGCTCAGCTGATACTTGTCATACAGCGGCAAGAACTCGACGATGGCCCACTTGGTGGCCTGATCGGCCGCAACCACCAGCAAGGCGATGCTCATCCAGGCAACGTACCCGCGAATGCTCTTGTCCTGCACGTCGGTCAATCCGGTATCCTTCAGGCCGCCGTGGCCTCGAGTATCGACCTCGCATTGTCGGCGTCCCGGTGCATCTGCGCAACCAGGTCCGCGACGCGGTCGTATTTCTCCTGGCCGCGCAGCCGTGCGATGAAGTCGACGTGGATGTAGCGGCCGTAGATATCCTCGTCGAAGTCGAAGATGTGCACCTCGAGAATCGGTTTCTTGCCCCCGAACGTCGGGCGGTCACCGACGCTCGCAACGGCATCTTGCGGTCCGCCGGCCAGTCCGTGGACCCGAACGGCGAATATTCCCATGACGGCGCTCTGCCGGCGGCGGAGATCGACGTTGGCCGTGGGGTAACCCAGCGAGCGGCCGAGATTTTCGCCGCGGACCACCTTTCCCGACATCCGGTATGGCCGGCCCAGCAGCGTGCTCGCACGGTCCAGGTCACCCTGCCAGAGCAGCTCGCGGATTGCCGTACTGCTTACCCTCACGCCGTCAACGACGACACTCGGCACCTGTTCGACCGAGAATTCCAACGCCCGGCTGACCCGCTGCAAATGCGCGAGCGTCCCCTCGCGCCGGCGAGCAAACCGAAAGTCGTCGCCCAGCACGACATGGCGGGCGCCGAGGCCGTGGACGAGGATACGGCGCACGAAGTCGTCGGCCGAGATATCGCGCATCTGCGCATCGAATCGCGGGCAGTAGAAAATATCGACACCGGCGGTTGCCAGCGCCTCGAACTTCTCGCGAAAACGCATGAGCCGCGCCGGCGGGCTTGTCGCCGAAAAGAATTCCTTCGGCATCGGCTCGAAACTCATGACCACCGACGGTAAGCCCGATTCCCCCGCCGCCGCCCTGACCCGGCCGAGCAGCTCGGCATGGCCCAGGTGCAGACCGTCATAGGCGCCGATCGTGACGACGCTGCCGGCAGCCAGTGCACCGAACGGCAGATCGTTGCTGTGTCGTACGAGTCGCATGTCAGTGCGGCCTGATACCGAGGCCCGCGGGACGCAGCCCCAGGATGAAAAGCACCAGGACGTACACGGTCGCTCCCGCCAACACGTTGACGCCGAGCCAGCCGACCCGGTCAAGGGTGGCGACATCGAACCACCACGCCAGCGGCCTTCCCAGCCGATCGAGCACACCCCACATGACGGCGTTCGCAGCGCCAGCCTGGATCAGCAACAGGCCCCAGCCGGCCGAGTGCCGCAGGACC
>JBFFSI010000157.1:0-1999 GCA_041572475.1 Woeseiaceae bacterium
GAGTGCCGTTGGCCTACTTCTCATGGACTCGCAGCCAGGACAGCGTCGAGAGCGCCATCGCGACCGCCGACACGACGAAGATGACGCGCAGGTCCTCGGAACGGCTCACCAGCAGGCTGATGCCCAGGCTGACGACGAGCTGCGGCAGTACGACAGACAGGTTGAACAGCCCCATGAACAGGCCCATCTCGGCCTTGTCCGCCTTCTGCGAGATGATGGCGAAGGGCAGGCTGATGATCGACGCCCAGCCGACGCCGATAACGGCCATCAGCACGTAAATCGATATCGGGGTAGAGCCCAGGAAGTACAGCGCGACGTAGCCGACCGTCATGATCGCGAGGCAGGCCGTGTGCGTGCGGACGCGGCCGATTTTCTCGGTCAGCGGCTCGAGAACCAGCACGGGCAGTATTGCGCCGACGGCCTGCAGGACCAGGAAGCTCATCGAGCCGATCCGGCCGAGCTGGATGTCGTCGACGCCGGTCATGATGCTCTGGATGTACACGACCAGGAACACGAGGGTCGTGTGTATTCCCACCCAGCTGAACGAGTGCGCCGCCAGCACCTGGCGGAAGCCGACGAGATGATCGCCCGCGTCCTCCTTGGCCAGCAACGCCTTCGCAATGAGGAAGACGGTCAGGGCCCCGCAGACGATCTCGGCGTACCAGTGATCGTGCTCGATGCCGGCGATGCGCAGCGACATCGCGTAGATGTCGTAGATCAAAAAGCCCCACAGCGGCTGGATGGCCATTAAGACGCCGACGAACGAGGTCTTCTCCGCAGCCGCCTCGCTCTCTTCGGCCTCGAGCGATCTCGGCTCCTCGATGAAGAACGGCGGGATGATCGAGAACAGCAAGACGATCGCGACGCCGACATAGATCAGCACGTAGTTGTCGAAGATGGCGCCGATGGCGAGCGCGCCGACGCCGAAGCTGCCGGACACGGTCTGCATCCAGGTGTAGCCCTTGGTGCGGTCCACGCCCTCGGGCGTCACGTCGGCGATGATCGAACGGGTCGGGTTGAAGCCGACGTTGATGGCGAAGTCGAGGGACAGCACGACGATGAGCGCGACGATGACGATGCCGTCGATGCCGAGGGACGTCGAAATGATGTCGATACTCGGCAGCGCCAGCAGCATCAGGGCCGCGATGACGCCGCCGACCAGGATGAACGGCCGGCGGCGGCCATTCCAGAGCCAGACCCGGTCGCTGAGGGCGCCGATGATCACCTGGCCGAAGATGCCGGCGATCGGACCCGCCGCCCAGACCAGGCCGATGTCGTGCACGTCCAGGTTGTACTTGGTGGTCAGGATCCAGCTCAGCGCCGAGATCTGCACGGACAGCGCGAAGCCGAGCGCCGTTGCCGGCAATGCGAGTATCGCGAAGAAGGTATTGGTGCGTTTCGCCTGCATCTTCAGCATGTCGTTATTCCTCGTTTTGCGCCCGCCCCAGCAGGAACGTCAGCGGTATGTGGGCGCGCGCCTGCCACGCACTCTCATTATGGCCCGCGCCCTCGAACTTGCGCGTCTGCCAGAGCGGGCCTGCAACGTAACCGATCTCGCGAAGCACGTCGTCGACGGCACGCTGGTGCGGCTCGTAGTCGCTGTCGAGCTCGAGCGTGCCGAAGTCGAAATACAGCTTGTGATCCCCGGGCGGCGGGATCGCGCCGCGCAGCCAGGCAAGGATCGGCGCATTGGCCTCGGGATTATCCTTCATCATCGACGACGGCCAGTGCGTCGACACGCAGGCGGCACCGCCGAACACCTCGGGGTACTCGATGAGGCCGTAGAGGGAGATCATGCCGCCGGCGCTCGAGCCCATCAGGAAGGTGTCGTCGCGACCGGGCCTCGTTCGGTAGTTGGCGTCGATGAAAGGCTTGAGTTCCTCGACGATGAAGCGCAGGTAGTTGCGCGAGTTCGGCTCGGCGCGCATGTACTTGTTGGCGGCCGTCCGGTATTCGTCGGAGGCGAGCTCGTAGAACTCGTGCGGCATGTAGTTGTCGA
>JBFFSI010000158.1:0-1926 GCA_041572475.1 Woeseiaceae bacterium
CGGCGCGAAATCCGCGTTCGGATCGGTCGCCCGGATGAACTGGATGGCCTGGTAGATCGCATCGAGGATCGCGAATGCCGCCGCAGCCCGGTCCCCGGAATAGGCCACGCCGTCCCAGCCGGAACTAACCGTGAAATTACGAAGGACATCATTCGTGCCCGTGCTGAACGCGTTGCTGTCGGCGACGTATAACGGCCGGGTGAAAAGCCCGGCCGGCGGGATCTGGCCGTTGTCCGAGCCCCCTTCGACGTAGTTGTCGCGCACGTCGACGTCCCAGCCGGGCACGCTCGGGTCCTTGAGCTCCGCGCGCACTCGCAGCGTGACGTTGGTGTCGCGAGGCACGCCCGTGAAGCGGTAGCTGCCGCTGGCGCCGGCAACCGTGCTGCCGAGCTGCACACCGGTCGAGGCATTCAGCAGCTGCACGGTGGCGCCGCGGATGGGCCGCGAGACGGTTGCGGCGAAGTCCAGGCCCCGGCAACCCGCCGCGGGCGGCACGGACTCGTAGCTGACGACGCCGGACACGGCCACAGTATTCGACCCGCCGCCGTTGCCGCCGCCCCCGCCGCCTCCGCCACAGGCCGACAGCAGCATCGCCACGAGCCCGACGATGGCCGGTCGCCAGTGCCCCTGGTTCACGAGATGCATGCTTGATCTTTCGCCACGACGTCGCCTCATTGTCACATAATATTTCGCGATGCAGGTCCGACTAAGGACCCCGAGTATTGATAAACTGACAGTTTGGATCGAGCGCGGGGTTCACAGTTTCGCGCCGACAGTAAACACAATGGGTGCCTGATGGCCAACGAAAAGATACTCGTCACCGGTGGCGCCGGCTATATCGGCAGCCACGTGGTCAAGCAGCTCGGCGAGGCAGGCGAGAACGTCGTCACGCTCGATAACCTGTCCACGGGCTTCGAGGCGGCGGTCACCCACGGCGAACTGGTGATCGGCGATACCGGCGATGCGGCGCTTCTCGAGCGCATCTTTGCCGAGCACGACATCGACACGGTCATGCACTTCGCGGCACACACGATCGTGCCGGAGTCCGTCGCCGATCCCCTCAAGTACTACGGTAACAATACGGCCAGCAGTCGCACCCTGCTCGAGGTGGCGAACCGCCGCGGCGTGAAACACGTCGTGTTCTCGTCGACGGCCGCCGTGTACGGCATCCCGCCCGACGGCCGCGCGTCGGAGGCGACACCGACCAAACCGATCAATCCGTACGGCAGCTCCAAGCTCATGACGGAATGGATGCTGCGCGATCTCGGCAAGGCCGGCGGGCCCCGTTACGTATCGCTGCGCTATTTCAACGTCGCGGGCTGCGAGCCGACGGGCACGATCGGCCAGTCGACCCCGAAGGCGACGCTGCTCGTCAAGGTGGCCTGCGAGGCTGCGACCGGCAGGCGGCCCGGAGTCAGCATATTCGGGACCGACTACCCCACGCCCGATGGCACGGGGCTGCGCGACTACATCCACGTCGAGGACCTCGCCACGGCGCATCTCGACGCCCTGTGCTACCTGCGTGACGGCGGCAAGTCCACGACGCTGAACTGCGGTTACGGCCACGGCTACAGCGTGCGGGAAGTGCTGGCCGCGGTGGCAAGGGCCGCCGATAGGCCGCTCAATATCAGCCAGGAACCGCGGCGTGCCGGCGACCCGCCCGAACTGGTCGCGGTCGCCGACAAGATCCGCAAGGTGCTGGGCTGGACGCCGCGGTTCGACGACCTGGACATGATCGTGCGAACCAGTCTCGCCTGGGAGCGCAAGATCGCCGACCAGGACCCGACCGCTTACTGGGCCGCCTGATGACATGAAATTCTACCGCCCCAGATCACTCAACGGCCTGATCCTCGTCGGGTTCGGGCTCGTGGCCGTGCCGCTGCTCGTGGCCGTGGTCTGGGCGCTGTTCAACCTGGACCGGCTGGC
>JBFFSI010000159.1:0-1569 GCA_041572475.1 Woeseiaceae bacterium
GGCTACCGGCTGGTCTGGGACAAGCTCGCGCATTACATCGACGTCGCGACCACCGAATGGCTCGATACCCTGCCGTTTTTCGCGGAACCGATAGCCAACAACTTCCTCGACAGCACCACGCTGGGCGGGCGTTTCTTCACACTAATGGTGCTGATCCACATCTTCGCGCCGCTGTTCATGCTGCTCCGGATGTGGGTGCACGTGCAGCGGCATGCGGGTGCGCGCATAAACCCGCCGCGGCCGCTCGCCATCGGCACCACGGTGGCGCTCGTCGCTTTGTCGCTGGCCTACCCGGCCGTCAGCCAGGGCCCCGCCGACCTGGACGCCGTGCCCGCCACGGTGAATCTCGACTGGTTCTACCTGGCGGGTTACCCGCTGCTGGAGCTGGTTCCGGGCGGCCAGCTCTGGCTGTACGTCGCGGCCGGGTTCGTGCTGCTGGGCCTGTTGCCCTGGCTGCCGGCCGAGAAGACGCCGCCCGAAGCCCGGGTCAGCCTCGCCAACTGCAACGGCTGTGCACGCTGTTTCGACGACTGCCCGTTCGGGGCGCTGACGATGGTGCCGCGCAGTGACGGCCGTCCGTACGATCTCGAGCCCGTGGTCGATGCCGGCAACTGCACGAGCTGCGGCATATGTGCCGGGTCTTGCCCGACGTCGACGCCGTTTCGGCGCGCGAGGCCCATCGAGCCCGGCATCGAGCTGCCACACCGCACGATCGGTGCGCTGCGCGAGGCCGTGATGGCGCCGATGGAGCCGGCTACCGGGCCGCGCGTCATCGTCTTCGCCTGCGACCATAGTGACGCCGCGAGGCTCGAGGGCAACGGCGTGCGGGTCATCAACCTGCCCTGTGTTGGCATGTTGCCGCCGGCCTTCGTCGACTTCGCGCTCTCGCGCCGGTTTGCCGACGGCGTCATGCTCGCCGGCTGCGCCGAAAACGACTGCTACCATCGGCTGGGCAACGAATGGACGTTGCGTCGCATGGCGCGCGAGCGGGACCCGTATCTCAGGGAACGGGTGGCGCTCGACCGGGTGGCGCCTGCCTGGCTGCCGGCAGGTGCGCACCGCCGCCGGGCCGCGGCACTCTGCGCGTTCCGGGACAGGCTTCGGGAGCTGGGTGATGCGTAGGGCGCTGAAACTCGGTACGCAGCTGCTGCTTTACGGCGGGTTTGCCGCTTTTCTCGGCTGGCTGTCCGCCTCGCCGGCTTACGATTACGCCTCTGCGGAGATGGCGGTCATCAAGGTCTCGCTTAGCCATGCCGCCGATCGCGTCAAGCCTTGCGTGCGCCTGAGCCCCCAGGAGCTGGCGGAACTGCAGCCGAATATGCGCATCCCCGAGCAATGTGAACGCGAGCGCCTGCCGCTGCTGGTCGAGCTCGACATCGATGGCGCTGTGGTCGCACGCCTTCAGGCGCAGCCCTCGGGTCTCTGGAGCGACGGGTCTGCCTCGGTGTACGAACGTCTTGCGGTCCCGCCCGGCCGCTACGTGCTGGCGGCCCGATTGCGCGACTCGGCGCGAACCGAGGGCTGGGATTACATGCACACCGAGACCGTGACGTTGACCGCCGGACGCTA